>CAPRTS010000003.1 GCA_948695535.1 uncultured Eubacteriales bacterium | reverse complement strand
GGTTGGTACAATTTACGTAAAATTCTTTAACCGCCAACGGGGTCACCGTGGTGGTATCGGTATTTGGGGTGTAATAATACACGTAATATTTGGTGTTGGCTTGCAAAGTTACATTGTTTTGCTTATCGTCCACACTGTCCAGCCATTCCCAATCTTTAATGGCGGTATTCACGGCATCGCCCGCAACAAAATCGTCACCATCGCCTTGGTTGGTATAAAATTTATCGTTGACAAGGTCGTACATGCCCAAGGTATTCGTTGCATTACGTGCGGGCACCAAATCTCTTACCAAAACGTCATTATCGTAAATTAAACAATAATGTATTTGCGGGCCGTTACGGTCCCAGTGGGCATCACGATCGCGATTAATATAAAACAAATATAAAGAATTTGGACTAACAAAATTTTGTTCATTAAAAGTGTAACTATAAACTTGACCGGAGACATCAAATGTCAGTTGGTTACGATGTTGTTCAATAATTGTTGGTACCCAGAAAGAATCAACAAAAGGTACCCTGTAGGAATTTACACCATAGATAAATAAATTACCATCTTCGTAAGGAGAGAAGAACATCTCGACCCCGCCGGCCTCAGACGCACCACCATATACGAAACTATAACTATCAAATGCGCACAAATTTACTTTGGTTCTAATCCCAGTATTTTCATTTGGAAAATACTGCGTGTCAATAAATTGGGTGCCGGTACCTTCGATAAAATCCAACGCTGTGTACCCTTTCGGCACAATTTTGCCCGCGTCAATTGTGGTTGGGTCGATTTGTTCGGTAGTAATATAGTAACGCATGCCCGCAGGCAAGTCGGTGACAATTTTTTGTGCGGTACCCGTATATTCGGGTGTCGCCCCGTCCAAAATGGTCGGCGTGGCGGTCGGTTCACCCGCAGCCTTGGCCGGTTTAATGTTGACGGCGCACGCGGTAATCACCGCCACGCCAATTAAAATAATCGTTACTAACAAACAGCCAAAAATGGTTACCTTATTGTTTGTTTGTTTGTTTGTTTGTTTGTTTGTTTCATCACTTAAAATTATAGCACCAAAAGTGCCAAAAAGCAACATATTATTTTATAAAAAAGGTCGGTGACCCGACCTTTTTGTTTAATTAGAACCCGACATATTAAAGATGCCGAACAAGATGAAGAACACAATCGTCAAAACTGCAATCGTTACCCCGCAGATAATAATCAAATTGCGAATGCGACCTTGGTTATTGTGGGAACGGTTTTTGGCGTAATAACTTTCGCTGATACCCGTGATTGCATTATTGCCGTTGCCACTTTCCGGTGGCGACACCAAAATCGCAATCACCATCACAATGCTGATGACACTGATCAAAGCGATAATTACCCCTTGGATAATCGGAAAACTGTTCGTGATCCATTGCGGACGACCAACGTCCGTGTCCGCCAATAATTGCCATGCCCAATTATTTAACATTTTTGTACCCTACATTTTGATAAACTTTCAAGCCCGTTCCCGCGGGAATCAATTTACCAAAGATTACGTTTTCTTTCAAGCCTTGCAAGTGGTCAACCTTGCCTTTAACCGCTGCGTCAACCAAAACCCCACTGGTTTCTTGGAACGATGCCGCCGACAAGAAACTGTCGGTACGCAACGCCGCCTTAGTAATCGACAGCAGTACACGGGTGGCGTGTGCGGGTCGTTTGCCGTCGTTAATAGCCAGCAGGTTTTTGTGTTCAAATTCAATCGCGTCAACAACCGAGCCAATTGGGAAGTCGGTATCACCCGGATCTTCAATTTTAACTTTTTTCAACATCTGTCTAATAATTATTTCCAAATGTTTGTTGTTAATCGAAATATCTTGCGTTTTGTAAACTTTGATGATTTCGGTTAACAAGTAATCTTGTACGGCTTTGATACCTTTGTTACGTAAAATGTCGTGCGGATTAAAGACACCTTCGGTCAAGGCCGAACCCGGTTCAACAACGCTGTCTTTCTTGACAATAACTTTCATGCTGGCCGGAATCAAATACGGTACTTCCTTGCCCTCGTTGGTTTTAATGACCACTTCCACGCGCTTGTCAACTTGGTTAACCGCAATAACGGTACCACCGACGTCGCTGACCAAGGCCACCCCTTTGGGAACACGGGCTTCCAAAATTTCTTCGACACGCGGTAAACCTTCGGTAATGTTCGATACCGCAATACCACCACTGTGCTTGGTACGCATGGTTAACTGGGTACCCGGCTCACCAATGGATTGTGCAGCAATAATACCAACCGGTTCACCGATGCTGACGATGTCGTGACCGCTCATATCACGGCCATAACATTTTGCACAAACACCGTGTTTGCATTTACAAGTCAAGACACTGCGAATTTCAACTTCTTTGATGCCAATTGCTTCAATGTATTCGGCCATTTCGTCGGAAATCATTGTGTTAGCTTTAACCAAAACATTCTTTGGGTTCTTCGGGTCGAGAATATCGCGTACCGCAAAGCGGCCTTTAATACGGCTGGCCAAGTGTTTAACGTAACCATCAAGTTGCAATTCAGTCATCACGACGCCTTTCGGCTTTTCACCCAACGACGCAAAGCAGTCTTCTTCGGTAACAATTACGTCTTGCGCCACGTCGACCAAACGACGGGTCAAGTAACCAGCGTCCGATGTTTTCAACGCGGTATCCGCCAAACCTTTACGACCACCACGCGATGACAAGAAGTATTCTAACGGGGACAAACCTAAACGGTAGCAGCCTTTGGTCGGCACGTCTTCCTTACGTCCCGAAACGTTCGCAATAATACCACGCATACCGGACAACTGCATAATCTGCTTGTTTGAACCACGGGCACCGGAAGTCGCCATCATACGGATGGGGTTAGTTTGTCCCAAAACGCTGATCACATCGTCTTGAATTTTCTCGGTCGCCTCTTTCCACAAGGCGATGTTGCGGTCTAACTTTTCGTCCAGACTTAACTCACCTTCGGCATAGGCTTGTTCAATCTTTTTAACCTTAGCCTCGGTATCTTTAATAATTTGTTCACGGTCAGCCGGAATCGTCGCGTCAAAGACCGACAACGAGATTGAACCCAAGGTCGAGAATTTGAAACCGATGTTTTTGATTTTATCGATTGATTCACTGGTAATCGTGGCACCATGGGTTTTGAAAATTTTAACGATAATGTTGTTAATGTCTTTCTTGACCACTTCTTTGTTAATTTCGTAGGCAAATTTATTTTCGGGTTTGCTGCGATCGATAATACCAATATCTTGCGGGAAACATTGGTTAAACATAATTCGCCCTACCGTGGTTTCGACACGGCCAAATTCTTCTTTCTCGTCCATATTGCCTTCAATTTCAAAATTAGAACGACGGACAGTAATTTTTGCATGTAAATCCAATTCGCCTACGTTGTAAGCATAAATGGCTTCGTTTTCGTCTTTGAAAACTTTGCCTTCACCCTTAGTCCCTTCAATCATTTGCGTCATATAATAGCAACCTAAAATAATATCTTGGGTCGGGGTTACCACCGACTTGGCGTCACTGGGTTTCAAAATGTTGTTCGAGGCCAACATCAAGATGCGGGCTTCGGCCTGGGCTTCGGTTGAAAGCGGGACGTGAACGGTCATTTGGTCACCGTCGAAGTCGGCGTTAAAAGCGGTACAAACTAACGGGTGTAAACGGATCGCGCGACCATCGACCAAAACTGGCTCAAAAGCCTGAATCGACAATTTGTGTAAAGTGGGTTGTCGGTTCAACAACACCGGATGATCACGTACAACTTCTTCTAAAATATCCCAAACTTGTGGTTTTTCACGTTCAATCAAGCGTTTCGCACTGCGGCTGTGGTGAGCCAAGCCCATATCCACCAGTTTTTTCATCACGAACGGCTTGAACAGTTCCAACGCCATTTCTTTCGGCAAACCAACTTGATAATGTTTCAGTTCGGGACCAACGACGATAACGGTACGCCCCGAGTAGTCAACACGTTTACCTAACAAATTGTTACGGAAACGACCTTGCTTACCGCGTAAACCTTCGGCCAAAGATTTCAGCGGACGACCTTTGGCACCCTGCACCGGTTTACCACGACGACCGTTATCAATCAACGCGTCAACGGCTTCTTGCAACATACGTTTTTCGTTACGAATAATTACTTCGGGGGCACCTAAGGCAATCAATTTTTTCAAACGATTGTTACGATTAATTACGCGACGATACAAATCGTTAACGTCAGTAGTGGCGAAACGGCCACCATCAATTTGCACCATGGGACGCAGTTCGGGTGGCGTAACCGGCAGAACATCCAACACCATCCATTCGGGACGGTTACCACTGGTTTTGAACGATTGCAACAAGTCCAAACGCTTAATAGCTTTTTCACGTTTAGCACCTTTGCCCGTCTTAATAATGTCGTTACAGTTAGCAATTTCTTTATCCAAATCCAAGGCCGCCAACATACTTTTAATTGCTTCGGCACCGATACCATACTTAAACGCGGTCGTACCGTATTTTTCCATCGCTTCGTGCAATTCACGATCCGACAGAATTTGACCATAGGCTAATTCAGTTTTACCAGGATCAGTAACCACAAACGAAACAAAGTAAATTACGTGCTCCAAATTTTTAATAGTCATGCCTAACAGTGTCCCAATTTTAGAAGGCACGCCTTTAAAATACCAAATATGAACTACCGGTGCCGCCAATTCAATATGGCCCATACGTTCGCGTCGAACACTTGAACGCGTAACTTCTACCCCGCACTTATCACAAACGGTACCTTTGTAGCGAATCAGTTTGTACTTCCCGCACGAACATTGCCAATCTTTTTTTGGCCCAAAAATACGTTCGCAAAATAAGCCATCTTTTTCGGGTTTTTGCGTACGATAATTGATAGTTTCCGGCTTAGTTACTTCACCATGACTCCATTCCCTAATCTTGTCGGGGCTGGCGATACTGATTTTCAAACTTTCAAAATTATTTAATTCAAACATAATTCTTTTTCTCCTTATTCCTCATCGAATAGTGTGTCGATGTCAAACATTTCTAAATCATCAGCCGCGGGTTCAGCAATTTTACCTTCATCGAAAATTGCGTCTTCGTCAAAGTTAATTTCAGTTTCGACTTCTTCTTGTTTTTGGGCATCACTGGTGGCCGCCAACATTTCTGTATCGTCAATCGCCGCGTCAATTTTTTCCAACTCGACTTCTTTCTTATCGGCCGTGTAAATACCGACGTCGAAACCAATACCTTGCAATTCGCGAATCATAACTTTGCTAGCTTCGGGGATTCCCGGTTCGGGTAATTTCGTACCATTAACTATCGAAATGAAAGTCTTGGTTCGACCTTGCACATCGTCGGATTTAACCGTCAGCATTTCTTGCAAGATGTGCGACGCACCGTAGGCTTCCAGAGCCCAAACTTCCATTTCACCCATACGTTGACCACCGAATTGCGCTTTACCACCTAACGGTTGTTGGGTTACCAAACTGTATGCACCAGTCGAACGAGCGTGAATCTTAGTATCAACCATGTGGTGCAATTTTAACATGTACATATAACCAACGGTAGTACGGTTTTGGAAAGGTTCACCGGTACGACCATCGTACAACTGCATCTTGCCGTCTTCTGGTAAACCGTTTTCTTTTAATAAACGTTGAATATCTTGCTCGGTAGCACCATTAAAGACCGGCGTAGCCACTTTCCATCCCAAAGTCTTAGCCACCAAACCTAACGAGACTTCCAATAACTGACCGATGTTCAAACGCGACGGCACACCCAACGGATTTAGAACAATATCTACCGGCGTGCCGTCAGCCATATACGGCATATCTTCAACCGGTAAAATCTTGGAAACAATACCCTTGTTACCATGACGACCGGTCATTTTATCACCGACCTTAATGTTACGTTTTTGAGCGATAGTAACTTTAATTACTTCGTTGACGCCAACGTCCATTTCGTCTTTATTTTTGCGGCTGAAATATTCGACGTTAACTACGACCCCGTCCTTGCCATTTTCTACACGCATTGATGTATCGCGAACTTCGCGCGATTTTTCGCCAAAGATAGCACGTAACAAACGCTCTTCGGGGGTTAATTCAGATTCACCTTTCGGCGTAACCTTACCGACCAAAATATCACCGGTACGCACGAACGAACCAACCCGGACAATACCACGTTCGTCCAAGTTCGCCAAGGCTTCTTCACTCAAATTAGGAATATCGCGAGTAATTTCTTCGTCACCCAATTTGGTAGTACGCACTTTACATTCTTTCAAGTGCAACGCAATCGAAGTAAACTTATCTTCCTTGACTACACGTTCCGAAATCAAAATCGCGTCCTCAAAATTATACCCTTCCCAGTTCATGTAAGCGACGCACATGTTCTTACCAATTGCCAATTCGCCATTGCAGGTCGCGTAACCGTCGGTAATGACTTCACCTTTCTTGACTTTATCTCCCTTGTGTACAATTGGTTTCTGGTTAATACATGCTTCTTCATTATAACGAGTAAATTTAGTTAATTTATAGAAATCCTTTTCGTGATTGTCATCACGTTCGACAACAATCGTATCCGCAGTTACCGAAACCACCGTGCCGTCATTTTTAGCAGTTAACATCACATTGCTGTCCAAAGCGGCTCGGTATTCCAAGCCAGTAGCAACCAACGGTACTTCAGTACGAATTAAGGATACTGCTTGGCGTTGCATGTTAGAACCCAACAAAGCACGACCAGTATCATCGTTACCTAAGAACGGAATCAAGGCCGTAGCCAAGGAAACAAATTGTCGTGGGCTGGCATCGACATAGTCAACGTTTTCACGCGCCACGTCCATAATCAAATCGCGGTGACGGCAAGTAATGTAATCACGTTGTAAGCAACCATCGGCCGTTAACGGTTCCGTGGCTTGGGCAATAAAGAACGCGTCTTCTTCATCGGCAGTTAAATAATCGACAATGTCGGTTACTTTACCAGTAGTTTTATCGACGCGACGCAAAGGTGCAGTAATAAAACCATATTCGTTAATACGAGCGTACATAGCCAAACTGTTAACCAAACCGATCGATTGACCTTCGGGAGTTTCAACCGCACACAGACGGCTGTTGTGGGTATAGTGCAAGTCGCGGACCTCACTGGTAGCACGTTCCTTAACGATACCCCCCGGCCCCACCGCCGTAATCTTACGTTTTTGAGTAATTTCGGTTAACGGGTTGTTGGTGTCCATAACGTGCGATAATTGTGATACCGCACAGAAGTCACGCAACGCACGCGTAATCGCCTTGGCGTTAATAATGTTTAACGGGTTAATTGATTTACTGTTAATTTCCATGGTTTGCATCGTTTCACGCATGCTGTTACGTAATTTTAACATACCATCTTTGAAATGACGCGCCATCAAGTCACCGACCGTGTTCAAACGACGGTTACCCAAGTGGTCGATGTTATCTTCCATACCAACGCCGTCATGCATATTCAATAAGTACGATACGGTGGCAATAATGTCGTCTTTGTGCAAGTGACGCATGACCAATTCTTTGGCGTTTTCTTTAACAGCCTTAATCTTTTCGGCCTTAGTGGTTTTGCCTTCGAGAACTTTTAATAAGGTTGGATAATGTACCAATTCCTTAATATCGGTATCATATTCCGTGCAATCCAAATAAGCATTAACATTAACGCGGTTGTTACCAATCACTTGTACCGCATCGCCGGCTTCGTTTTTAATCGTCACGACATTGATACCCGCGTTTTGGATTTTATCGGCGGTCGCCTTATCAATTTCAGTGTCACGCTTAACCACCACCTTACCGTCAATTTTAATATCTTCGGCGGCGATGTGTTTCAAGATACGACTGCTGATGCATAATTTCTTATTAAACTTATATCGGCCAACTACGGCTAAGTCATAATTCGGGAAAGTAAAGAACATATTGTTCAGGCCATTTTCCATCGCGTCGGCGTTTGGCAATTCTGACGGACGCATTTTACGCGACAACTCCAACAAGGCTTTTTCCTTGGGAATCTCGTGACCACCTTCGTTGGCTTTTTCCAAAGTTGCTTTAATCAACGGGTGGTGACCAAATGTTTCCAATAATTCTTGATCGTTGCCTAAATCCAACGCGCGCAAGAAAGTAATCAAATTAACCTTGTTCGCCTTGTTCGGGCTAACAAAGATAACATTATTAATGTCCTTAGTCATTTCGATGTACGCACCATGCGTCGGGCTCATCGTGCATTCGATGATTTCCTTACCCGTCTTATGGTCTTTGGATTTAGTGAAATAAACACTGGGGCTCTTAATAATCTGGTTAACAATAACGCGGGCTACCCCGTTAACAATAAAGTAACCGCTGTCGGTCATTTGCGGAACATCGCCCAAGAAGACGTCTTGTTCGATGACTTCGTTAGTCTTTTTACCTTCGGCGTCTTCTTTGAAGACCACGCGCACTTTCACGCGCAGCGGCTTGACGTACATTTGACCACGGCGTAAGCATTCTGCTTCATCGTACTTAACATCTTCACCAATGTAGTGATCCAAGAAGTAGACTTCGCATTTACCCGAGTAATCCGTAATTGGGTTAAATTCGTCTAAAATCTCCTTGATACCAGTATCCAAGAATTTTTTGAAACTTTCCTTTTGGATATCCAAAAGGTAGGGAACATTTAACAACTCTGGCACACGGCGGAAAGTCATACGTTCCGTCTTGCCATAAGTGTCCTTAAAAAGTCCCGTCTTTTTAAGATTCACACCTGCCATTATTTTACCTTCCTTATTTATTTTTGTTTTGCCGGGCTTTGTTTCAATCCGCCCAGTCAAAATTACAATATAGTTCCTATAAAATAGCATAGCCCAAAACGCTTGTCAAATATTTTTTTAAAAATTCTTTGGCGTTTATATTGACTTTGTCGCAGTTTTTTTGTATCTTATAAGCATGGAAAATAATAAATTAAAAACGAACTTTTTGAAAACGGGAATCAATAAAATTGGGGATAAACTTTCCAAGTTAGTGCCCCCGGCGGTTTTGGCAGCGACCTTACTTAATTTCAGTGCCTTTGCCAAGGCACCCCAAAAAACCACAAATGTCAAAGCGACAACGCCAATTTATCGCGATGCCACCCGCAAATATACTACTAACGACAAGGCGTTACACGATGTGTACTACTCTGACCTGTTCAAAATGAACAAGTACGAAAGATTGGAAGCCGACGTTCGCAACGACTTAGTTAAATTATTGGCCGAAATGAACGCGGAAACTTTGAAATTGTCCGCGGCCTACAATGCAGCGGAAAAGAATTCAATTGTCAATTCTAACTTATCAATTGAAGAAGTTAATAAGATCGCGAAAGACCGTACCGAAAACGCTGCGGTCATTAATGGTTCGATTCAACACTATACGCACTTAATGCTGGAAACTTTAACGTTAAGCCGTTTCCGCGCTGATGCTGCCGAAATTATGTTGTTGGATGAAAACGACCACGTTAACGAATTTTTACGTTTCAACACCAAAGGCGAACGTGATGTACGTAACGAAACGGAAATTGTTTTGGCTATGGCCAAATCCGACGCCAAGCAATACGTCGATTATGGCAAAGGTGGTAAATCGACCAAAGCAGTGCAAATTGAAAAGAATTTGAACAAAACCAAAGTCATGGTCACCAAGTCTAACCAAACTAAGGCCAATTACACTAACTTATTGCAAGTAATTGACGAAACCGCCACCTTGTTACCCGCAGATATGTTTGGTACCGTAGAAATGCGTCGTGGCTACGTTAAAGAATTCGCACAACAATATTCGATGAACGCGTTGCTTTCACACGTAGAAAAATTGGGCTACAACGTCAAAGACTTGAAAGCCGACGAGATTATCAGCGCCACCAAAACCAACCGCACCGCTACCAAAAACAGCGAAACTAAATTTAACGCACTGGAACTGCGGGCTGACGCTTTCAACACTAACACTACTATCGCCGTTGGTGCCGACGCGCGTACCACTTGGACGAACGATTTCGATTTGACTTATGGTGGCGAAGTAGACGCTATAATCAATTACCAAGGCGACCACGCTTTCCAAGCGTTGGGTAAAATTGAACCGGGTTACACTTTTAACAATGGTCATCGTTTGTCAGTGCCACTTAAAGCAGGTATTAACCTTGACCAAAATGGTGTCAGCACCCCCTTCGGTTTAGGCGTAAACTACAACATCCCTTTGAACAAAGACTTTTCTTTGGACTTCGGTGCATCATCCTTGTTTAACATACAACGCAATAATGTTGAAATTGGTGGCATGGTTGGCGTAACTTACACAACCAAAAAGATGAAGTTTAAATTCGGTGTTGGCTTGGGTTACGCTACTGAATTAACCAAAGGTGCCAGTGTTAACAATGGTACTATCATTCCAGACCCAGACCTTCCTGATAACCCCAACATCAAACCCAAGCCACCAGTTAACACTGAACACGTAGGTGATACAACCAATTCGCCAATTCTACCCTGCGATCCAGAAAAGATGCACTAAGCTTGTAGAATAGTATCAATAAAGACCCAAATCGCAATCATGGCTTGGGTCTTTTTTACAACAAAATTTGATTGGAAAATTGCTACATTTTTCATATAATCAAGATGATGAAAGACGAACATCTGGCTACGTACTTGACGGATTTAACAGAAGAACAAATCGACACTATTAAAAACAATCTCATTGCCGAGCAAATAATTTTTGAAACTAAAAAAGTCAATGACTTCGACATTAAGTTTTTTGAAACGGTAACCATATCCAATACTTTGATTAAGTTCTGTTTATTTTTCAGTATTGGCGTATACCTTATCATCAATTTGGCGGGAATTATTCTAGCTATTGTCAAAGACACTATAAAAAATCCACTTAACAACATTGTCGGTCTTTTAGCGATATGCGTAATCGTGGTTGCCATTTTCAGCAACATCCCTACTAACAAAAAGAAAGAAGAGAATGCCTTATACATCAAAGGCAACAATTTCATTTTTAACTTCAATAACGGAGTCACTGCCACTCCCCATCTTTTTTACGCTTTACCAAGTACCAGTCTACAAAAAATTGAATTTATTATTTACTGCCTGAAAAAAGGTCAAATCTTCGGTGGTGTCACCTTCACTTTCAAGGTTTTAGATTACGTAGTGCAACACCAAATTCGCTACACTAACCTTACGGCGATTGAAAATCTTATCCACGATAAATTCTCCCTTTTAAGTAATTCCTTAGTCATTGACGGCAAGGGTGCAACCAATCAAGAGCCCACTAAGCATAAGCAGAAATTGAAATACAACTTAATGGCCACGACCGCATTGATTACCGCCTTGTTATTATTTGTTATCCCTTACGCCTTAAATTATCGCAGCCTAGCCTTAACCATCGCTGCGGCCATTCAATTGGTCACGGCCATTTTAAGTTTCTTGGCCAATTGGCTCTATACCTACCATTTAGTGCCCGGCTTGACCATCAGTGCTGTTTTCATCATTATCGGCTTTTTAGTGCCGTTATTAGTGATTGAAACCAGTGGCCTAACATTTTTCAATTACCTTCTGCAAAACAGCGAAATATTGCTACCCACGGTTTTTGGCATTATTGGCTTATGTTTGTATGCGTACAGTATGGTAATTATTGGTGGCAAAATTGGTTATAAACTTAAAAACAAAAAATAACTGCTTTACAGATAATGGTACTTTTTACGTTTAGTTAAACAGAAAACGCCCGCGACCAACATTGCTAAAATTTCGGCAACCAACATCGAAATCCAAACGCCCGTAACGCCAAAGAAAATCGGCAACACCAGAACCGTCAATAATTGGAAGACAATCGTGCGCATCACCGAAATAATTGCCGAAACAAGGCCATCACCAAAAGCAGTAAACATAGAAGAAGCAAAAATCGAATATCCCGAAAATACAAAAGAGAACGAATACAAGCGGAATGCGTTTTTAGTCATAGCAAATACAGTTTGGTCATAACCCACGAAAAGTTTGGCAATCGGTTCGGACAAGGCTAACGCTAACACGGTCATACAAACTCCAAAAATTCCCATTAACAACATACTTTTTTTGAAAATATTTTTCAGTTCGTTGGTGTTTTGTGCCCCATGGTTATAACCGATTAAAGGTGCCGTACCGATCGCGTAACCAATATATATTGCAACGTAAATAAAGTTTACGTACATCATTACACCGTACGCCGAAACCCCATTTTCACCGACCAACCGCATCAGTTGAAAATTAAACACAATGCCCACAATAGAAGCAGAAATATTGCCTATAAATTCGGATACCCCATTTGAGCACGCCTTAAAAATAATTTTCCAACTAAATTTTGCGTGCCCCAAACGCAGCAGACTTGAATTCCGGCAAGTAAAATAAAGCAACGGGACAATAGCGCCCAGTACCTGACTGACGCAGGTTGCGATGGCGGCACCACTGACGCCCATTTTAAGCACCGCTACCAACACTGCGTCTAAAATAATGTTAACACAACCGGCCAGTATCGTAATGATAAAACCTAACATGGGCTTTTCAGCCGTCGAGAAAAAAGATTGAAAAACATTTTGCAACATAAAAAATGGTACGGTACTTAAAACAATGCGCCCGTACGTCACACAATAAGGTAACATTTCCGGCGTTGCCCCTAACCAGTGGGCCACATTAGGAGCGAGCAATTCACCTATAATCGCCAAAAATGCCCCGCAAAGAAAAGTTACATAAATGAACAAAGAAAAATATTTATTGGCGTCCTCGCGTTTTCCTTCCCCTAATAACTTAGCAATAATCGCGGTGGCACCCGTTCCTAACATAAAACCAACCGAACCCAAAACCATGATAAATGGCATGATTAAGTTGATCGCCGCAAACGGCGTTTTGCCCGTAAAATTAGAGATAAAAAAGCCATCAACAACCCCGTAAATAGAAGTGAAAACCATCATTAAAATTGGCGGCAGGACAAACCGTAGTAACTTACGATAATTGAAATGATCACTTAACTGCACTCGCATTATATCACTCCTACAATTTGACGATTGATCACCAAACTTTATTCATAATAGATGAATAGCGGTTGCTTGCTTACTTACTTTGGTGATTGCTTACAAGGGTTTATTTTAGCAATTTTGTTCGCGGTTGACAATGGCTTTTTTCACGCCCAGTAATATTCAACCTTAAAGCATTAAGAACCGCTAACACAGCAACACCAACATCACCAAAGACCGCTAACCACATATTGGCGATACCCACAGCCGCCAGGATTAGAATCAACAATTTAACTCCAAGCGAGAAAATAATATTTTGCTGGACTATTGCCATCGTTTTGCGAGCAATTTTTTTTGCCAACAACACCCCACGCAAATCGTCACGCATCAAAACCACGTCAGCGGCTTCAATAGCGGCATCACTGCCCATCGCGCCCATCGCTACTCCCACATCAGCTCGTGTTAAAACTGGTGCATCGTTAATGCCGTCGCCAATGAAGCACAATACGTCACGTTGGTGTTTAGTACCTAACAATTGTTCAACAGCAGTCACTTTATCTTGTGGCAATAAAGACGCTTGGTAGGCCGATAAACCAATGCGTTTTGCCACTTGGGCAGCCACTTTTTCGTTATCCCCCGTCAGCATCACCGTTTGTCGGTTCTGCTTATTCAATTCAGCAATCACGGTCGCAGTTTCCGGCTTTATTTCGTCTTCAATGACAATCGCACCAACGTACGTTTGGTTCTTAGCAACATATACCACCGTACCAGTCGTGGCTAACGGCACAAAAGCAATCTGGTGATTTCGCAATAATTTTTCGTTACCGCAATAGATTGTAGTATCGGCGTTGCGCGCAATCACCCCCTGTCCCGCTACGTTCGTCAAAGCGTACCCTTGCGGCAGATCTTGCCCATAAGCGGACACAATCGCACGCGCAATCGGGTGGTTAGAATCTTTTTCCGCGATTGCTGCCAAACGTAAAATTTCTGTTTTTTGACTGGCTGGTACCACCGCAGTAATTGCAAAATTACCCTTAGTTAAAGTGCCAGTCTTGTCAAAGACAAAAATATTGGCTTTATTTAATTGCTCTAAATAATTTGAACCTTTAATTAGTATACCTTGTCGCGACGCCGTGCCTAAGGCGACAAAAAATGACATTGGTATAGAAATGACCAAAGCACACGGACAGGACACCACCAAAAAACTGAGTGCACGGTAAACCCACGTTGCCCAAGCACGCGTAATAACACCAGGAATAACAGCCAACAATACCGCCACCAGAACCACCGCTGGCGTATAATAACGAGCAAATTTAGTGATAAAGTTTTCGGCTTTGGCTTTTTTCATCGCAGCGTTTTCTACCAAATCTAAAACCTTAGCTACCGTGGAATCATAAAAAATTTTGGTTACGCGAACAGTAAGTTGCGAAGTCAAATTAACACAACCGCTGATTACCTCATCATTCACGGCCACTTCGCGGGGTAACGCCTCTCCGGTTAACGCCTTGGTATCAACACTGGACGCACCATTGACAACAATCCCGTCCAAAGGAATTTTTTCGCCAGGGTTAACTATAATTAGGTCGCCGACTTTAATGTCCGTGGGGTCAGTTTTCGTCGTATTACCGCTGTCCAGTAAATTAGCGTAATCAGGACGAATGTCCATCAATTCGGTGATAGAACGCCGTGAACGTCCCGTAGCGTATTTTTGAAACCATTCGCCGACTTGGTAAAATAATAACACCGCACAGGCCTCGTCAAAACCTTCCAAACTTTGTCCGCTGACACCACGGTAAATTGCTAACGCGAAGGCCCCAAGAGTGGCCACCATCATCAAGAAGTTTTCGTCTAAGAATTGACCACGCCCGAGATTACGTACTGCTTTCCACAATACGTCGTAACCAATCAGCAAGTAAATGCCTAAGTATAAACCAAACGGCAATAACCAGCCGTACGGCGCAGGCAAGACGACACCTAAGTCAAGAATTTTGTCAATGGTAAAAGCGATAATAAATAACACTAGCGCCACGACGATACGGATTAACTGCTTAGTTAACTTTTTCATTGTTCACTCACAATACAATTTGGCAGTCTGGTTCAATTCGGCGGCAGACTTTAACCACCCTTTGCATGACGTCATCAAATTGATTATCCTCGGCATCAATCACCAATTTTTGGCTGATAAAACTGACGCTAGCGTTATTTACTGCGGCCAATTTACAAATAGCTTGTTCCATTTTAGTTGCGCAATTAGGGCAATCTAAATCCTTTAACTTAAATACCTTGGTCATTTTACTTTACTCCTTTGGTTTCATATTTGCATAGTTGAGTAACTGTTCGAGTATTCGTCAAAAAAAATTTATTGTTCATTGACGTGAGTAAGACCACAATCTAAAATTTGATTTACGTGATCATCGTCCAACGAATACTTAACTTCCTTACCCTCTTTCACACCTTTGACTAATTTTGCCGAACGCAAAACGCGTAATTGGTGCGAGACAGCCGAAATACTCATTCCCAAAACGTCAGCTAACTCCCCCACGTACAATGCTCGCATGTGTAAGCATTGCAAAATTTTGGCACGCGTAGGGTCACCAAACATTTTAAAAAACTCCGCCAAGTTGTACACCGTATCATCGTCGGGTAACATTTGACGCAATTTACGCAAAGCGTCAGTCGTTTGTTCCTCAGTAGCCATTGCGTACCTCCTCGCTTTTTATTTGAATAGTATTTCAACTGTTCAACCTTATTATATGTAAGTTAACGCCACCAGTCAACTAAATTTTATAAAATTATTTACTTATCTTTCCCAATCCAGAAGATCCGTATCTAACAATACCAAAGGTTGTTCGTTGATTACGCAACGGCTCAATTTTTTCGTAGCAACCCTAGTATTCACTGCCCGCTTATTTACTGGGCGGAAAGTTCGTGACGATTCAAAACCGCGTTCCCTTTCGTCGTAGTTATCAGTAGATATTTCCGTACTTGCTTCTTTCGTGAATAGGTTAATTTGTCGCGGCCAACTTTCGCGTGCTGCACCACTGCGTGAAGATTCAAAACCCAATTCCCAACCAGTATATGCCATATTTTCTCCTTGTTAATTAAGTTTAGTTTATCATAAGCGCACCCGCATTGCAATAGCGATTTATCAGGCATTAATCAACAATAGTTTTCTTAATCCATAACATCTGATTATCTTGAAAATAGTATTGCAATCTCCCCACATCACATAAGTAAGCCAAATAAGAACGTACGGTGCTACCAACTAGAACGTATTGCGTAGCGTCCATACGTAATTGATAATGTTCAAATAACATTTGTAAAAGAGTTTCAAAAGTTACCGCAGTACAGCAAACTTGGGTAATAAAAGTACAAATTTCATTAACTTTTTCGCGGTTAAGTTTGATTAAATTTTCAATATTATCCGTTACTGGGCCGTGAGCCGGGACAAACATCGTGGCATTAAGGCTGGATAACTGATCCAAAGTTGTTAAAAAACTACTTACGTCGTATAAATAAAAAATGTGATATTTTGCAATTGTTTCCGCACTGAACAACGCGTCACCCAAGAAAACAACGTTATCAACTGTTTTCACACCCACCATGTTCATGCTGTGCCCGGGTAAGGACACAAACGATAAGCCAGCCGGTAAGTTATCCTCAATGGGAGTAACCAATGACGGCTTAGCCAACAAGAACTTATTACGAAGTCCACCAAACGGGTAACCACCATACACCAAAGATGGTTCCAAACTGGGGTACTCAGTGAAGCACTGTTCCATACCATTAGCATAAATCACACAGCCCGTGCGAGTTTGGATAATTCGGTTACCACCAATATGGTCGGCGTGTGAGTGCGTGTTGATAATGCCTTTAATTTGCCAGCCTTGTTCGTTAATAATTTTAAGAATCTTTTTACCAGTGTCTTGGTCATTACCCGTATCAATAAGATAAACATTTTGCTCATCCACACGGTAGATGCCGATATTCGTCGCATTTTTAAGGTAATAGGTGCGTTCACCAATTTTAACTAATTCCATTAAAGTCGCTCCGCGATGGCCAAAGCCAGTTGCAACTTATCGATATTATGGTGCGCGTCCGCCAACGTTCCAACCGTATAACTATCTTCCGCTAAGACGTCACCAGTTACTAAAAAGTCGTATAATTCCCAACCGTGATAATCACAAACCGCTTGCACACCAGCCACTTCCATTTCAACCGCGATACAACCTTCAACACGACGTTTGGCGGCTTGCCCTACCGTCTCGCGCAAAATTGCGTCGGTCGTCCAAATTTTCCCGAGCACGAACGGGATTTGTAATTCAGTAAAAATTTCCGTTACTCGCCCACTGTTCTTGACCGTAATGTAATCTTGTGGCGGTGCGTAATGGTATGACATACCTTCGTCACGGTAAGCGGCACTGGGCACTACAAATTTTTCACTAGTCTTGGTGGCATCCAAACTACCCGCAGAACCAAACATAATAAATTTGGTCGCACCAATCAGCCAATTCACTTCCACCACCATTTCGGCGGCCATAGCCGAGCCAATTTGTGATAAATAAAACGCGATGCTTTTACCATGATAAGCAAATTTATAGACCGGGTATTTTCCGTTGCAGAAAGAGACTTCGGCAATTTTTTCGCACTTGAACTGATGAATAATTGCTTCACTAATTACTTTTGAAAAAGTTACCAAACAAATATCGACCAAATATTGTTGTGGCCGATCATAAAAATTCTGTGGCGTAATTAAGGCTTGTGTTTGCGGATCAAATGCGTCAGTAATCATTGGTTAACTCCTCTTAAATAATTAGGTTAAGGTAACACAAAGCCTTAATTTTGAAAACGCTATTTTAACCACTCACCTGGTGGGTAACACTTTGCCGTTAAAAAATACCCGCTTAAACGACTAAACCATTTTAATTTCATAAAAACTATTGACAAACAATTATATACTATGTATAACATAATATATCGTTATGCGATATATATAAAGATGCGACAGGAGAATGATAATGGATACACAATTAAAAAAGGGGTTATTAGAAGTTTGTGTCCTAGCCGCTCTTACCGAAGAAGAATCATACGGCTACAAAATCATTGCTGATATCAGCCCCTATATTGAGATTTCAGAATCTACTCTCTATCCCATTTTGAAACGATTGGAAAGCACAAGCATGGTGACCACACGCACCAAAGAATTTAACGGCCGATTACGCAAGTACTATCTAATCACAAACAAAGGACGGCGCAAAGTCCAAGACTTTACCGCCGATTTAGACGAATTTAATCGTGTGTATCAATTTATTTGCGGGAGGGCGAACAAATAATGACCAAACATGAATGGGAAACGGAATTAAAAAAGTGTTTACGGCAATTACCAAAAGATGAGCAAAACAAAGTACTCGCTTACTATCACGAATTGTATGCTGACCAAAGTGAGGCCGGTAAAAGTGAAAAACAGATTCTTAACGAATTTGGCAATCCCGCAGATGCGGCCGAAAAAATCATGAGCGACTACGGTTGTACTTTACCGACAAACCCTTTACCGCGAAAAGCTTCAACACCCGGCAGTTTTGCGACCACAATTTTTATCATGGAAGTTATAATTTTCATTTGGGTGTTGCTGGCGGCAGTGGTAGTAATTTGGTCAATTGTTGCCACCATACTCACGGTCGGTTATGCCATGATTGCCGCCAGTATAATATCATTATTTGCTCAATTCAGTGGGGGCATTGCTATTGGCGTACGGCTGGTTTACGCTGCGGTCACATTAGTCAGTTTTGCACTTGCCGGAGTCGTTGTTCCGCATACGATTAAGATTTGTCAAGGTGCTATCAAAGCAACCAGCCTGATTTGGAAACTGTTGTTCGGTTGGTATTTTAAGAAGCAAAAAGGAGAACTTAAATAATGAAAAAGCAATGGATGATCATAGCACTGATTGCGGTACTGCTGGCCGGGGTTGCCTTTGTAAGTGGCATGAGCCTGCTTGATTGGGACTTTCGCAAACTGGATACGGCGACGTGGGAAAGTCGCAGTTTTCAACCGGAAAATCCAGTGCAAACTTTAAGCAGTGCAAAAATCAAAGTATCACACTCAAAAGTCATATTACTTACCGGTGACACGCTGAATATCACCTATGAAGAAAGTGAACACGTAAAATATTCGATCGAGTTAACCAATGACGATGAACTTACCGTTACAGAAAACTACCAATTTCATTTTACCATGTTTAATTTTTATATCCCAGAAATGCGCATCACCCTTCCGCCAACGCACAAACTCGACCTTGAATCGACAAACGGTGACCTTAATCTTGACACCTTTAATTTTCAAAGTTTTTCTGTAAAATTAACTAACGGGAACATCGCTTTGAACAATTTACAAGTCGCAAATGAACTGCACGCTAAGACGGTTAACGGTACAATCAAAGCCGAAAACATTAATGCCACTTCTATTCACCTCACTTCAACCAATGGTGAAATTAGGACCAATGGTTTAATCGCCACGACAATAAACTTGAAAACAACAAACGGCGACGTACACTCTTCCGCAATTAAAGCAACAGTTATCAATACCAAAAGCACTAATGGTAACCTTGAACTTACCATTATTGGAGACCATGACGATTTTACTATTACCACCAATACTGTTAACGGAAACTGCCATGCTCCCAGTGGCGGCAACGGCGCAGCTACCTTAGACGCTAAAACAGTTAATGGTAACATTGTTATCAAATTTATTACTGCCAGCAATGCGTAATTAAACAACGAAAATCTTACTTTATATTTGGTGTTTCCGCCGTGGCTCGAACACGGGACCCTCGCCTTAGAAGGGCGATGCTCTATCCAACTGAGCTACGGAAACGCTATTTACAGTATATAACAATGACAATAAATGTAAAGCCTTAAACCGCTACTTTGTCGCGAGATCGCACTTTACAAAATAAAATATATATATGGAAGATGTTAACACGCTAAATTTTGATAAAGTTACTGCCCGCGGTAAAATCGTCGTTGAATTTTATGGCCGTGGTTGTTTCAATTGCCGTATGGCCGAACCAGTCATCAATGACTTGGTGCGTCAAAATACAAAGTTACGTTTTATTCGTGTAAACGCCGACGCCAACCTGGCTTTAATCCACCGTTACCATATTGTTTCGTTACCTACATTATTATGTCTCAAAGACGGACAAGTATTGACGTCAATCGTCGGCGTAAAGCCACTGGCAGTACTGCAAGAAAAACTTAACGCCTGTTATTGCTAATCACGCAGCAAAATTGGTTGCAGTTGTCGGCCTTTTAAGGCTGCCCAAATGGTGGCGTTAATTTTAGTAAAATCACAGACGCACGAGTAAGGCTTAGCAACCACATCATCTTGACCAAAGGGAACAAAATAAATATGCTTACGATTCAATAAGCGCCCGATGTTTTCCGCACTGCCGCTCAATGCATCGTTAGTTGATAAACCAATTATACATGGCTTACCGTTGCGCAGTAAGGCCTTAGCGGCCATTAAAACGCAGGTATCAATAATTCCATTGGCTAATTTACCCATTGTGTTACCGGTAGCTGGGAAAATCACACTGGCACACAAACGGCGATTACTGGACAAAGTTTCTGCGCCGGCAATGTTGGTGATGATGTTATGACCAGTAATTGTGCGAATTTGTTGCTTGAAATCTTCAATATTGGTAAAGCGATTAGGTTGGTTAGCGTTAGGCGAAATGACAGGGATAATTTCAAATTCCTTGGCCATTTCTTTCAGAATTGGCAATAACTTCAAATAACTACACGCACTGCCGGTAATGCCCAACACGATGCTAGGTTTGGTAAGGGCTTGCAAATAACGTTCGATACTGTCGGCTACGGCTTCCGCAGCGGCTTGCGGATAATATTTTCCTGGCAATCCCGGCAGTATTTGGTAATCATAGTCGGCTCGGTTAACCCCTACCCAATCAAAGCCGTACGGTGCGGACGCCAAATCATAAATAGTCTGGGGTGTGCGCCGTTTACGCCAAGCCACTGGTTTTAGCAATTCTTTGGGGATGGTATTAACGATGATCGGGAAATTTTCAAATGGTGCTGTTTCAAAATAAGCACGTCGGTCGTATTGGTCTTTTAACTCGGGTACTTTGTGACAATTAAAATTTAAAACTGAAAGTTCCCAATCTTGAAAAACCTTGGCAATTTCCCCTGCCAACTTGCCCCAACCGCAAACCAACATTTTCTTTTGTTTACCGTGATAATTTTGGTCAATGATTTGCCGTAACGCTAACGCGGTCAGGTTATTATTCGTGCGCACAAATTGTTCATCATCGTTCAAACTGTAATAAGTAACCCCCGCCATTGTGGGTTGGTAGCCAATGACCACACTGCCAATTACCGCTGTTTTAAAAAGTGTGACGTCAAATTCACAACGCGGCTCGATAAAAAAAACGGCTTTCTGTTCGGTCGGTTCACGCCAATCCAAGACCGTATAGCCTTTACTAGTCCAGATTGCTGTTAAAGCGGCGACACGTGAATCCGTACTGCTTTGGTTAACCTTAAAAACATATTCCATAATTATGAATATGATATAATTGTGGAAATAGTCAAATTTGGCGGATCGTCTTTGGCCACGGCAGCGAATATGCGTTTATGTCGCACTATTGTCGAAAGTTCGCCCCAACATAAAGTTATTGTTGTTTCAGCACCCGGTAAATATGGCATATATGACACCAAGGTCACCGACGATTTAATCAAAGTGGCACATGGCGACAACGGCTTACCACGCATTATCCAACGTTTTGACGACATCGCCAGCCAACTTTTAACCCCCGCACAATACCGCCAATTCCAAGCGGTTTTATATCATACCCAAAACGCCATTGGCAACAACCTTGACGATTATAATTTTATTGTCTCGCGTGGTGAATACTTAACGGCTCAGTTATTTGCGTTATATCTTGGTTACAATTTTATCGATGCTCAAGATATTTTGGTTATCAAGCCCGACAGCACCATTGATTTGGCCGCTACTCGCCAACAAATAAAACGCCACAAACTTAAACGAAAAATGCCCTTGGTAATTGGTGGCTTTTACGGACAACGCGACGGTCACACTGCTTTGTTCAGTCGTGGTGGTAGCGATTACACCGGAGCAATCTTAGCCGTCTTATTACACGCCACGCTTTACAAAAACTACACTGATACTAACGGTATTCAAACCGCTGATCCCCGTTTGGTTTACGATACACGAACCATTGACTGTTTAGATTTTGAGACCTTAGACATTCTTACCCATAATGGTGCCGGTATCATTCACGAAAATGTGTCCGCATTGCTGGCGGCTTACCGTGTGCCTTTACGCGTTGACAACACCTTTTGCCCCGATCAAATTTACACCGAAGTCCACAGCCCTCGCTGTCGCAACTGTCAACCAAATTTTTTCTGTTTAACCCATCGTGACAACCAAATTATTTTGGTACAAAAAAAACACGGCAGTTCCCCCACCGTGCAAAAAATCAACTCTACCCAGACCACTTTGGTTAGCGATATTCAAAAGTTGCATTTAAGTTTGTTAAAAGGCTCATAAAACAAATTTGTGCAAATCCGTTTGCTTAATGGTTTGTTTCATTTTCTTTTCAACGTAGGCCTTATCGACAACAACTGTTTCTTTGATTTTTTTAGTACCAGCATTAAAAGAGATGTCTTCCAGCACTTGTTCCATGATGGAATGCAAACGGCGTGCCCCTAAATTTTCACTACTGTCATTTTCCCGTTCCGCTAACTCGGCCACTAACATTAACGCTTCCTTGTCAAATTGTAATTCCACATTATCCACCGCTAATAATTCTTGGTACTGTTTAGTAATTGCGTTATCGGGTTGCGTTAAAATTTTATAGAAATCATCTTTGTTCAAAGACGTTAATTCAACACGAATTGGGAAACGACCTTGTAATTCAGGTATCAAGTCGCTAATTTTACTGATGTGAAAAGCCCCTGCCGCGATAAACAAAATGTAGTCTGTTTTTACCATGCCGTATTTAGTTTGCACAGTACAGCCCTCAACAATTGGCAAAATATCGCGTTGCACACCTTCACGGCTAACTTCGGGACCATTGCCACCTCCCGTGGCACCAATTTTATCAATTTCGTCAATAAAGATAATACCGTTTTGTTCCGCCATAGCGATCCCCTCGGCATTAATGGCGTCTTTGTCAATCAATTTGTCACTTTCTTCTTCCAACAGCATTTCGCGAGCCGCCGCCACGGTCATTGTTTTTTTCTTATTTTGTTTTGGGAACATACCCGGGGCAACTTTATCAAAAATAGAGCCAATTTCAATACCTACTCCCACACCCATTGGAATATCAATAACGGGTTTCATCTCGCGAACAACTTCCAATTCAATCGTAAAGTTTTCTAATTTCCCATCACGGTATTCCGCCAGTGATTGTTCGTACAACAAACTTTCTGCCATATCGGTTACCTTTTTTTTCTTTTCGGCAACTACGGCGTTCACAATCTTACGTTCTACCGTGGTTTCTGCTTTTTTGCGGACTTCGGCAAATTTTTTATCTTTGGCCATGCGAATAGCAACTTCAACCAAATCCCGAATCATACTTTCAACATCGCGGCCAACATAACCGACTTCGGTGTACTTAGTGGCCTCGACTTTAATAAAAGGTGCACCCACTAATTTTGCCAAACGACGAGCAATTTCGGTCTTACCAACCCCCGTTGGCCCTTTCATTATGATATTTTTGGGCGTAATTTCGTCAGCCACTGCTTTGGCCAATTGTGAACGACGATAGCGATTACGCAAAGCAATTGCTACCGCCCGTTTAGCTTCGGTTTGACCGATTACAAAACGATCTAATTGTTCCACTGTTTGTTTAGGAAAAATGTCCATATTGCTATATTACCGCTTTTACCCAATTTCGGCAAGTATTTACTAAACTATATTGTATACGACAGATTAGTATGCTTTGGGTAAGTATTGAAACAGTCCGTCTAATGCCAAGTAACAACTGCTGTTGTATGCAAGCTACCACAGCATTCGACAAGAGTAGATAGCATTTTACAAAATGTGACAATTATTATACTATATATATGATTATGGTTAACGGCACTTGGGCGGTTAATCGATAATTGGGGGAAATATGTTAGACTTTATCAGAAAGAACATGGTCTGGATAGCGGTTGTTTTGTGCGTTATTGGTATTGTATTATCAATAGTTGGTATCCCCACTAAGCAACCACTATTTTTCTTTATCGGCATAGTTTTCGCTTTGCCCACGATTGCCTACATTATTTACCAAGTTTTCTTTGACAAAGGTAAGGCCGAAATTAACTTACAAACCAACGGTCACAAACCTTCAAATGGTAACGTGACAACAGTAATCACAAAAAAGGAGAATTTGATACTAATGAACAAACAAAATTACGAGGACAACGAAGCAGAAGATTTGGAAGCTTTGTACGACGGCTACGCTACTGAACCCGAAATTGCCATGCAATTGGACGACATTATTAAAGCCGAACGCGAAAAAGTAATTGATGCAACCCCAGCAACTATTATACCGCTTACTGAAACAGAGCCCGATTACGATGAAACTGCGTTGCAAACAACTACCCAAGGCGAATTGTTTCGGCAACGTGAATTGCATTCTCGTTTAGATAACAATTGGACTGAATGGACTGATACTTCTTCCCAACCAGAGACTAATCCCGTCACTGAACCCGTCCCACAACCTGACCAATCGACGACGCCCATGATGTCTAATTTAGCCAATGAAGCCGAAACCGTAATTCGTATTACCGCCGCCAACGCCGAAGCCAAAAGGCAACGAGCCGCCGAGAAGAAAGCTTTATTACAGCAAAGTAATTTAGAGAAGTATTTGCAGCGTTACTTTATTGAAACCGCGGCGTGTTTCGTCTTGAACCGTAACATTTATAAGGACAAATGTGGCATTGCCCCCTACAATAAATTTGCCACCAATAAAGTTACTGAATTACCCGAATACACCATGTCAATGACCAAAGGGCGTTTGTACAAATTTTGCACCTACCTAATCGATGTCGAAAAATTCATTACCCACCCCGAATTATACCGCGACTTCACCACCGCCGTCGAACAAGGTGTACCGCTGGCCCGCGTCAGTGAAACCTTGCACCCAATTTACCGCAAGAAATACAAAAAAGATTTCATCCTAAACTTGTCTAACCGCGAAGACTGGGATAATGTGATGATTTTAGTTTATAATAATTACTTATTAAATAACGACAATTTCAAAGATGTCTTTACCCGTGTTCCCTTTGAAATTCCCGTTGCTTATAACGAGCAAAACATAACTGACTATTTGGCTGATCTTGATGTTCAAGACCGTTTTATTGATCGTTATCCAGCCTTAGCCGAAATGGGTTTTCCAACACCATGGGAAGCAATCTATATCTGTTTCGTCAATACGGTTAAACAAAAATTAAGTATTGAACAATTAGAAAACGCCATCTTGAAAGACTACAAAAAAATTGCTCGCGCCTTGGTACGCCGTGATAAACTGCGCCAAAAAGAATTAAAGAAACAAGCCCAAGTGTCGTAAAACTTGAACCAACCAAAAACGGAACCGACTGATAGTTAGTTCCGTTTTATTGTATGACATTATAGGAAAAAATAATTGCCTACGTAACCGCAATATTGCTAGCCAAAATTCGTCACTGGCAAACCAGTACTCTACCTTGAACACGTGAATTGGTCATATTTCTTCCACGGTTAAATTGTGGTTCGTAAAAATACAAATTTCACTGGCAATACTCATCGCTTCAACCGCAATTTCCTTAGCCGACATTTTAGTATTTTTCAACAAAGCTTTGGCGGCCGCCAAGGCGTAATTGCCGCCACTGCCAATGGCCATCACGCCACCATCTGGTTCAATAACATTACCATCGCCACTGATCAACAAAACACGCTCTTTATCCGCCACAATCATCATTGCTTCCAATTTACCCAGACTACGATCGGTACGCCATGTTTGCGCCAATTCTACCGCTGAACGCATTAAGTTACCCGAATATTTTTGCAACATCTCTTCAAATTTATTCGACAAAGTAAAAGCGTCCGCGACTGAGCCCGCGAAACCGACCACAACTTTGTCATTATACATACGACGCACCTTAATAGCGTTACCTTTCATAATCACTGATTCACCCATCGTGACTTGCCCATCACCCGCAATGACCGTTTTGTTATCGCGTTTTACCGCAATGATTGTTGTTCCACGTAAATCCATTATTACCTCCTTATTGACAATTCCGGTTACTGCATTTTACCACGTCTTTAACTTTCACCAAAGGACTTTTACACTTCGGACACAATTCACCAGTTGGTTCATCGAAGGCAACAAAATCACAATTTGGATAGCCCGAACAACCATAAAAAATCTTACCTTTTTTACTGCGCCGTTTATAAATATCACCACCACACTTGGGACACTTGCATACCGGTTTAGCAAACGGTTTCGTTGTTTTGCAATCAGGGTAACCACTGCACGCCAAGAACTTACCAAAACGCCCTTCGCGAATTAACATGACACGACCACATTTGGGGCAAACTTCGTCACTTTCTTGCGGTTTAATGCGATTTTCTTCACCAGTTTCGCGCACTTCATCAACAACCTGAATAAAAGGCCGATAGAAGTCATCAACGACTCTAACCCATTCTAAGCCGTTTGCGGCAATGTCATCTAATTTATCTTCCATATCAGCGGTAAATCCCGTGTTCATAATGTCAGGGAAATATTTAACCAACCAATCTACGACGATGCAACCTAACTCAGTCGGCTTTAACGCCTTACCATCTTTTTCTATGTAAAGGCGGGCAAATAAAGTGGCGACAGTTGGCGTATAAGTCGCAGGCCGACCAATACCTTTTTCTTCCATCGTCTTGACTAAGGTTGCTTCCGTATAACGAGCCGGCGGCTGGGTAAATTTCTGTAAGTATTCTAGTTTAATAAAATTCAAAACATCACCAATGTTCATGGTCGGCAAAACGCCCGCATTGGCTCCGTCTTCGTCAGCCTCTTTGTCTTTTTCTTTATCATTTTCATCTTTGCTTTTCGTGCCACCATAAACGGCAAGCCAACCGTCAAAGATCGGTGTGCGACCGGTAACTCGAAAAGTATAACCGTTAGCAATTATGTCTACGCGGACACTGTCAAAAGTTGCTTCTGCCATTTGGGAAGCAATAAACCGATTGTAAATCAATCGATAAAGTTTAGCTTCATCGGGCTTACAGTATTTGTCCGCTTCGTCAGGGCTAATTTCCAAATGAGTGGGACGAATAGCTTCGTGAGCATCTTGTGCCGATTTTTTAGTTTTATAAAAGTTGGGGGTTTCGGGGACAAAGTTCGCCCCAAACTTTTCCACAATAAAATTCTTTGCCGCCGTTTGGGCTTCGGCAGACACACGTACACTATCAGTACGGATATATGTAACCAAGGCCATCATGCCTCGCTGCCCCATGTTCACCCCTTGATACAATGTTTGTGCTGCTGCCGTTATACGTTTCAAGGACATACCCAGTTTAGAACCCGCGTCTTGCTGCATAGAACTGGTCGTAAATGGTGCCGGCGCGTGACGTTTAGTGATAGTTTTTTTCAAGTCCTGCACACGGTATTCTGCCCCGTTTAAGGCCGCGACAATTTGTTGAACCTGGGTGGCATTGGTGGGTTTAAGCCGTTTACCATCTGGCCCGTAGTGCAAAGCCGCCCGGAAGTTGATTTTGTCTTTTGCTAAATGCGCAAAGAAATCCCAATATTCTTCTGGCTTAAAATTTTGGATCTCCCGTTCGCGTTCAACCACTAATTTCAAGGTAACGCTTTGTACGCGTCCCGCCGATAGACCCGATTTAATTTTTTTCGACAACACAGGTGATAATTTATAGCCTACTAAGCGGTCAAGAACGCGACGCGCTTGTTGAGCATAAACCAAATTCATGTCAATTGCACGTGGCTTGGTCAGTGCCTTATTAATTGCCTGCTTAGTTATTTCATTAAATTCAATACGGTTCGGTGCCGCAGTATCCAACCCCAAAATATAGGCTAAATGGTACGCTATGGCTTCGCCTTCGCGATCCGGGTCAGTTGCTAATAAAACACTGTCAGCTTTACTGGCGGCCTCTTTCAAGGCTTTTACGACGTCTTTCTTGTCCGTCGAAATCACGTATTGTGGTTCATAATCATGTTCGACGTCCACCGACAAATTATTTTTACGCAAATCACGGAAGTGCCCCCCAGTGGCCATAACTTGGTAGCCATTACCCAAATACTTTTTGATGGTGTCTTTTTTACCGATACCTTCAATAATTACCAGTTTCATGCTGCTCCTTTTGCACTTTATTTAGCAACGTAACAATTGCCAGGTAGTTTTTCTATTAAACCAATCATTTCCATATTTGTCAAGAGGGTAGATAATTCCGGTACTGGCAGACCACTGGCGACAATAATATCATCAATATGTACTTCGTCAGTTTTCAAAATATCCAGAATGTTCTTTTGCTCAAAGGTCACTTGCCGAGTATTTGTTTCGTCCTTAACCGTCTCCGCCGAGCCAAAACACGCCAATACGTCGGTCGGTGCCGTCAGCATTTTGGCAACACCTTTGGCAATTAAATCATTAGTACCTTGACTGGCATAGCAGTTAATATTACCTGGAACCGCAAAAATTTGTTTCGCCAAGGCTTGTGCCGCCCGTACCGTAATTAAAGTCCCGCTATGCTTATCAGCCTCTACCGCCACCACTACCCGACCTAAGGCCGCGACAATGCGGTTACGTTGCGGAAACGTTGTTTTATCGCCATGGTAACCTAACGGATACTCGCTTAATAATAAACCATGTTCAGCAATTTCGTCTTGCAATTCCTTGTTAATGACTGGATAATAGCAATCTAAGCCGTTACCTAAAACCGCAATAGTATTGCCCATAGCACCACGGTGAGCCGCGGCATCAATACCCTCGGCTAAGCCAGATACCACACAAATACCGGCAGATGCACATTGCTCACCAAGTTCTTTTGCCACCATCAATCCGTACCGCGTGCAATCACGAGTACCAACTACCGACACCATGGGGCGTGTTAAAAGTTCTATATTTCCTTTGGCATATAACAATGCGGGAGGATGCTTTAAAGCCAACAAAGAACGGGGGTATTCGCTGTCACCGCGTTTAATAATTTTCACAGCGGTCATAATTGTCCCCGATTAAAGCGATCTAAACTGCGATAAGATACCGCCTCGCTGATGTTGGCGGCCGAAATATTGACCGCCCCCGCCAAGTCAGCAATAGTTCGTGCCACTTTTAGAATGCGGGTGTAAGCCCGAGCCGATAAATGCAAATTTGTAAAGGCGGTTTTTAAAATCTTTTCGCCTTCGGCATCAAGTTGACAATATTCTTTTACCATTTGAGCGTCCATTTTCGCGTTACAGTGAATCTTGCAACTTTGAAAACGTTCATTTTGTAGCAAACGAGCTTGCATTACACGTTGCCGAATTGTGGCACTATCTTCAGCTAATTGCGTATTTGTCAAATCGTCATAAGTAACTTGATCAACCTCAATATGTAAATCAATACGATCCAACAAAGGCCCGGAAATTTTGCCTAGATATTTTTGTATGCTAGATTGGGTACAATGGCATTGGTTAAGCCGACTGCCATAATAACCGCACGGACACGGATTCATGCTGGCCACCAAAACAAAGGATGCGGGATAGTCAACAGTTACCGCTGCCCGAGAAATAGTAATACAATTATCTTCTAATGGTTGCCGCAACAGTTCCAAGCAACTACGATTATATTCGGGCATCTCGTCAAGAAACAACACCCCATTATGTGCCAATGAGATTTCTCCTGGGCGGGCGTATTTTCCACCACCGGCCAAAGCCACTGCGGACGCTGTATGGTGAGGACTGCGGAATGGTCGGGTTAAAACAATACCATGTTGTGCGTCCAGCATACCCGCACAACTATGAATTTTAGTAGTTTCTAAGCTTTCTGCAAATGTTAGTTGCGGTAAAATCGTTTGAAAGCATTTGGCTAACATAGTTTTTCCACTACCCGGCGGGCCAATTAACAAAATATTGTGCCCGCCCGCAGCCGCAATTTCTAATGCTCGCTTGGCCACGAATTGGCCACGCACATACTTCATGTCACACGTATACTTGGCGTCTTGCAGAATGGTATTGAAATCTACTGGGACAACCCGCCGCAAAATTATTTCCGGGCTGTTTTCGCTAATAAAACAATCAAGCACCGTAGCCAAATTTTTAGCAGTAAAAACATTCACTCCGTCCACAAAACACGCCTCATCGTAATTATCGTCAGGAACAATCACATTTTTGATATTTTCTTTCACAGCTGTCAGCAAGAAAGGTAATACACCATCTACACGCCGTATTTCACCGTTTAATGATAATTCCCCAACAAAGGCCCACTCACTCAGTTTCTTCGTAAAACATAAAGTATTCGCCAAAATACCAATTGCTATTGGTAAATCGTAGTTGGCACCTTCTTTTTTGGTACTGGCGGGAGCTAAGTTTATCACAACATTACCGAGAGGAAATTTTTGACCAATATTCAAAATTGCACTTTTAACGCGTTCCTTACCTTCCTTGATTGCGTTGTCAGGCAACCCCACTAATGTATAACCAGGTAACCCCTTAGCGATATCAACTTCAACATCTACCACATAGCCATCAACACCGCTGATACCAAAACTTTTTACCGCAATCATAGTTAAAAATTACAACAAAGTGGCAGTAAAGTAAATTAAATTAAAATTGTTATGTTAAATTAAGATAAATTTCGACAAAGTATGTGCAATTTCGGCATTATTCGTCGTTGCACTTGGCGAGATTATCACCTAAGATGAGAAAATACACCCAAAAAATAAAAGGAGAAAAACAAAAAAATGGAAAACAGAGTGTATCTATATGGACTGGTGGTAAACGAACCCACCAACGGAGACGAATTTTATGGGAGCGAATATTGCAATTTGCAATTATCGGTAAGGCGATTGTCTAACATCGTAGACACAATCCCCTTGACGATTCATAAAGACTTAATTGCTAAGCACAATATTACCTTAGGCTGTAACATCGCGGTACTGGGCGAATTCCGCAGTTACAACAAACTTGACAACGGACGCAGTCGGTTAATGTTGTCGGTCTTTGTCAATGAAATCAGCGAAGAAATTGACGAAACCAACCCTAACCAAATTGAATTAACGGGTTACGTTTGCAAAATGCCAATTTATCGTACTACCCCGTTTAATCGCGAGATTGCTGACTTATTGATTGCTTGCAACCGCAGCAACAACAAAAGCGACTATTTACCCGCCATTGCTTGGGGTCGTAACGCCCGTTTTGCTAAAAATTTAAACATTGGCGAGCAAGTCGAAATTATTGGTCGCATACAAAGTCGTGAATACCAAAAACGATTAGATTCCGGTTTAACTGAAACGCGCACCGCCTACGAAATTTCGATCAGCCAAATTATAAGCGAACGCTTAAACGAAGATACTAATTACGTTGTAAATAACTAAGTATTTTGGCGGTACCGTCAATCCAAGTCTGTTTGGCACAATTTGCTTTTATTAAACTACTTTGTGCATAGACTTGGTCAATGGTGCCCAATAATCGTTCGGTAGTTAATTCCGTTTGTGGTAAAAGCACACCCACGCCTAAACTCTGTAAATACTCAGCATTTTCAATTTGGTCGCCACGACTCTCCGTTTTGGGTAAAGGAATATAAACTGCTGGTTTACGTAATGCCAACAACTCGGACACTGTTCCTGACCCACTGCGGGCTACCACAATGTCTGCCCAAGCCAATGCATCAGCAGGGTCAACTAAGTATTCAACTTGTTGGTAGTTAGCCAAAGCTGGTTGGTTAAGGGCTTTACCTCGCCCCGTCAGGTGTAAGACATTGTAACAGCGGCATAATTTAGGTAGAGCTTTTGACACGGCATTATTAATGGCTGCCGCCCCCAGACTGCCACCCATAACTAATAAATTTGGCAGTCCGTTACTCGGCAAAGCAATTCGGCGGGCATCGCCATGATAGATACTGGGACGAATTATTGCCCCAGTTTGCACCAAGTTATGGTAACGTTGGTCTTTAAGGGGAAAAGTTGTTGCCACTACTGTACATTTTTTAGCGGTCAAACGATTAGCCAAGCCTAACGACATATCACTCTCATGAGCAATGACTTTAATACCCAAACTGGCAGCAGCGTAAACTACCGGCAAAGCCACAAAACCGCCTTTTGAAAAAACAATATCGGGTTTTACTTTGCGCAAAATTTGTTTAGCCTCACGAATTCCTTTCAGTAAACGGAAAGGAATTAACAAATTTTTTAAGGTCAACTTGCGTCTTAATTTAACGGTCGTCACTCGGTAAAAAGGTATACCATTTGTCTTGGCCAAGTCACGTTCTACTCCATCACCCCCGACATAAATGACGTGGTCAAATTTTTCACGCAAAAAAGGTAACAAAGCAATGTGCGGTAAAACGTGTCCAGCTGTGCCACCACCCGTTAAAACAATAGTCGGCATAACTTATTTATATGCGTTTTAGCCAAGATCTATTGATACAGTTTTACCCGCCACCAAATTTACAGTCTCTATACCATTGATTTGTTTATTCCACTGCCAATCTTTACTGCGTAATTTACGGAAAGTATCGTTAAAAATAATTTTAATGGTCGCGTTTTTGGTCGGCATAATTTTCAAATTTAATTTCCCTTTAACGGCGTCCCAGTTCATTGAAATTTTAGCAGCAAAATCAGTTGCTAAATTCTTAACATTACCGACCATTAACGGCTCCAACAATACTGGCAAAATTTTCAAAACCGAGGCCGTACTTTGCACAACGCATTCGGTAATCGCGGTACCCAAACCCAACGAAACAGCTACATCTAAATTAGGCTTATCATTGGTAGTCATACCCGAACCACGCCAATCGTTCGATAAAAATAAACCTGACGGCGTTGCTGAACTGCTGATTATTCTAATTAACAGATTGTAGACGGCATTAACATCGTCAGCGTGAGTTAATTGGCAAGCCGCCATAATCAAATTAGCGGTTGGTTGATAAGACGATGCCATATCCACGCGAGTTTTAATCGCATTTGCCGCCGCCACGCTGGCCGCAATTTCCACTTCGGGGTTTGCACCTTGCACAACATTAGGACGATACAAAATTTGCGGATCTTTATTCAAGAAATGCTTTAATGGGTACAAACCATAGCCATGCATAACTCCCGCGTTTTCTACTTTATCAACAAAAACAGAATTCGTATATTCTTTTAAGCACCCTTGCCCGTTGACGGTTAAGTCCGGTAATTTCACCAACATATCTTGCCAAACGGCAAGATCATCTTTGGCGGTTTTCAACAAGGTAGCCGCACTAATTAAATTTTCCAACAAACTGCGCAAGGCTAAGAAATCAATAGTTGAAGATGACGACATTGCAAAGTTCACCAATGGACGCCCTGCCACCAAGTTACCCGGAGTTGCATTTGGGCTGTAACTGGGGATCGTAACGTACTTTCCCGAAGCGTCTAACTTTAAGAAATCGGAATAAAATTCAAAAACATTACGCATGAACGGGAAAATTTTGCTACGTAGAGTTTTTTCGTCACCCGTGGTTAAATAATATTCGTAAAACAAATCGGCGGCTAAGGCTGATGAAGCCACAAAGTGCAAAGTTGCGGCGTCGACTGCCCCAAAACTTGCCGAATCCAAGGCCGTAATTCGTGGCACAAAATAACCACGCATACCATAAACCCGAGCAGCATTTTTTTTCAAGTCGGATTCGTAAGCCATTAAGTAGTCTAAGAATGACACTATGGCGGACGGATTGACGGTCTTTTGAATGCCAGAATACAACAACTGTGCCACACCATCCCAAGAAGCAACCCCATGGTCGCAATCGTTATCCGCACACCACAGTCCCGCAGGAGATAACAACGCCCCATCTAAACAAATACATAAATACTTGGCAAAATTCCACAAGCGTTCTAATAAATCCGCCGTCAATTCATTATTATTAGTACGTTCAATAAACTCTTTAATGTCGGCGTCGGTTTTGGTTGTATTCAAAGCCAAACTGCAATCTTCAAATGCTTTTTTGTATTGTACCGCATTTTTAGTAGCCAGTTTGTTGTAACTATCCTTTATTAAGGACAATTCCATTTTAATTTTGCCAAATTCAACACTCGCATCAGCGTTAATAAATGGTTTTGCTAATATTGTTAAATCGGTAGCGTCTTTAATTGTCACCACGTTATTGGCTACGGCAATATTACCGCCCGTCACCATTAAACGCATAACTAAACCATAATCGCGCCCATTTTCTGCACGAGAACTAAAATAGAAATAACCATTTTCGTACTTAACCACATTAAATTTGTTGTCTGGATCACAAGGCTGTAACTGGATGGTCACGCGAATTTTGCCATTGTTTTTGGTAACATTGTACGCCATGATGTCAGTTGCCTTGGACAAAGATAAACGACGCAAGGTTTGCTCTTTACCATCAGCCAGGAAGCCAACCGCTAACTCGCCGTTTTTCATATCGGTTAAACGCTCATAGTTAGTAATTACACCGGTGTTAAAAAAATCTAATTTAATCTTAACCATTGGTTGCGGTTGTCCCGGGGCTAAACGACAATTCTTTTTGACAAAAGCTTTGGCTAAAATTTGCTCGGCTTCTATAATTTTACCGTCCGCAAATTTCTTACGCAACACTGAAAAATCGTCACTAATATCTTGCAAAACACCATTTTTACCATGATGTTGTAGCCCGGCATGATTAACCAAAATTTGTTCGTTAGAAATTGCGCCAAGGATCGCTAAACCGACTTTACCATTACCCAAGATACTGCCGTCTAAAAACGCATTCGCCATAAATACGGCGGGTGCTTTGCTTAATAAAATTGAACTATCGTATTTATCCATAATACAAGTAAAATTGTACCATAATTGTCATTAAATTTCAAGAACTAATTGTCGATTTTTACGTAATATTTCGCTTTGATATTCAGTAATAAAATGTTGTTTTTGGTGTTGGTTAATAGCGTCTTTGATCATATCATCAATAACCACCCCGTAAGGTATGCCTTTTTTCAACCAAAGGTGGTAGGCCATAAAGCCCGGCACGGTATTGTTTTCGTTCAAAATGATTTGTTCACCACTAACCATAAAATCGGTTCGCACCACCCCGCGCGAGGCAAATAACTGGTAAGCTGCTACCGCCAACTTTTCAACCTGCGGAGCAATTTTATTCAAATACACCGTATCAGGCGTTACTGTACCTTTTTTAATAAAACCGCTGTCAGTATTATAATATTTATCAGCAAACGAAAAAAACTGTTGTTTACCCACCAACTCTAATCCCGAAGTAATGATTTTACCGTTACTGCGCATAACGGCAATGTTAACTTCTTGCATTTCCGTAATTAATTCTTCCACAATTACGCGTGAGCCTAACGCCAACGCAGTTTTTATCGCTGTGCGTAATTCGTCTTGATTATGTGCTACCGCAACCCCAATAGAACTACCTTGCAAATCGGGTTTAACCACTACTGGTAGTGGTAGTTTTAATGACGACAACGCCAAATCAGTAAACACTTGGAAGCGTGGTTGCTTAAAGCCCGCCGCTGTCAACTTTTCACGTGTAGCAATTTTACTTTGTTGCTGCCATGCCGCAAGTGGGTCACAACTGGTGACTGGTAAATTATAGAATTTCAAAACCGCCGCCAAAGTACCATCTTCCCCCGCACCACCGTGACAGCAATTTACCACACACGCGATTTTATCCCACCGCTTAAAAAGCCTAGCACGACCAGCCTTGCCCGAAATGTAATCATCAATTTTACGGCTACCGTATACAAAACGATTATTTTTAGTTAAATAAACCAATATAACGTGATAGTCATCCGTAACGTGCTGTGCCAAATGTAAGCCCGTTAAAATTGAAACGTCGTGTTCTGTACTTTGGCCGCCAAAAACAACTGCGATATTTTGCATAACTTCATATATGCAAATTTAATAAATTTGTCATCTAATGACGGGCAATACCTTTTGCGCCCACAATAAAAATGTGGTATAGTGGCTATATGAAAAAAGAAAACTTAGTAACTATTTCTGGCAACGAAGCAACGGCACGCATGGCCTACTTATTAACTGAGGCCGCTGCTATTTACCCCATTACCCCTAGTTCCGACATGGCGGAATACTGTGACCAATGGGCGGCCAAAGGCCAACCCAACTTGTTGGGTCAAGTTCCCGAAGTAATCGAAATGCAAAGCGAAGCGGGTGCCGCGGGGACCTTGCATGGTTTACTACTTGGCGGTACCTTAGGAACCACCTTTACTTCCAGTCAAGGTTTACTGTTAATGATACCAAACCTTTACAAAATGGTTGGCGAATTATTACCCGCCGTCGTGCACGTGGCCGCCCGTACGGTCGCTACACACGCTTTATCTATTTTCGGTGACCACAGCGACATTTACGCTTGTCGCAGTACTGGCATTGCCATGTTGGTTTCAAATTCGGTGCAAGAAAATGCCGACTTAGCTTTAATTGCCCACCTAGCTGCGATCGAAGCCAGTTACCCATTTATGCACTTTTTTGATGGTTTCCGTACCAGTCACGAGTTTAATAAAATAGCTGTTCCCGACAGTACTGTTGCCGAAAAAATGTTAAATTATAAAGCCTTGACGCATTTACGAACCCGCGCTTTGAATCCCGAGCACCCCGTGGCGTACGGCACTACCGAAAACAGTGATACTTTTTTCCAACACCGCGAAGCTGCCGCCACCTACGTAGCCGAATTGCCGAAAATTGTTTCAAAATATTTCGAGAAATTTGCCAAATTGACGGGACGCAATTATCATTTGTTTGATTACATTGGCGATCCTAACGCCGAACACATTATTATAGCAATGGGATCTGCTTGTGAAACGATTGCCGAAACTTTACCCAAGTTAAATGGTAAATTTGGTTTAATCAAAGTGCGTTTATACCGACCATTTTCGGCAGAGCACTTGCGCCAAGCCTTACCCGCCAGCGTGAAAACAATCACCGTTTTAGATCGTACCAAAGAAAATGGTGCAGTTGGTGACCCGCTATATTTGGACGTTAAGGCCACAGTAAAAGTTAATAAAGTCATCGCGGGACGTTACGGCTTAGCCGGTAAAGAATTCACTCCTGACATGGTCGCGGCTATTTACGCCAATGCTACCGCCCCGTCACCGCGTGAACAGTTTACGGTTGGTATTAACGATGACGTCTGTCACACATCTTTAACCGTTATTCCACGTCCCGATTTACACCCACAAGGTGGTTGTCGCTTTTACGGTTTAGGCAGTGACGGCACGGTCGGAGCCAATAAAAACAGTTGTGCTATTATCGGCGATAATACCGATTTATACTGTCAGGCCTACTTTGCCTACGACAGCAAGAAAAGTGGCGGTACCACCATTTCGCATTTACGCTTTGGTAAACAGCCAATACATAGTGCTTACTTAGTAACACACCCAACTTTTGTCGCGTGCCATAACCAAACATTTTTAACTAAGTTTGACATGCTGGCTGGCATCGTTGATGGCGGAACTTTTTTGTTGAACACCACTTATAACGCGGACAGCATTGATGCTATATTACCTAATAATGTCAAACAGACATTGCGGGATAAACACATCAATTTTTACATTATTAATGCCTATCAAATTGCCAAGGAATTGGGGCTTGGTGGTCGCATTAATACCATTATGCAGGCTGCTTTTTTTAAGTTAATCAACTTGATTGATTATCAACGTAGCAAAGAGTTGTTAAAAGCGTCAATTGTCAAAACCTACGGTAAAAAAGGTCCGGCCGTGGTCGAGATGAACAACCGCGCGGTTGATAGTGCCGAAACAGCGTTGCACGCGATTGACGTCAACACTTTAACCGTAACCGCCACAACCACTAAACCAGCAAAAAAGACCAACATCGATTTGATTAACAGTTTAGAAGGCGACTCCTTACCGGTTTCGGCTTTTACCCCCGACGGGCAAGCCCCGACCGCAACTACCCAGTACGAAAAACGCGACATTGCCACCAGTCTGCCCCAATGGCTACCCGAACACTGTATCCAATGTAACCGTTGTGCTATGGTTTGTCCGCACGCCACAATTCGTCCAGTCTTAACCGACCAACCAACTCCCGATAGTTTTCAAACGATCAAAGCCATCGGTGTACCAAATCAACCTAACGCAAAGTACCGCGTACAAATTTCACCACACGACTGCACGGGGTGTGGCTCTTGTGCTCAAGTTTGTCCTGCTCGCAACAAAGCCATAGTTATGAAACCTTTTGACCAGGTTCACGAAGACGAGAATTACGCGTTCAGTTTGACTCTACCGGACACCAAAGTTACCCCGACTAACGTTAAGTTGGCACAATTTAACCGTCCGTTATTTGAATTTTCAGGAGCCTGTGCGGGTTGTGGAGAAACACCTTATATTAAATTGTTAACTCAGCTATACGGCGATAAATTAATCATTGCTAATGCAACCGGTTGTTCGTCAATATATGGTGGCAGTTCCCCCACTTGCCCGTACGCCAAAAATGACCAAGGCCATGGCCCGGCGTGGGCTAACAGTTTATTCGAAGATAATGCTGAGTTTGGTTTTGGTTTGCGTAAGGCTTTAAATTTACAGGGCAAAACTGACCAAATTGTTTGGGTAATTGGTGGTGACGGCTGGGCTTATGATATCGGTTTTGGCGGTTTAGACCACGTATTATCGTCCCACGAAGATATTAACATTCTAGTACTGGATACTGAAGTCTATTCAAACACTGGTGGGCAAGCCAGTAAAGCAACACCCAAAGGAGCTATTGCCAAATTTGCAGCGCGTGGTAAAACCACCGATAAAAAAGATTTGGGCGGCATGATGATGCAATACCCCCACGTTTACGTAGCCCAAGTCGCAATGGGGGCAAACATGGAACACACTTTACGCGTCTTCAAAGAAGCCACCGCTTACCATGGCCCGTCTCTGGTTATCGCGATGGCTACTTGTATCAACCAAGGTATTGATATGTCCAACGGTATGGGCATTATGGCCGAAGCAGTAAAATGCGGTTATACTAAACTTTATCACCGTAACCCCGACGCTGATAATGGTGAACTGGTTATTGACAGTCCAGAACCAACGGGTGATATTGACGCTTTCAAAGCCAAACAAACTCGTTTTCGTAAACGTTCTTAATGTGGTGGTAACAAGTTACAACTGCTACATTCGCTATGACTTGGACGACAGTCTTCGCCACGGTGTTGATAACCACTTAATGGTCGTAATTCAACCAAAACGACATCAATTCCAATACGAATAATACGGTCGTAAGGGATAAATAAATCGCCTTTGCGCCCCCATAAATGAAACCCTTTGTCCCCGGGAACAACTACACCCACCACTTTGGAGGTTTCCCGTGAGAAAACAATATCGACAATTCGTCCTAACGCCTTGCCATCAACCACGTTGATCACCATTTTGGTACGCAGTTCACAAAATGACAATTCAACACTCATTGTATTATATATATGACAATAGTTGACAAGATTTGAGAATAATTTCAGTTCTATTGGAAAAAATTATACTAATGAAAAGAGTTGATATTGTGGGCATTGATACCAGTATCCTGCCCCAATACACTAACGCCGAAACCTTAGCAATGTTGGAACGCATTCGACAACGCGATGCGGATGCCCGACAGCAATTTATTTTTGCTAATTTGCGGTTAGTACTATCAGTTATTCAAAAATACATTCATGCCAAAGGTGATGCTGATGACATTTTCCAAGTTGGGTGCATTGGGCTGATTAAAGCCATTGATAATTTTAACCCTAAATTTAATGTTAAATTTTCCACTTACGCTGTACCAATGATCATTGGCGAAATACGCCGTTTTTTGCGTGACGAAAGTGGTATACATGTTTCCCGCAGTATTCGTGACACCGCCTACCGAGCATTGCAAACGGCCGAACGCTTAACTAAACAATTATCTCGTGAAGTAACCATGGAAGAAGTAGCCGCAACGCTGGGTGAATCGTTAAGTAATGTTTATTTTGCTTTGGCAGCGACCGGCAATGTTACTTCCTTGGACGAACCACTTGGCGAACATAATGCCGACAGTATATCCATGTTAGAACAATTACCTGCCGAAACCAGCACCTGTGATGATTGGTTAGGCAATAAATTACTGCACGATGCAATCAATAATTTGGTACACAAAGAACGTGACATTTTGTTACGCCGATACTACGACGGCAAAACCCAAATGGAAATCAGTAACGAAATTGGGATCAGCCAAGCCCAAGTTTCCCGTTTAGAAAAAAACGCGTTAGCCAATATTAAACACCGGCTTTAAGTCGTTACCCCCAAATTACGCAAGTTTTTCCGTTGGATTCATAAAAAATTGAAAGTCGTAAAAGCATTTACTTTTCAAACCCTGTTGAAATTTATGCCATTGCTGACTGTTATGGAGAAAGTCAATAAGTATTGGTGGTAAAAACAAGTTAATTTGTAAAGAATTGTTGACCAACCGGACTTGTACATTTTCGTCCGTCGTTCCCCGTGATAAAGCGCCAAAACGACGGTGCAAAAAGGACACAATTTCTAATTGCAAAGTTAAAACATCGGCATAAACTTTTTTATAGACAAATTCGTACTTAATTGGTAAGCCTACTTGTTGTATAAACAAAGTTTCTAAACGTTTTTTTAAGGTTAGTAATTGTTGCTCAATTTCTTCGGCGTAAATATAGTGCACCACCAGACGCTGTTTTATTTGGTAATACGTACAATTAACAAACTTTAAGTAAGCGTAATTTTGGTTCTCGTTATAGTACAAAAATTCTTCAACGTTTTTCATATCTACCACCTTCACAGCAGCATATGCATACTCAAACTGTTAATAACCCAAAATAAATCCGCAAAAACCACAAAACCCATCAAACAGATAATGCCAATCGCGTGAATTTTGGCTTCCAAATTACGGTTAACGGGTTTACCACGAATCCATTCAATAATTACAAAAACCATTCTTGCCCCATCCAATGAGGGAATCGGCAACCAGTTAAATACCGCTAAATTAATGCTAATTAAGGTAATTAAAAAACATATTTGTGCAAACGCCATATCCGCCGGTAAAGCCAAAGCTTGACCGATGCTGGAACCCATGACGGACACGGTCGCCACAGTACCTCCGACCGCATTCATCCCCAGTTGTCCGGTTACCAGTTGCCCCAATATTTGCAAAACCATACCAGCAATTTCAAAAGAAAACGGCACTGCTTTCAGTAACGCCCCGCCAAAATTGTGGTAAATTCCTTCGTCAGGTGGCAAGGCGTATCCCGCATTACCGATAGCCGACCATTGCCGCTCGGTAATACCTTTAATGGTTACCGCTACGCGTTCTTTTTGCCCTGACACAATTACCGCCAAATTAACGTCGTTACCCGTTTTAGCATTTTGTAAAATTGTATTGGCTCCCGTGGTTGGCATTAAATTCATTTGATGACCATTGATACTCTCAATTTGCATTGTATCAGTAAAAACAAATCCTGTACCATCGACAGTTACTGCGTTTGCTGGTGCATTCAAAATTTCTGTCAAAGTTATTTTTTCGGCAGCACCCTCAACAGAACCATAGTCCCGATTGTTAAATTCGGTACCTACTACTATTACTCGTCCATAGCCAACTAAGCATAATAAAATTACCGCAAAGATAATGGCCGAGATGAAATTAAAAAATGCACCCGAAAACAGTACTATTAAACGTTTCCAGGGGGCTTTGTTGTTAAAAGAATTAGGATCCGTATCGGGTATGTTAGGATCATCTTCACCAAAAGCACAATAACCACCAACAGGAATCAAACGAATTGAAAAAATTTCACCATTCTTTTTAACTTTTTTGTAAATTTGCTTTCCCATACCAATGGAGAACTCATAAACCTTAAACCGTAACAATTTGGCGGTAATATAGTGGCCGAATTCGTGGATAGTAATCATCAACATCAGCAACAAAATGGCTAATGCTAAATAGCCAACGGTCTGTAAAACGCCAAGAAATTGTGCCATTGCTTATATTATCCCCATTATCAACAATATGAACGGGACATTAAAAATAATGCCATCGAAACGATCCAACACACCACCATGTCCCGGCAAGATATGGCTAAAATCCTTTATATTGGCTTTACGTTTTATGTAACTTGCGAACAGATCACCCATTGCGGTTACAAAAGCACTAATTAAGCCAATTATTGCGAAACAAAGTTGTACCATCACTGCATCACCAAACTTTTGAATTAAATAATCAGCAGCCACTTTGTCCGCACTAATAATCCAGACAACAATCAATGCTCCCAAGACGCCACCAAATAAACTCCCCACAAAGCCAACCCACGTTTTATTAGGACTGATTTTAGGTGCCATCTTGGCGGCACCCCGACCTAGAACCATGCCCGCCGTATAAGCCAATGTATCCGACAAACAAGAAGTGAACACAATCAATAATAAACCCAGCAAACCCAAATGATGTTCAGTCATGTGATTCAAAATTATGGCACACGCGAATAAAGCTCCCGGGTAAATAATCATTTGCAACAAATCCCACGCCCCACCCCAAGCCTCGCGATTAAAGTCTTTTTTTTGCAGAGCACATTCTTTGGCCATTTTTTTGTCTAATAAATTAGACAAGCCAATGAATAATACAAATATGCCAATTATCATTAATGAAACTAGCAACTGCAACCACCAAGGTAAATGTGGTGACAAAATAGCCGCTCCAATAATGTAGAAAAAATAAATTAAGCCACACACAATCCACGCAACGTAAGCGTTGGCACCACGACGATTTAGTTGTTTTGCATTGCAAAGTTCCCAAATACCAATGGCTGTTGCTACTAACGCTACTGCATCAAAAACATACATGCCGACGTTTACTACCCACGCCCGCAACAAAAAGATGCCCGCAAATGCCACCACCAGACAAATGGACGTTATTAATCGTTTGTTAAAATTCGACATCGCCATATAGCATATATTATAATACAAATATTATTATCCGTCTATGTCTTTCTTGCGACTTAAATGGTCATAATATCTTTTTCTTTTTGTGCCAAAACCGCGTCTACATTACCAATGTAATCATCTAACAATTTTTGAATATCGGATTCGATGTTTTTGACATCATCTTCACTCAATTTAGTTTCGTTGTTAGTTTTTTTCACTTGATCAAGCGCATCACGACGTTCGTTACGCATACCAACTCGCGATTCTTCCGCAATTTTACGCACTTTTTTAACCAAATCCTTACGGCTTTCCTCAGTTAATTGCGGAAAAACCATACGAATAATACGACCATCATCAACGGGTGCCGTTCCCAAATTGGCCGCACCTAAGGCCTTAACCATTGGTGATAATACAGAAGCATCCCAAGGATTAATGACAATTGTACGGGCATCGGCGCAAGAGATATTGGCTAAATTTTTAATTGGGGTCATTGTGCCAAAGTAATCGACCGTAACCCGTTCGACAATACGTGTATCCACACGCCCCGCACGAATTGCAATAAATTCATTTTTTAAAAAATCGAAACGTTTATTAAGTTTTTCTTCATAAGAAGCCAATATAAGATTTAATTTATCGTTTAGATAATCCATAATCCCCCCTTACTTAGCTGCAATTGTTTTGGAAACCTCAGCAGCAAAATCTTGCGTTTGCTTTTCAATACCTTCACCCATTTCGTAACGTACAAAACGACGAACCGTAATTTTTTCACCGACGAAAGCAATTGTTTCGTTAACTACGTCCGCAATTGTTTTTGACGGGTCTTTAATAAAGGCCTGATCCATTAAGCAAAAATCTTGATAGTATTTTTTAATACGCCCTTCCACCATTTTGTCAATAATTGCGGCCGGTTTACCCTCTTTCAACGCCTGCTTTTTCAAAATTTCTTTTTCTTTGTTCAATTCGTCCGCTGGTACCTCTTTGGCATTAACGTATTTGGGGTTCGCTGCCGCGATGTGCATAGCAACATCCTTAACTAATTGATTAAACTTATCACTTTTTTGGGCGAAATCAGTTTCACAGTTAATTTCTACCAAAACGCCAATTTTGCCACCTAAGTGAATATAAGAACCCACTACCCCTTCGGCCGCAATGCGATCGCTGGCGCCTTTTTTCAACGCCTTGGCTTGTCCTTTTTCGCGCAACAAAGCAACCGCTTTGTCGTAATTACCCTTAGTTTCGTCTAAGGCTTTCTTACAATCTAAAACTCCGGCCCCGGTCGCTTCTTTTAATTTCATAATGTCATTGTTCATTTTATTTATCTCCATTTTCATTTTTAACTTTTTCGGACACAACCTTAGGTGCCTTAATGTATTCTTCGTCTTTCTTTTCTACTGGTTCCAAGACTGCCTTGGAACGAATAGCGGTTGCCATTGAAACGGTTTCTTTTTCCCCGACGGTAGAACGTAACTCTACACCTTCTTTGGCTTCAATTACTGCGTCTGCCAAAGCAGCTAAAATCAAACTAACACTGCGGGTAGCATCATCATTAGCGGGAATAATAATGTCAACATCATCAGGGTCGCAGTTAGTGTCAATAATACCAATTACTGGGATACCTAATTTACGCGCTTCACCTACCGCGATGTGTTCTTTTTTCGAATCGACAACTACCACTACTCCCGGTAAAGAAGTCATTTCCGCAATACCGCGCAAATTTTTTTCCAGTTTATCCCGTTCATCCATTAATTTGGCAACTTCTTTTTTAGGCAAATAGGCAAATTCACCCATCTTTTCCATAGTGTGCAATTTATTCATGCGCTCAACGCGACTGCGAATCGTTGCAAAGTTCGTTAACGTACCGCCTAAGAAGCGGCTGTTAACATAATACGCACCACAACGTTCGGCTTCGGTTTTGATTGCCTCTTCAGCTTGCTTTTTAGTACCAACAAACAGTACTTTTTTACCTTTCGCAACTTGATCACGCAAAAATTCGTAAGCCCGATCAATCAAGACGGTAGTTTGTTCCAAATTTAGGATGTGGACATTATTGCGCGCGGTAAAGATATATTTCTTCATCTTTGGGTTCCACTTACTTACTTGATGGCCAAAGTGCACCCCCGACTCTAATAATTGTTTCATTGAAATTACTGACATATTTTCCTCCTTGTTTGTCTGCCTTTGGTGGTCTTCGCGTTCGCTAAACGGTTTCGCCGCAACAAGTAAACGCTCACACCAAAGTGAAATTTTAATGTTTAGTATTATAACACGTCTTTTTGGTAAGTGTCAATTGCTACTTTGATGATCTTCGTGGCATCGGCTTTTGCCTTCGGTTTGAAAACTTCAACCTTATCGGTCGTATTTTTGTAAACTTTCAAGAAATGTTCAATTTCGTTAATCATCACCGCTGGCACATCTTTAATATCTTGATAATGGTTAACGTACGGGTCGTCCACCGCCACCGCAATAATTTTTTCGTCACGTTCGCCTTTGTCAATCATTTCAATTAAACCAATGGGACGACATTTAACCAAGGTGTTAGGATCCAAAGTTTCCGAACAAATCACCATCACATCTAATGGGTCACCGTCTTCCGACAAAGTTAAAGGGATAAAACCATAAGAACACGGATAATGCGTTGCTGTTCGTAACACACGATCTAAAATAATCATGCCGGTTTCTTTGTCCAATTCGTATTTCTTTTTACTGCCCCGCGGAATTTCGATCACCGCCACAAATTCTTCCGGTGTTACGCGGCTAGGGTTCATTGCATGCCAAATAACTTCCTTATTCATCAGTTTCTTCGCTGTCATTTTTGTATACCTCCAAAACTTTTTGTGCTAAATTTTCGTCGTCAATCAGTTCCAAACTTTCTTCATCATTTTCGTCTAAACGGAAGACAACCACTTGTTCTTCTTTCAATTCTAATGGACGCATAATAGCGTATAGTGCTCTTTCATAATTTACTACCGCAATTTGCTCAAACTGAACTTTTTCGCCCCCCATCGGTTGCAATTCAATAGTATCCGTATTGTTGGGATCCAACAATTTTTCCAAAGTACTTTCGTAAAACATTACTTAGCTTCCTTATCCGCCACAATTGCCTCAACCGGGCAAGCGTTAATGCACGCGCCACAACCAATGCATTTCTGCGGATCAACCTGGTATTTGTCACCAGTTGGAGCTAAACTAATCGCCGCAACCGGACAAATTGCCGCACAAGTACCACAACAGATACAGGTATTCGTAATTTTTGCCTTCATCTACTACTTTCTCCTTTCATCAAGATACATTTGTAGTATAATGGAAGCCGCCACTTTGTCAACTAATTCTTTACGGCGCGGGTTCTTGCCAATCATCTCTTCTGCCGTAAGCGAAGTATATCGTTCGTCAACCCATGTCACGGGGAAACCTAAATCGGCAAAAAACTGACCAAATTGCCGTGCTTCCCGCGACATTTCACTTTCGTCACCGTTAGCGTGTAAGGGCAAACCCACCACAATCTGCCCAACTGCGTATTGCTCCATCATCGCCAAAATTTGCGCAGTGGTTTTCTTAATACCGCGATTTTCAATAACAGCCAATGGCGAAGCAATAAGTAAAGTTGGGTCGGACAATGCCAACCCAATTCTACGTCTGCCATAATCAATTCCTAAACAGCGCATTATTTTTGTTCGCCGTTTTCCCCGTTATCGCCAAACATGGCCATGGCTGCCTTGACTTCTTCCAAATCGTTACGAATTTGTTCGTTTTGGGCTCGTAATACTTTATCCAAATTTTCCAAAGTTGGATAACGGTCTTTGTTTTTATTCAAGATCGTTTCGCAGTTCGCTACACTTTGTTGCAAACCAGTTAATTGCTTAATATCTTGTTCCAACTTTTTAATTTTTTCGGGATCAACTGTCGAGATGTTGTTAACACCATATACCAACACTTCTTGCTTGGCAACTATGGCTTCGCGTTTACGTAACAAGCGCATATCACGATCTAAGGTATTTTTAATACGGCGCAAGGGGATGAATTCACGATTATTTTCACGCAAGGCCTTCTCGTTTTGTTTCAAACGTTCTTCCAAATCTTGCAATTTCAAAGTGTAATCCAGAACCAAACGCTCGCGTTCTTCCTTAGTGTATTCGCGATTAGTAATCATCGTGGTGACCGCCATAGATTGTTCCTTGATGCGTTCTTCTTCGCGTTCAATATTGGTTTCTTTTAATTTTAATTGGGCTTCACGCGCCACTAAGGCTTGTTTTTCTTGTTCCAATTTATCCAACATTTCTTTTTCGCGGTTCTTATACTCAGTTTCCAGTTGTTCGCGCACCAAAGCCAATTGTTCTTCCGTTACTTGTTCACCTTGGCCATCATCTTGAGTTTTAATTTCCAAAACTTGTTGTTTCAGCATTTCAACTTCGTTTTGCAAACGAGTTTTTTCTTCTTCCAAATCGCGTTTCTTGTCTTCAATCGCACGTTTTTCCGCTTCGATTTCCTCAGTTTGTTTAGAAACTTGTTGGGCTTCTTTCATCAGTTCGCTACGCAATTGCATATATTTCTCGCGCAAACGTCTTTCGTTTTCTTCGTATTCCGCTTGCTTGGCTTCATCGCCTTGGGCTTGTTCTTGGCGAGTTTTTTCTAACTCCGCTTGTAAAGCCGCGTTCTTTTCTTCCAAAGCCATTACTTCGTCCGCAATTTTTTGTTTGTATTCTTCGTACTCTTGTTTAATACGGGCTTCTTCGGCTTCATTCTGTTTTAATTTTTCTTGGTTATGGTTTTCGACTTCTTGTTCCAAAGAGTCAAATTTTTCTTTAATTTCCAATTCGCTGGATAATTCGTTGACCAAACCTTCTTTAACTTCGGACAATTGTTTCATCAATTTAGCTTCGCTTTCAATCCGTTGAGCTTCTAATTCCTCACGCAATGCTTGGGCTTCTTCACGAGCAGCCTTGCGTTCTTCACGTAATTGTTCCAACATTTCTTGAATATCTTGTTTGTTGTCATCACCAGACTGAGCCAATAAAGCATCGTATTCATTCTTAGCGTTTTCTTCTTCGGCCTTTTTGTTGTTTAATAAAGCCAAGAAATCTTCGTATTGACGATTAATTTCGTCCTTAAATTCCGCCAAGATGGCATTAGTTTGTTCGTTATCGTTACCTTTTTCTTCAACCAAAGCCCGACGTTGTTCCGCTAATTCTTTCTCTTTGGCGGCTTCGATTTCCGCACGTTGCGCGTCCAAGGCCTGTTGCATTTTTAATTCATTGACTTCTTTTTCTTTGGCCAGTTCCATTTCCAGTCGTTGCACTTTTAAGGAGTCGTCCAGCACTTTGTTTAATTCGTCATACTTTCTTTCAAATTCGGCACGTTCGGCTTCACGTTCCTTTTCCAATTTTTCGATTTCCTCTTGCATCTTGGCTAACTGCGCCAAAACTTCTTCGTTAATCACTTCGTCCTCCTCATTATATTCCACTTGCTTAGCAGTATCATCATTATCGTCAGCATCACCATCAGTTACTGTGACGGTTTCCGTGTTATTGTTATCGGCAATTTCCGCAACCTCATCATCTTTGGCCAATTCTTGTTGCAAGTTATCTACTTCGGCGGTTTTAGCCGATAAATCATTACGTAGTTCCGCCATTTCGGCTTCGTACTTAGCGCGTAAGTCAGCAATAGTTTTTTCGTATTCAGCCTGCTTATTTTGCTCTTCGGTCAAATATTGTTGCTGTTCTTCAATCGCCGCCACCACCATGCGTAAGTTTTCTTCGTTTTCCGCCAAGCGCTTTTCTTGGGCCTCACGTTCCGCCGCCAAAACATCCTTTAAGGCCGCTAAGGTTTCGTCGTCAACACCCCGCACTTCGTTTTTACTACTTAATTGGTTAATCAAGTCACTGCTTTCTTGAATCAGTTGTTGCATCGCTTCTTGCGCTTTCTTAGTGTCTTCGCGACTTTCCGCCAGTTCATTCATAATATTAGCAAAACGTTCTTGTTCCATTTGTTTTTGGGCTTCAATATCTTGCAAAATACGATCGACACTTTCTTGTTCTGCTAATTGCGTTTCCTGCGTTTGTGCGTTTTCCCCCGTAACAATGGTACGGTTCAAAGCGTCCAATAATTCGGCATGACGTTGTTCATAAGCGTCCTTTTCGGCTTCCTTATCCGCCGACATTTTACGAATTTCGTTTTGCATGGCTTCAATTTGTGCCATCATTTCCGCGTCAGCCTCGGGGTCACGAGCCGTATAAACCATTTGGTTACCATCACCATTTGGATTATCATTTTGGTTAGCAATAATTGTTTCACGCAAAGTGGCTACTTCTTCTTGGTATTGTGCTAACAATTTTTCCTGATCTGCACGTTCTGCCGCCAGTACTTCACGCAAAGCCGCCAAACTTTCTTCATCCAAACCACGAGCCGTTTGTTGTTCCAATTTATCAATGCGTGCTTCGCTTTCCCGAACCATTTGTTCCATAGCCGCCTTGGCTTGATTAGTATCTTCGCGGCCAGCCGCAATTTCGTTCAAAATATTGGCAAACATTTCTTGTTCTTGCGCACGTTGGTTTTCCATATCTTGCAAAATCTTCTCTAAATTTTGGTTATTGGCTTGTTGTTGTGCTTGATCAAATTCAACTCTTTGCGTGCGTAAAGCATCTTCCATTGCCGCGTTAAGCTCTTTTTGCTTGGCTTCGTATTCGCGACGTTCGGCTTCACGCTCAGCGTTCATTTTGTCAACTTCGCGTTGCATTTGTTCAATTAAGGTTGCCGTTTCGGCACGTTCACGTTCCAATTGGGCTTGGTAAGCGTTTTCCACACTGGCAGCGTTATCAATTTTTTGAGCGTTCGCGTCATTCAACATTTGTTGAAATTTGTCTTGCATTTGCGCAATCGCGTCTTGGTATTGGTTTTGCAATTTAACAAATTCATCTTCCTTTTGGGCTTCTTGTTGCGCATTACGTTGATTTTCTTCTTTGGCACGACGTTCGTCTTCCATAGCCGCCAAAACGGCCGCCAAACTGTTTTCTTGTTCACGCAAGCGTTTTTCTTGCGACTCACGTTCCGCCGCCATAATGTTTTTAATTTCGTTTAATAAATCTTGATCAGCGTTTTTAATATTCTTTTGTTCAGCGATGTTATCCATTTGCGTTTGGCTATCTTTAATCATTTGTTCCATTTCTTTTTTTGCTTGCGCAATCGCATCGTCAGCTTTTTGTTTAGCGTCCAATTCGTCTTTCAAACGTGCAGTTTCTTGCTTTTGGTTTTCCAATTCAGCCATTAAACTGGCAAACTTGTCTTGTTCCGCCTGTTTTTGATTTTCTAATTCCGCCAAAACTTGTTCTAAGCGTGGGTCAGTTGCGACTACGGGTTCTACAACCTTATTTTCTGCCGGCTTATTGTCGTTTTGCGCATCTGCCCAGAAATTCACTACTGGTTCATCATCACGAGCATTGAAAGCATCGGCCGTTTCTTCGTCGTCATAATCAGCGAAGAAATTTGCTTCTTTATTACGGTTTTTGCGGGCTTGTTTAGCGGCTTCTTTGTCCGCTTTAGCCCGTTCCTTTTCTTCACGTTGTCTTTCTTTTTCGGCTTCACGTTCCGCAGACAACCGTTCGCGTTCTAAACGTTCTTCTTCTTCGCGTTGTTGTTTTAATTCTAATTCACGTTCTTTGGCTTCCAAATCCTTACGTTGTTTTTCTTCTTCAACCAACAAAGCCTGAATTCGGGCTTCCTCTTCCTTGGCCTTATCTTGATCATAATATTGCAATTCCGTATCATCAATGCGCTTTTCAAATTGACCGGGTTCAACTTCTGGTGTTTCCGTCACCGGTTGTGCATTAGCAATTTCTTGGGCTTGACGACGTTTTTTATAACGACCATATAATTGCCAAATCAACACCATAATGGTAGCAAAAACAATTACTGCCGCAATAATGCATAAGGCCCATGCCCAAGCGTTTGGCTGTCCATTTTCGTTCGTTAAAGGATTTAATAAAAATTTCTCCATATTTTTCCCCTATTATTAAGTATAATGCTACCAAAATTTGCGATATTTGTCAATATAGATAAAAGGATTTGCCAAAAAAAATTTCGGCAATATAATAAAGATATGGAAAAAGAATTTAATGTTACCGGTATGGTTTGTGCCGGTTGTCAACAAAACATACAAAAAACGGTAAAGAAAATGAAGGGTGTCCGCAAAGTTAATGTTAACTTGGTTTCCGCGACCATGACTGTTGATTTTGACGACCGTATCACCCCACAAGCAATTATTGACAAGGTCACCAGTATTGGTTATGGCGCCAGCGAGCGAACGGCCACCGACGCCAGTGTCAGTAATTGACCAGCAGCGTCTTACCCTAAAAAAAGAATTACGCCAACTACTTATTTCGTTGGTATTATTAGTGCCGTTGATGGTCATCGCAATGAGTACTATGCACTTAACGAGGCACTTGTTGTGGGTGGCTTTAATCCAGTTAGTTTTAACAACTGCTATTTTAGTAGTTAATTTTCACTTCTTTTCCCGCGGCTTTAAGGCATTGTTTAAGGGGGTTCCCAATATGGATACTTTGGTGGCCATTGGTGCCAGCGCTGCTTACTTTTACGGCATTATCGTAATTGTCCTGTTAATATTTACTGACCCAACAATACATGCGTTATATTTTGAAGGTAGCGCCACAATTGTAACTCTGGTTTCCTTAGGCAAGTATTTTGAACACCGTGCCAAAATTAAGACCAGTAATGAGATTAACAAATTGGTACAACTGGCTCCTAAAACTTGTACCGTCATGATAGATGGCCAACAGCGAACCATAGCAGTAAGTGACTTGCAAGTGGGTGACATCATAATGATCCGCCCTGGCGATATAGTTCCGGTTGACGCGGAAATAATTACTGGCCACGGGTTATTAAACCAAGCTGTTATTACTGGTGAAAGTTTACCCGTAACTAAAACAGTTGGGGATATGGTTATTTCCGCCACTACTAACCAAGACGGCACTTTCACCTGCCGTGCCACCAAGGTCGGTGCGGACACTACTTTGGCGCAAATTGTTACGCTAGTTGAGAAAGCCAGTAACTCCCAAGCCCCTATTGCCAAAATCGCAGACCGCGTAAGTGGCGTATTTGTACCCATCGTTATCGTCATTGCTTTGGTAACTTTTATTATTTGGTGGAGCGTCGGGCGCGACTTTGCCACCGCGTTTAATTTTGCCATCAGCGTACTGGTTATATCTTGTCCCTGTGCGTTAGGTTTGGCTACTCCACTAGCCATCATGGTAGCCACCGGCAAAGCTGCTGAGCACGGTATTTTAATTAAAGACGCCGAAAACTTAGAGACCCTAGCCCACATCAATACCATTGTGTTAGATAAAACCGGCACTATCACCACGGGCGAATTAACCGTTACTGCCGTGCGTCCCTTACAGAATAATTTGTCCAGCATTAACTTATTACAATTTTGTGCCAGTATTGAACGTTACAGTCAACACCCATTGGCTAAAGCAATTGTCAACCACTTTACGCAACAACAAGGTAGTTACTTAGAAGCCCGCAATTTTACCGAAATACCAGGCCGGGGTGCCAAGGCTCAAATTGGCGGTCGCAATTTATACGTTGGGAATGCTAAATTTGTTGCTCCTTATTTGCATAACGCAGACAAAACTCGCGCCGATGCTTTAACCCAAGAATATGCTGCCCAAGGTCAAACCCCAATTATTTGCGCGACTGAGGATAAATTACTGGGTATTATTGCCTTAGCGGATACCTTACGTCCCGACAGTATTACCGCTATCAAGCACTTGCGTGCCCTGGGACTGGACGTTATTATGTTAACTGGCGACAATACCGCAACGGCCGCTGCCTTTGCCCGCAGTGTGGGAATTAGTAAAATCATTGCTAATGTTCTTCCTGCCGAAAAGTACCAACACGTTGAAAACTTAAAAGCCAAAGGCCGTCGCGTGTTGATGGTTGGCGACGGCATCAATGACTCCCCCGCCTTGAAAGCCGCCCACGTTGGGGTGGCAATCGGCAGTGGCACGGATATTGCAATGGATGCAGCAGGTATGGTGTTAATTAAAAATTCCTTAAACGATTTAGTGACAGCACTGCAACTAGGTCATCGCACCATCACCAATATCAAACTCAGTTTATTTTGGGCGTTTTTCTATAACGCTTTGTGTATCCCTTTGGCAGCAGGCGTTTTGTATCCGTGGTTACATTTAGCTTTGAATCCCATGTTCGCTTCCTTAGCCATGAGTTTATCGTCTTTATGTGTGGTTGCTAACGCGCTAACGTTACGTGGATTCAAACCGCGCTTATAAAGCCACTTTTTCGTGTCGATAAACAACAATACGTTCTCCGGGAGTACAACCATTTTCTAAATTAGGGTTTTGTTTCAACAGTTCAGCACAACTTAAATTGGTACGCTTCGCTAAATCCCAAAGGTTTTCTTTGTCACCAATAATGTAGATGCGAATTGCACTGCCATCGTCGGTTTTATCCTTACCAATTACAACTGCGGTAACCATGGTCGTGACTTTGTTGGTACGTGCTTGTAGAGAAATACCCAATTTGGCATCAAGCAACAATTCTACCCCACGACGTGCTTTCACATTCATTAACAACGGGACAACCGCAGCAGTAACTTGGTATTCACCATCTAAAGCATCCCAACGCACGTGCGTTTGGAAAGGTGCTTCGGCCACGTAATTGCTGGATAAGTGTTCCTCGTTTTCAACTAAAACGTTGGCTACTAAAACCCCAGTTATAACGGCTTTACCATCAGTTGCGTTGATTTCTAAATTGTTAACCTTTACCCCATCTACCGCTAAGACGCGGGCAACATAAGGCATCGTTGCCGGTAAATTCATGTTGTTTTCTAGATCCACAGTCGTATTGACTTGTGGCAAAATTTCAACGTGTTCAAATTGTGAAGTTTCAAAGGCCAATTCTTTATCAAAAGAAATAGCATCGACTACCGATTGACAATCTCTATAAACATAAGAACAGCCACGGAATTGCAAATCAATTTTCAAAACCAGTACTGAACCTTTATTACCACTTTCGATGTGCATAGTTACGCCATTAATCTTGGCTGTTCCCGTTGCCAAATCTTCAGCGGTAGTGCCAGTCACCACTAAGGACTTAGCAAAATCAATTTCGTGCACGGTATTATAAGGTTCACTGCTACTGTCTACGGTTTTAACCCCCATGACATTAACGGCTACTACACCTTTAATTGTTACTTTACCATCACTGGCGGCAACATCTTTAACGAAAGCATTAGCATCAACGCCCAAAACACCTTCGCAATTACTATCCAATTCAATTTGATCTTCAATAGTAAATTGATCAGCCAATAAAGCATTAAAAGTCAAAATTTTTTGTTCTAACTTACGGACTTCCACTTCCCCGGCTAAATCGCTAACCAAACGAGTATTCTTTTCTTTAACACCACTAATGGCTACCTCGAGAATTACTGTTACTTGTAAAGCATTTTCTTGAATAGCCCATTGACACGACGTTATTTGCGTCTCACCCGCAACGTTAGTAATTCCCGTCAAATCCTTAACCGTTATTTTCTTTTCAAAAGGTTGCACAATATCTTGGCTGTCATACTTGTCTAGTTCATTGATAAACACCAAACGCATTACCAAATTGCCACCTATGGTAACTTCGTTATCTTGTACTGTACTGGTTTGCGCCAATACTTGGCAATTTACTCCCATTACTTTTTTTGCGTTAGTCGGTAACTCGGTTTTGTGTTCGGATTTCAGTTGTACGTTATCCACCATTACCAATTCTTGCCCGGCCAAATTATCATAAATTACTTCCATATTTTCCCCCTATAAAATGAATATTTGGGCAATAATCAAAGTATGCGTAAAAAATCACAATCCTTAGCGGCTATCAAAGCCAAAATTGAAGCCATGACCGGCAAAGACATTAATATGTCGGTTTGCCGTGGTCGTAAACGCGTTTCGCAATATGCGGGAACTATCGAGAATACCTTCCCCAGTATCTTTGTTGTGCGCTTAAAAACGGCAATAAAAAACACGGAACGAATCCCGTGTCTTTCTTACTCCTACAATGACGTTTTGTGCGGCGAAGTTCGTATTGACGAAGTTGGCTAAACTAATTCGACCATCGCGCGCATGGCATCGTCACCTTTGCGTACACCTAATTTTAAAACCCGTGTGTAGCCACCTGCGGTACCAACTTCTTTAATACGTTTAGCGTACTTAGGTGCTAACTCGTTAAAAACTTTTTCAATAATGGGATGATTGATGTTTTGTGTACGTTTTTCAAAACTTTTTTTGCTTTCGTCTTTATTACGAATTTCTTGCAAATCATAAACCAAGCCCATCAATTTACGACGTGCAGCCAATTTCTTGGGGCCATCGACTAACACTTTGCGTTTACTCTTAACACCTTTGTCGTTGGTAAAATCTTTTTCTACGGTTTTAGTATCCGCATAAGTGTTGATTGCTAAGGTCAGATATTTTTCCGCTAATGAAGCAGTAGCCTTGGCACGGGCCAAAGTAGTTTCTACGCGTCCTGTCCAAAACAACGTTGAAACTTGGCTACGCAAAATCGCCATATGCTGGGCGGTTTCTCGTCCTAATTTCTTCGGTTTCATTAAAAGTTCCCCTCCTCTTCGGCACGTAATGACAAGCCCAAACTTGCCAACTTAGAAATAATTTCATCCAAACTCTTGGAGCCTAAGTTACGTACCCGCAACATATCTTCCTTGGTTTTGCTGGTTAAATCGCGAATCGTTTTAATGTTAGCGCGGTTCAAGCAGTTAGCACTTCGTGGCGATAATTCCATATCTTCGATGCTGGTTTCAAAAATCTTTTCCACGGTTTCTTCTTTACTTTCCACGAAAGTATTGTGGTCGGCCATACCCGCCACCATGTTGATCATTAAGTTCAAATGGTCTTGAACTAATTTAGCCGCCAAAGCAACTACTTCTTTTGCTTCGGCACTGCCGTTAGTGGTTAATTCAATAGTTAATTTATCATAGTTCATATCGCCACCAACCCGACTGGGCTCAACAAAATAGTTACATTTAACTACTGGGCTGTACAAACTGTCAACGGCGATGTAACCAATACTGTCGTGCGCACCTTTCTGATCCTTAGCCACTACATAACCACGTCCACGAGCAACTGACAATTCCATTTTGAATTCAACATTACTATCCAAGGTAGCAATCACTAAATCAGGGTTGCAAACTTCAATTAAACTGTCGTGTTCGATGTCTTTGGCATAAATTGGGCCAGCCGTTTTTTTGTTGATGTGCATTGTCGTCGTATATTCCATGTCATCGGTCAAGGCTTTCAAGATCAAACTCTTGACGTTCAAAACAATATCGGTGACATCTTCAACCACACCTTTAACGGTTGAAAATTCGTTGTTTACCCCCGCGATTCGGATTGCTGTCACCGCTGTTCCCGGCAAATTACCCAAAGCAACGCGACGAATCATATTACCTAACGTAGTACCGTAACTACGTTCTAACGGTTCGATGACGAAACGTGCACTTTTAGCACCTGTACTCTCGGTAATCGTGATTTTTGGTTTTGTTAATTCCATCTTTAACATAATTGTTTTCTCCCTTTATTTCACTTTTTATTTCGAATACAACTCGATAATTAAGTTCTCTTGAATATTCAAATCGATATCTTCGCGAGTTGGTAATTCAAGAACCTTACCGGTTAATTTCGCCCCCGAAAATTCCAACCATTTTGGTAAACTCATCTTTTGGTCTTTCAAGACTTTGAAAATTTCCAAATCTTTTTTGGTTTCTTTAATCGCAATAATGTCACCTTTATCTACCAAGTAAGACGGAATGTTAACATCTTTACCATTAACGGTAATGTGACCATGCGTAACTAATTGACGGGATTCACTGCGACTGTCAGCAATTCCCATGCGATAGACCACGTTATCCAAGCGACGTTCCAAATAGGTTAACAAATTATCACCTGTACGTCCCTTGGCGTTAGCCGCTTTTACGTACAATTCGTGGAATTGTTTTTCTTGCAAACCGTAAGCTCGTTTAACTTTTTGCTTTTCACGCAACTGTGTACCGTATTCTTTTTCCTTTTTGCGTGCTAAACCATGTTGCCCCGGCACAACGGGACGCTTTTCCATAGCACATTTTGCCGACAAACAACGTTCGCCTTTCAAAAACAACTTGCAACCCTCGCGACGGCAAAGTCGGCAATCGGGACCAATATATCTGGCCATCATTATTTCCTCCTTCTTTTGGGCGGACGGCAACCATTATGTGCCACTGGTGACGTATCAGTAATCGACAACACCTCCAACCCGGCTGTATTCAAAGCACGAATCGCGTTTTCGCGACCAGCCCCCGGTCCTTTAACAAAGACATCGACCTTTAATAAACCTAAATCTTTGGCGGCAGCAGCTGCTTTTTCCGCCGTAGTTTGTGCCGCAAAGGGGGTAGATTTACGACTGCCCTTAAAGCCGGCAGCCCCCGCACTAGCCCAGTTAATAACGTTGCCCTTTTCGTCAGTCAACGTAACAATTGTGTTATTAAATGAAGAATTGATGTAAGCCTTCCCCTTAGCGGACAGCGTTTTTTTCTGTTTACGCCTGGTGGTTGGCTTTTTTTTCATCGGTGCATTTGATTTTGCTTCTGCCATTTATATCCTCCTAATTCCTTACGCCGACTTGGTCCTGATAACCATTTTCTTGGGACCTTTACGAGTGCGCGCGTTTTGTTTGGTCGATTGCCCGCGAACGGGTAATCCCTTACGATGACGAATGCCGCGATAGCAACCAATTTCGGTTAAGCGTTTAATATCCAAAGATACTTCACGACGCAAATCGCCTTCGGTTTTAATGTTCTTATCAATATAAGTTCTAATCTCGTTAATTTTGGCTTCGGGGACATCTTTGGTACGTACTGCCGGGTCAACCTTGCAGACCGCACAAATTTTGTCGGCCGTTTTTTCGCCAATGCCATAGATATACGTCAAAGCATACTTAATGCATTTGTCTTTGGGTATATCCACACCACTAATTCTTGCCATTATTTTCTCCTCTTCTTTTTTTTAATCTATAAAACACGCCTTCCCAATAGCCGCGAGGAACGCGTGAAAATTTGCCTTATCGGGGCGATTTGGACGGTCGGGGTTGTCGTTGCTTGTGCTTAGGATTTTCGCAAATTACCCGTACAGTACCGTCGCGTTTAATAACCTTGCATTTGTTGCACATAGGTTTTACACCGCTTCTTACTTTCATTGTCCATTTCCTCCGTTTTCTACCGAGGCCTTGCTCCGCCAGGTAATACGACCATTGCTCAGGTCATAAGGCGAAATTTCCAATTTCACCATATCACCCTCCAAGATCTTAATGTTGTTTTTGTAAAGTTTTCCCGATAAGTACGCCATAATCACATGACCATTAGCCAGCATTACCTTGAATTTAGCATTACGCATCACTTCAATTACCTTGCCTTCTACTTCAATCGCGTCATCTTTACTCAAAAACACCCCTCCTACCAGCAGGCGAACCTACAATATTTGTTATAATACTATATTTAATTTAATTTGTAAAGCACATTTTTTTTAGATGTAAGTATCATCGGCGGCCGCACGTTCAGCCTTTTCGGCTTGTTCTTTTTTGGGTTTAACCTTCTTGTTCATGTATAGATCAAAGCCAATGTAACCACTGACACCGCCAATCGCCAGTAAGAAAACCATTACGCCAATTATTATTTGCGAAGCAACTCCCGATTTTTTACCTACTGTTGCATTAGGCACGTCAGTATTACCTTGGTTACGTACCAACTGTGCCTTGGCTGCATGGTAATTATCGATCGCCTTTTTCATATCAGCAATATAGGGATTTTGGTAATCACTTTTGAAAGTTTTTTTAAAATCGTCAATTACCAAGTTAAAGTTAACATTATCCCAACTTTGTTTTGTATAATCATCAGGGTTTATGTCATCAATCGTTTGCATAATTTGTGTATAACCCTGCTTGACGGCGTTAACCAATTCTGTATTCATTCCCAAATTAGGATTAGGGTTAAACGCCAAATTATTGTATTTACTCAGCAAAGTATCGCGGATATATAAGTAGCGTTCCACATTATGCAACATATCCGGATTGGCAATTTCCACATTCAAATAATTCAAGGCTGCACGTTTAGCATCAGTATAGTCACGATAAGGGTGAAAATCGGGACTCGCAGCATCGTAATCTTGATACAAGAATGGATAACGATTTTGGTCAACGTTTTCGTCAAAAGGTGGCAAGGCCTTAAAAGCTTCAATGTTAACGACTAAGGCTGCCAAGGTGTCCCGTATGGTAGCAACAACTTGACTAACTGTTTGGTCATCCGGTAAATTGCTTGACGCTTCCATAACAGCCCGCCCGTTATCATAAGCGGTTTGAAAAATTTTGAAACTATCCGCAGTATAACAATCTTGGTGAGTTAACGCAAATTGAACCTCCGTTGATTCCATCACTTCCCGTAAGATTACGAAATCGTCTTGAATACCTGCGTATAATTTCAAGACTTGTCCCGGCATCGGGCTGTAATTCTCAACATTATCAAACACCCATTCACCAGCTTCGCGGTACTCCGGTTCCCCCACTGGGTTTCCATTTTCATCGTATTCGTAATAAGCTTCTAAGTAATACCAATAGCCAGCAAACGACTTACCTAAAAACTGTTCAGTTGCTGGTAATTCAGGATCGGCCGGTTTCATTATATAACTGCCATAAACAACTCCGTGGTCAACACGATAAGGCTCCGCATCATTTTCGTCTAGGTAATATTCCACATCGTACGTTTTAACTACCCACTTCGCATAAAGATTAATGGTGCTTCCTTTCATCTCGGCAGTAGCAAAATTAAACTGCTCACTTTCGTCACGATCTTGGCAATCGGCATCAGCATACCAACCATCAAATTTCCAACCTTCGCAAGTCGGCATTTCTTGGCCAGTTAAAGATTCAATTTTTTCTTTATACTTATATTTTTTAATTTTTTGGGTCAAAATTGTATCCATGTATTCATATTCGCCCTTTTGCACCCACCCGGCATTGGCACGCCCCGCATCGCCAAAGTCGTGTTTCATATTCTCGCCATTGGCATGAAAAACAACATCGTAATCGTAACCCAAATTATCGCCAAATCCGGGTTCGCCGTTCTCATCCACTTTCCATACTCGCAATTCGTTAACCGCTTTTCGTATTCTTGTTTGGTCGTTATAGTCCCCCTTACCGGGTTCTGCCGTACCGCGGTAAGGAGCTTCGTACAACACTCTTTGTTTACCGATTTCGAAGAAATTTCCGTCCTTATTTTCAAAATCAGCAAACTTGCCAAACACTGCCCCGTTTTTGAAAGTTGCAAATTCCTGCTTAGTCATTTGAAAGTTATACTGGTTGGCGTAAAGTTCAAAATTTTCGTTTTCAGAATTGTCACTTAGATAAGGGAAAATAACTTTATCGTCTTTTACTGTGTGATGACGACACACCCAATAATAACCATACAACTGTGGTTTACACCGACTAAAATCAAGCGTTGTAACAGTTTCCCCCGCCAGCACAGTTTCTTCACCGATCAAGAAATAATCACTACCTAAAAGCCTTTCATAATCGAAGTAACCCAAACAAGAGTCATAAAAAATATTATACTTACGATTCCAAAACGAGCCATACAGCGGCAAAGATTTGTCATCGTTAATGGCGATATTATTGTACACCCAACTATCATAAATTTGACCAACCAAAGCCCCCGAATGCACGGAATAAACAGTCCTAGCAATACTATCAGTGTTAACATTACCGCTGGTGACCGTGCTGTCGATAATTACGTTGTTAATTACCCCGGCCAAGACCACATCGTTTAAGGTTTTAACACGCAGCATAGAGAAACCGGCCAACCCACCAACGTAATAATTACCGAAAGCATTTTCCGGAATTTGCGGATTAATATTTAGCCCTTGCACCTTGCTGTTAATAACCTTGGCCGAATTGTTGTAACCGACTACTCCACCAATATAACCAAAGGTTGCCATACCGTAAGTTTGATTATAAGTCTCTGACCCCGGGGTCACCGTTACGTCAAATTTAGTACCTTCGCCCGCAGTTACCGTCACCGTGTCAACCCCCCAACGGTGCTCAACGTCAGTAGGGTCATCAGGGTTGGTTACGCTTTGCAACAACGGCGTCGCATCATAAGCGTCGTAAACCATTTTGCCAACCACACCACCCACGTAAAGACTGTGACCATTAGCATTATTGGTTGTCACCGTTATTTGTGGGTTAACAATATTCACCTTGTTCACGTAAGCATTTTCCGCGATTCCCGCGACCACACCAATTCCCACTGGCACGGGAGCAGTAGGACGTTCTGGGTCAGTTGAGGTTTTGCTGTCCCCAACATATGTATATTTAATGACCGGATTTTCAAACGTTACATTGCGTACCGTGCAGCCCGTTAAATTACCAAAGAAACCGAAACCATTGTTTGCCCTAACTCCGTCAGTTACAGTTTCGTCGTCATTCATAATCATTAACAAGTTACTGATTTTCTTCCCATTACCATCAAAAATAATTCCGGTGTTAGTTCCCGGCGTGGTGTTAATTGGTGTCCATACGGCAGGGACTGGTTCTTTACTTTCACTGGAAGGATATTTTTTCGACATATCAAGGTCGCTTGCTAAAATAAATGTATACCCCGAGTAATCGTTGACGTTCATGGTTAAAGCGCGATTAAGATTGGCTAACTCGCCTTCGTCCATAATGTAAATTGTTTTGGTGCCAAACGGATGGTTCGAAAACCCATATTCTTCACCCGAAACTAAGTTAATCCATTCGGTGTATAAGTCCGGATCTTCATATACGTTATTACTGGGTTCCAATGTCCCCCCACGCTCTTCACGAGCGACAGTACCCAATAAGTTGCTGGTTGCGGTTACAGCTAACAGGGAAAAAAACACTGCCAAGCAGAGCCACAATGCTCGCAACATTGCTACCTTCTTTGGTGTTCCCCCCATAGTCAACATTAGTATATATCAATCACAACATTTTAGACAATCAGTTTTTACTCAGAAGTTACTTACCCACCATAACACTATTGCACTACTCCCTGGTTACTTGGTCGGGAAATAATTACGTCCCACCAAACTGTCGGGTAAATATTGTTGCTCGACATAACCACCAAAATCATGTGGGTATTTATAATTTTTACTGGCGGCAGTGTGATTTTTTAGGTAGTCAGGCACCCGATCATCGGGGTGGTTAACGGCATCATTTTGAGCTGCGTTCATGGCCACTACCACACGGTTGTCTTTTGGTGCTTGACATACGTAAATGATGGCTTGCGTCAACGCTAAGTTACCTTCGGGCATACCTAGATTATCCAGCGCGTATAAAGCAGCGTTAGCCTGTACCAAAGCCTGCGGATCCGCCAACCCCACGTCTTCACTGGCATGAGCTATCGTGCGCCGTGCTAAAATTTGCGGTTCAATACCGGCGGCAATCAAGCGGTTAGCATAATACAAAGCTGCTGTAACATCACTACCTCGCAGGCTTTTACAAAAGGCACTTAAAATGTGATAATAAACATCTTCATCTAAATTCAAGGCTTTTTTTTGCAAGCACTCCGCCGCCACGGCTTTGTTAACCATAATTTGCCCATCAGCATTCGGGTGACTGGTAACCGCACATAATTCTAAACCATTCAAAGCACTGCGCACGTCGCCACCGCACGCCGTAGCGAAATAAGTTAACGCGTCAGCATCAAGTTGCAAATTATACGTTGCTAAACCTTGTGAACTTTTAATTGCGCGTTGCAAAATGGTTTTAATTTCGCCTTCGCTTAGTCGTTTGAATTCAAACACGGAACAGCGCGAAACAATCGCCCGCGTCATACTGTAACTGGGATTTTCCGTCGTGCAACCAACCAATAACAAATAGCCTTCTTCCAACGCCCCCAATAACGAATCACTTTGGGCTTTGTTCCAACGGTGACATTCATCCAACAACAAGTAAGTTTTCTTGCCGTATAATTCAAAATCGTGTTTGGCTTGTTCAATTACATTTTTAACCTCGGCCACACCGGTAGCTACCGCGTTAAGTTTAACAAAATTGGCGTTACTGCTGTCGGCAATAATGCGTGCCAAAGTCGTCTTGCCCGTGCCCGGAGCACCATAGAAAATAACACTGGGCACGCGTCCCGCCTCAATCAAACGCCGTAATAACTTACCTTTTGCCAGCAAGTGTTGTTGCCCAACAAACTCGCTTAATACTTGCGGGCGCATACGTTCCGCTAAGGGTTTGCTGGCTTGGTGTAGATTTTCAAATAAGTTTTCCATTACCGGCTCCTATTAACACAATATCATATTCTTGACCAATTACCAAGTCACCGGTTACAAAAATACAAGGATCAACATCCGGACTTTGTCCAAAAGTGCGACAACGCGCTATCCCGTCCACCACGGCGTCACAAACCACGCGCACCCGTTCACCGCAACGGGCAACTTGGCGCGCATCTAAGATTTGTTGTTGTACAGCAGTCACTGTACGCAGGCGTTGTCGTTTCACCTTGGCTGGCACTTGTGGCAACGCGTAGGCGGCCGTACCCTTTTCCCGCGAATAAGCAAAGAAACCAACGTAGTCCAATTTAACGGCTTTTAAGAAAGCCACTAACTCGGCAAACTCGACATCAGTTTCGGTCGGGAAACCCACCATCATCGTCGCCCGCAAGGTTACCGTCGGCATTAGGTTACGAATTTTTTGAATCAAAGCCGTGTAACTGACGGGGTCACCATGGCGATGCATCAAACGTAAAATGCGCGGGTTACAATGTTGAAACGGAATATCTAAGTACTTTACAATTTTGTCGTTACCGGCTATTTCGTTCAGTAATTCGTCGGTCAAGAGTTCGGGATAACAATAATGCAACCGCACGCGTTTAACGCCGTCCACCGCCGTAATCGCACGTAGCAATTGCACAAGATTAGTTTTTAGGTCGACGCCATATAAGGTTACGTCCTGGGCGACCAGAATAAATTCCGGAACGCCTAACGTCGCAAAATGACGCACTTCCGCAACGATATCCGCTACTGGACGTGACACATAATTACCACGGATTAACGGAATGGTACAAAAAGCACACCGGCGATTACAACCATCAGCAATTTTAATGTAAGCATAACTGGGTGGCGTCGACAATAACTTAGGTGCACCGGCAATGGTGACAATTTCCGTCGCACTTTCGCCACACAATAACTGTGCCAAACCGTGGTAATTTTTGGTTCCCCACCAAATCGCGACTTCGGGTAAACCGGCGGCCAACTCGGCACGATTATTCTCCACAATACAACCACAAACCACCAATTCCGCCCGTGGCAAGTAACGCAACTTGTCGGTAATAACGTCAATACTTTCTTGGCGCGCCGCGTTAATAAAACCACAAGTGTTAACGATAATAATGTCGGCGTCCGCGTCGTCGGCCACCATTTGACAGCCGGCCGCTTTTAAGTACCCCGCCAACTGTTCGCTGTCGGCACGGTTCTTGTCGCAGCCCAAAGTCGTAATGCAAACCTTCTTTGGTGTAAAATTCATATTGCAATATAGCACGTCTTCCGCTATAATTCAAATACTGCTTTGCTCCCATGGTCAAGCGGTTAAGACGACACCCTCTCACGGTGTAATCGCGAGTTCGACTCTCGCTGGGAGTACCAACACAATATATCAAAACGCAACCCACTCCGAACTCGCAGATGGCTTCGCCAGCACGGGTTCGATTCCCCTTGGGAGTACCAACATCGCTCGTTCAGTCGACCGCGGCGCAAGTATTTAATGCGTTGGTCAATTACTTGCTTGGTCACCTTTTCCACCATATCACTCCGCCTTTTATTGTTAGCTTATTGATTCGACCTCTAATGCACAAATGTTTTCTTTAAGATTCGTGCTGGTATAATTTTCGGTATTCTGGGCAAGTTGCTAACAGTTGTTTATGCGTACCGCTGGCAGCAATCATCCCGTTTTTCATTACGTGGATAACATCGGTATCAACAATCGTCGACAGCCGATGTGCCACGATGATAACCGTTTTGTTGTGACCGATATTACTGATTGCTTCCTTAATTTTATTTTGATTTTCGTTGTCCAGTGCACTGGTCGTTTCGTCAAAAATTAGAATAGGACTGTCCTTTAAAAAGGCTCGGGCAATCGCCAAACGTTGTTTTTGCCCACCGGAAAGTTTCGTGCCGTTCTCGCCTAAAACTGTCTCATAGCCGTCGGGTTGCGCCATGATAAAATCATGAATTTGTGCTTGTTGGCAGGCTTGTTGGATTTGTCTAGAGCTGGCATTAGGCTTGACAATTTTTAGATTGTCTAAAATCGAGAAATTAAAAACGTACGGGTCTTGTGGCACAATGGTGATAATGTCGCGTAACGTGGCTTGGGAAAAATCACTAAGGTCTTGCCCGCCAATAAATATATGTCCACGTGGCACGTCGTAAGTTTTATTCAGCAGTTTAAGTATCGTGCTTTTGCCTTCACCGCTTTCGCCAACAATGGCCACCGTAGTGCCAAAGGGAATATTAAGGTTGAATTTTTTCAACACCGTTAACGAGTCATCGTAAGCAAAAGATAAATCCTTAATGACAATGTCAAGATTGGCGGGCAAGGCAGCAAAAGCGTCTTGGGCAGGAAATTCTTCAAAACCTTCGTGAAAGCCATAGATCACTTGATAAATACGTTCGGCATAAACGCCACCATCTTTAGTATATTCCCAACTGCTCATAATCCACTCGATAACATTGCTGGTTGAGTTACGGAAAACAAATATCGTGAAAGCCGCAGCGAAAGTCGTTAAGTTAAAATGAATCAACAATAAGGCCAAGGGAATAAATAAGAAAGCCATTAAATTTTGTACGATTTGGGTTACGCGGCGAAGTCGATATTGTTTACTGCCTAATTTAGCATCGGTTTTTTCCAAATCAGTTAACGATTCATCAACTTTATTCAACATTGCGGACTGGATATTGTAATTTTTAATATCCCTTACTCCGCGAATAGTTTCGTTTACTAAACCTATGCTTTTATCATTAACTTGTTTTAACTTAATTTGTCCACGGATACGCGACCGGATCCGGATATGGTAAACCAAGCAAACTACTACAAATTCCAACAAGCAGTAAAAACCTAAAATATAATTTGCGGTAAAGATATAAACGAAAACCGCGATATTTTCCAAAATACACATACTGACATCAACAATATTGGTGTAAAGTCCCGACAAGGCAACCGTATCCGAAGCCACTACTTGGATTAACTTGCCACTACCGTATAAATCAAAATTCTTAGTCCGTAACTGGAAAATACTGCTGATAATGTTGTGGCGAATATCTTTGTTCAACCTGGCCCGCAGTTTATCCGCAGTCGTTCCCCACAAAAGTATATGCACCACGGAACGTAACACTTGTAACAATAACAACAAGCCCGCACTGATCAATAACACTTTGCCTTTTTCTTGGGCGAACGCCGCCAGCATTTTTTGGGTAAAAATTGGGAACATAAACGCTAATACCGCCGCCACAGCGCAACTCAACAAACAAATAAACATCCACCCCTTGTACGGACGCAGATACTTCAACGACCAAAGAAAATAATCGCGTTTGCGTTTGTCTTTTGTTTTAGCCACCAAATCAGTATAAGTTATATTAACAACATTTATCAATATTTTTATCGTTTAAGGCCGTTATCAGCAGTTTGGGTTGCGGCCGTGTACAGTTCGGCAATCGCGGCATCAATAATGGCTAATAATTCGGCAGTATTACGGGTACTAATTGGTTCACCTAAGGTAAGACTTAATTTAGTTGCTACCTGCGTATTAACCCATAACGAATCGTCGCCTTGCTGATCGTCTAACAAACCGCGTAATTCGCGTAAAACGTATAACACTTCTTGCTTTTGGGCTTTGGTTAATTTAATTTCCGTTTCCGCCGGCACTACTTTTCCCGATGCAGGGTGAATAACATCGGTATAAAGATTAACTCCCACGGTGCCCAAGACCGCGCCCGCAGCCATACCAATTATTTCGGGTGCATATTTTTTCAAACCATTGGTAAATGGTAAAACTTTACTCAATTTTTTCATAATCGCCTATTGTACACTGCTGGCCAAATACTTGTCAATGTCCACGCCATGAAAATTTGCTTGGCCTAGCCACCGTCAAGGTTATATGCTGGCGTATGAACTTTTGGGACTGGTGGTTACCAAATTATACTTGCCAAGCCTGTGGTCAAGAAATTCAACATTCCGACAATCCATATTTATGTACCCGGTGTATGAACAAGTTACCAATTATGTCAGAAGCCACTACCACCCATTATGCACCATTTCGTTATGCTGAACCGGTGCGCAGTATGATTTTAAGTTTGAAGTACAACGACAACGGTCTGGTCGCGAAAGCCTTGGCACCGTACTTGGCCGCCATTTATCTGCACTGTATTCAAAAGCAAGACAAGACTTTTATTATCGTGCCGGTGCCTTTGGCGAAAAGTCGTTTTCGCGAACGCGGTTTTAACCAAAGTTTATTGTTGGCGCGGGAGTTAGCCACCTATCTGGATTTACCAGTCCGCGACGATGTTTTACTGCGTACCCGCAAAACTGTTATTCAAAAACACATGGACGCCGCCACGCGTGCCAAGAACATGCAAGGCGCTTTTGCCGTACCGCCCGAGCACGTGACTGATGTGCGCGACCAAAACATTTTGCTGATTGATGACGTTTATACTACTGGTGCGACGACGGGCGCGTGCCGTGATGCCTTACGGGCAGCCGGCGTCGCCGATGTCCAAATTTTAACCGTCGCCACCGTCGGCAATTACAGCGAATGAAATATAATCTTCGTGAACAAACACGGGGTTTGGTTTGTGTTGGATTTATTTAAGCGACTTGCGTTTGCGAATAATGTATAGCCAACTGATTGTACCACCGCCTAAAACTAACACGCCGCCGGATACACCACCGACAATTGCCCAAGTTTTGACTGTATCGTGGTTGGTGTCGGCGTCACTACCGCCCAAGGCCGCTATAATTTTCTGTTCGGTCGTTCCGCAACCGTATTGACATTGACGTTTAGCAAGGCCTTCCTTGGTCGCGGTTGGTTCTTGTGCGGTTACCCATTCGCCCCAATCATGGTCGATTTTGGCCGTGAAATCACTCTGGTAACTGTCACCGCAAATGCAAGTATGTTTCGTGTAACCTTGTTCTATACACGTGGCCGGGACGACTTTTGTTTCTTGATAATCATGTACGTGCAATTCGTCCGCGTTCAAATTCAAATGCAAGGCCGGGACAACACTGGCAGGCGAAAATTTAAGCGGAGTATAATAACTGCTCCCATTTTTCTGTACATAACGTACTTGATAAACATAATCATAACCAAACGCACCACGAAGCAAACTTAACTCCGCCACCGGACCTTGGGCATTACCATTCGTATTCAAGCGCCAATTACCGTACGACGGAGTGGATTGGAGTTGGTAATCGTAGCCAATTTCCAACGTATGCGGTAACCATAAATTATCGTCCAGTTTAATATTTAAGTTATGCCTATTAGTACTCGACTGACGTTCGGTTTGCCAAGCCACGTGTTGCGGCGTAACGATGGCCGTCGCGTATTTACCACCAGGTAAGAATTCTTGCAACGCATAATCCGTCACCGGCTCGTATTCTAGCCAACAATGTTCGTAGAAACCGGTATCTTCGTTTTTCTGTTCACCAATATAGCGTCCACCGTTATTGACCACGGCTCGTGAATACCAGGTGTTATAATTAGCCCGGCATTCCGGATCCGCAATATTACTCATTTCACTGTCGTTAGTGACACCACCAATAAAAGGCCTAAGATTTTCCGCAACACTATTTAACGCCCACAAGGTCAAAATCGGGTTACCGTCGGTATCATTGGATAAGTAGCACACGTGCCATTCTTGGCCACCAAAAGTTAAGATAATATTTTTTTCGTTGTTGTTGGCACGAATTTGCGCCGCGTCAAAGGCACTGTCCGCGTCCGGCACTAACGCTTTAACGTCAGCCAAAGTCGCCCCGCTTTGACCGGTTAACGCGTTGTACAATTCTTGCACGTGATTTGGGTTTTCCCAAATTTCTGCCACCCTTACAAAAGTTTCATCGTCCACGGCTTTGCTGGGGATAGTCAGCGCCAGGCACACCCCCGTAACCGCCAATACCAATGTCACGCACCAACACCCAATTACTACGCCCCATTGTTTACCCAATTTTGCCATTGTTTTTTATCCTTTTATTTTCTTTGCACACGTCGTTACCGTTTTGGTTACCTGTGCAATTATTAACAATGGTACATCCCCCCCCCCCCCCCCCTGTCAAGTATTTTTTAAGTCTTTAACGATAAAAAAACTCACCTGTTGGTGAGTTAAAATTGTTGATTAGTTCAGTGTCAACGGCACAGGTCGCCCAAAGTGTGATCATCGTCAGCGTAGACTACCGCATCTTTGGCTAAGTAACGGCGTAACAAATCAGCATCGCAAGGCTCAATGTTCATTTTTTCTAAATCTACTGCAATGATTTTTTCACCTTGCCGCACAAACAAATACGGCGTCACACCCTGTTTCGTTACTGTACCCGCCCGTGCCATAACGTACCTTTCTTGCGCGAACTTAACATTCATGTTTAACATTACTTGCAAAGCATCAGTTCCCGTAATATTGTGGGCTTGCAAAGTTTTCAGCAACATTGGGAAATCGATCGGCGTTGGTGATGACGTACTGGGAATTTTTTTCAGTGACGTTAGATATTGTGTAATTGGTTGCGGTTGGGTTTTGAGCCACGGTGTCACTACCTCAGCCAATAAATGATTTACTAAATTTTCACCATAAATTGCCTTTATCCCTTTGGGGGGCATACCCAACTTGGCACGTGCCAAATCATTAAAACTGCCCACCGCATTAATAGCTTCTATGTCAACCGACATTTTATCCGAATAAAAACCAAAACGAAAATGGCCAAGATTTTTGCCCAATGCGATGATTGTTGCCTTGATACCAGGAATTTGGTTCAATAATTTTACGGCTATGCGCGAAAAATTATAGCAAGTTATCGGCGTTGCCGGGGTTACTTGTTCAACTAATTCAAAACTGCGGTCAGGATAATCATTCAAATTGTCACGGTATTCGTGATACATGTAACCTTCGTCATATTTCAACACCGAACACAATTTAGTATACGTCCACAAGGCGCGTCCTTCGCTGGTGGTGGCCGGACAAGTATCCAGTCGTAAAGCGTCCAATAGTTTTTGATTCATCATGAAATCATGTGGGTCTTGATAAGCGCGAGCGATACTAGATTGTTGCCCATCGCGGCGTTGAATTTTTTGGAAGGTATAAAACGGATTAAAAAAACGTTCAAAGTTAACTCCTTCTCGTAACAACTGTTGATAACTACTGCACCACACTGCCATTTGTGATGCCGAAAAAATTTTTTTGATATCTTTAATGAAAGGTGACCGTTCGTCGCAGATATTGGCAATATGTTGTGCCAAGACCGAATCGTCGTTACGTTGTAAATGATAAAGTAATTGTTTAGGTTCATTAAGCATCACTAACAAGCGCGTAGCATAAACGGGCGTAACTTGCCCAACCTTAGCGTAATACTTAGCAAAGCACTGCCAAGGGTCACCAAAACCGACTAAATAACGTAATTTCATTTTACCCTTTTAATTTACGGTCGCAACCGTTCATTAACTTCGCGAGCCAAATGTGAAGTACTAACTGTGCAATGTTGCAACTTGGGAGCCGGCATGCTAAATCCTGTTAACAAGTCAATTTGCGTATGACGACAGCCGTCGGCTTGTTCAGCAGCCACCAAATGCGGAGCAAATTGCACTTCTTCCACACGTACACTTTGCGGAGTCAACGTCATAGTAAATTCCTTACCATCAACATCAACATTCCGTATAAAGCGTTGTAAAATGGGGAATCCGGCCAATAAACGGCACCAGTTATTGTAAGCCAAATTGCCACCTGCTTGGTTGGAAATTTGGGCAAAGCCATCGTTATTCGTCATCAAATCTGCCAAGAAACGCGTGGCTACTTGGTTAAAACCTTGGAAGAACGCCTTGTTTTCCAGGACGCGTAATGTTTTTCCACTATTCGCGTAACCATTGTTCAATTGCACGGTCGTTGCTGTGCCTTTACCATGTTCAGTTTCGTAGGCAGCAAACTTATCCGCTAAAAAGTCCGTCAAATATTCGGCACCTGCCGCCGCGTTAAAACGATACTGCGGATTAATTTCTGCCCCATAGTTGACTTCTTTTGGCGTAGGAAATTCATGATGACTTAAATAATGCATAAATGGTACTGCACTGGCGGCATCACCAATATCGCGGAAATCATAAGTCGGCAATAATTTATTACCATAGCGAATTACTCCAACTTTTTTCGCGTCCCCGTTTTCATTACTAATTAAATCTTGCAACTGAGTGGTTACGGTCGCAAAATCGTTAAACATAAATTTTTTCAGTTTAGGGAAACATTCCCCGTAACCATGAGTGTTGGCAAAGGCCAAAGCCGCCCCCAGCAATTCGTCTTGGCTGGCAAACGGGGCGCCACCACGTTCCAATTTGTAACTCAAATAGGCTGAGGCGAATTCGGCTTCACTTTGTGCAAATGTATCATACATAATAATTTCTCCTTTATTTTTACTAAAAGAGTAAACTATTACTTTATAAATTTCAAGACCCTAACGCAAAAAAAATCAACTATTTTTCGCCACGACGAAACGAATCAAGGCGTTTAATGTATTTTCTGGATAACTGGTTGCTCCGTTCAAAACATCTTGACATTGATAAAAACGGCGTTCGCATATATTGGCTAAAACACTGCTGATACCGTAAATCTGGTCGTAATTACCACCAGACAAATAAACGATACGTGCGGTATCAAAGTTCGACAAACGGTTACCAAATTCGTTAATTCTTTTGGCGATAAATTCGTTAAAAATTCCCGCTGGAATGGTATCACCATTGGCGGTATATGTTTCTTCCAACAACATTTCGTAAGTTGGTGTCGCCCGTAACAACAATTGTCGTGCTGATTCGTAATCCAAGCCAAAGTTATCGGCAATTTCACTGACTAAATGCCCCATGCCAAGATTAAAGTGCGATAATTGCGTTACCCCATCACCGATAATGTTTGCCACCGAAGTCGAAAAGAAATCACTACGAATTAAACTGCAGCCCGCGTCACGATCTTTTTCGGGGATCATAAATAACTCTGCGTCCGCCAAATTAACAAAAGCAAAATCGGTAAAACCTAAGCGGTTAACGGCCGTACTATTGATTACTGGGCGCAATTCATTACTTACCGAGATCACGCTGGCGACCATCGATAAACCCACCGTTGCCACACCAATCGCATCTAATAATACATCTTCGTATTCTTCTAATTTGAAATATAAAGCCTTTTTAGCGATCACTTCGCGGTGCTCGGTATTAAATTGAGCATCTTCCCACAAGGCTTGAATATGGTGCTTGTTAACCTTAGTCATGCGGTCAAACTCAATTTCACTGCTTTGTGTCTCCACATGGCAGAATTGATTTGGCACACCAATATAAAGTACGGTCGGCAGACGATTAACCCCCGCCACCATTTCGGTTAAGACTTCACTGAACGTAGCCTTAAACTCTTCGCGGTCAGTAAAAACATTGTCCATGATACCGCTGTAATCCTTACGTATGGTAACCAACGGCGTAATCGCCTTACCATAAGACACGGACGCGATACGTCCCACTATCTGCATATCGTCAAAATAAATGACTGCTACATTATTTTTCAACATAAGTTTTTTCTCCATTACCGCCAAGATCGGTGTATTTAACGGTACATTTGCCCGACTGGTGATACATCGCTTTGTAATTACCGGTCGCTTGTTTAGCTTCGTTTTGATAAACCGTATTCACAAACGCCAACAGGTGCGCAAAGTCATCGTCAGCCATGGTTTTAAGTTCAAAAGTCACCCCATAAGCCACGGTAAGATGTAAGCAAATTAACTTGCCACCGACGTGTGCGGCATCGTCATTATATTTAAGCGTAAACCCACTTAAAGTTGGGAAATAAGCCGCCACAAGTTTTAATTGGTTAATTTTACGGTTATCGGTACTGGTTTTACCCACAGCAAGGTCACCATAATTCACGTCTTCTTTTAATTGCAAATTGGCTCCCGTAATATCCACGCAATCGGTTGGCGTTGTCCCCATTTCCTTAACAACGTACATGTCCGCATCATAATATTTGCTGTTAACCTGATCCCAATAAATTGGTACGCGCCGCGAAATTTTGATAACCACTTTGTTAGGAAATTCAGTTTTAATACTGTGGACTTTATACATTGGATCACAAGCCTTAATATTGGCTTTAATCTTGTTTTGGTTAATACTGAACAAAATATTTTTGCCATGTAATTCAGTTTTAGTAACAATGTTGTTTTTTTCTTCCGCCGACAAAATTGTCGCGGGATTGGCGTCAACAACTTCGACATCACGCACTACAAAAATGGTACCGCACATAATGCCAAGTCCTGCCAAGACAACCAGGATAATCAGCATGGTCAACAAAACCTTACTTTTCATCAATTAAATTATAAGTCACACTGACCGCGTGGTCAAACATAATATGAATTAATGTCGAAGATACAAATCACAGGCGGTCGCCCATTGTATGGCACAATCACTATTGATGGTGCCAAAAATAGTCTATTACCAATTATGACCGCGTGCTTAATGGTTAACGGCAGTGTACGCTTGCGTCACGTGCCCCAAATTACCGACCTACGGCAAATGCTACATATTTTAGCTGGCTTGGGGTGCCACATTCATCGCCAAAGTGATACCGTTAAAATTGACGTGCAACGACCTACTACGCACCAAATTGACGCAACTGCCGCCCGACAAATTCGTGGCAGCATTTTTGTTATGGGCGCCTTGTTGGCACGCTTAGGTGCCGTTAAATTACCTTATCCCGGCGGTTGTTCGATCGGCAGTCGCCCCATTGATTTGCACCTTAACTTACTACGACAAATTGGGGTTAAAATTAAAACTTCAGCCACCACTATTACTGCGACCTACACCCCCAAACCCAAACGTCGTACCACTGTACTGACCTTAGACTTTCCATCGGTCGGGGCTACCGAAAACATTATTCAAGCCACAACCTTAGGTTGTGCGGGTAACACTTACCAAATTATTGGCGTTGCCAAAGAGCCGGAGATTGTTGACCTTTGTAATTTTTTAAACCAATGTGGCGCCCAAATAACCGGCGCCGGTACCGACACCATTACGGTCACCAGTGTCGCCCAATTACACGGTACCGACTATACTCCAATTCCCGACCGCATCAACACGGGAACATACTTAATCGCTGTCACAGCGACTGGTGGGGACGTAATTTTACGCAACGTTGTTCCCGCTCACAACGTCAATTTAATCAATAAATTGAAGTTACTTGGTGCCAAAATTACGACTTCGACTGATACTTTACACATTATTGCTAAACGTCGCCGCCACCATAATTTTATGGTTCATACTGCTCCCTACCCGGGTTTCCCAACTGATTTACAAAGTCAATTTTGCGTACTACTGGCACTCACACACGGTCGCAGTACTATCACCGAAAATCTTTTTGAAAATCGTTTTCGCTACCTACCAGAACTGATTAAATTAGGTGCCAAAATTACTATCCAAGGCAACCAAGCCCACATTTGCGGCGTTACCGAGTTACAAGCCCAACCAACCCCGAACCTTTGTCCCAGTGCTTACCGAGTACCAGCCCCCGCCGTTTGCACGGGAACAAAGTTAAACGCTACGGATTTACGCGGTGGTGTTGCTTTGGTTATTGCTGCCTTGGCCACTAAGGGGACTTGCACTATTGACCACGCCGATTATATCGCCCGTGGTCACCAAGACATTGTTAAGGATTTACAGCAATTGGGCGCTAACATTGTGGCGTTACCATAACTAAATTACGTACCGCAGTTTGGAAAGCGTTACCCCGGGCAGCGTAATCGTGGAACTGGTCAAAACTACTACCTGCGGGACTAAATAGTACTACGCCGGGACGTGGTGCTATACTTGCTGCCTTAGCCACAGCAGCAGTTAAATCAGGCACTGGATACACTGCCTTAAAACCGACTTCTCTGGCAACCGCGGTAACGGTTTCTTGACAAGCCCCGAACACAATAATACTCTGCACGGTTGCTGGCAAAGCACTAAATAATTCGTGATAATCTTGTCCCTTGGTTAGCCCACACAAAATCAAACAAACCGGTAATTGAAAGGCTTGCGTTGCCGCTATGGTCGCCGCCATGTTGGTGGCCTTACTGTCGTCGTAGTAAGCCACCCCTTGCTGATCGGCAACCAAAGCGATCCGGTGTTCTTGTTCACGGTAACGGGTTGCAGTTTTAATTGCCGACAAAGGTACACCTAACCGTCGGCCTACCGCCACTACGGCTAACGCGTTTGACAAGGTGTGTGGCATACCACCCAAGTCAGTGGCGGCAAAAAGCGAGCGCGTTCGCCACCCTAAACGTTCGTAAATTTGTCCTTTGCGCACATAGTAGCCCGTGACGGGTTCGCTTGTGCTGTACCAAATTACTTTGGTAACGCGAGTCTTGGCCACCGCTTGTCCTACGGCACGTGCATTAGCATCGTCCCAATTCACGATTAAAATGTCACCACGTTTTTGATTTGCCACAATTTGTTGCTTGCAACGCACGTATTCCGCCATAGTTTGGTGACGGTCTAAATGATCCGACGTAATATTAGTTAACACTGCGATCTGCGGTCGCAAAATTTGTGTCTGTTCTAACATAAAGGACGACACTTCAATAACGGCAATGTGGTCATTAAGTTGTTCGGCAACCCGCGAAACCGGTACACCGACGTTCCCACACATTACCACCGCTTTACCCGCGGTTTGGCACATCTGCGTGATTTGTTTAACTACGGTCGTTTTACCATTAGTACCCGTCACGGCAATTACACAACGTGGTTTAATATTTTTATCAAGATAAAAAGGTAACTCAACTTCGGCGACAACCGGAACATCTTCCGTTTTAACTTTGGCTAATGGAACACCTGGAGATAGTACACAAAAATCGTAATCCAACGGAACTACTTCTTCGGCATCGGCAACCACTACGGTTTCAATTTGTCGCGCCGCTAAAAAGCTTTCTGCTGCCTTGCCGCTGACACCATAACCGATTATTTTGGCTTTCATAGCCCATTTATATGCACATCATTATTTACACATACATTAACGACAAGATTAAGACCACGCCCATTACCGCGGTAATCATGACGTATAAAGCAACAATTTTTGGTTCCTGCCAACCGCGTTGCTCTAAATGGTGATGAAATGGTGCCATACGGAAAATGCGTTTACCTTTGGTTATTTTAAAGAAAGCAACTTGCAACATAGTACTTAACGCTGACCACACGAACATAATGCCCAACACGACAATAACTAACCCTAAACCACTGAATAACGAAACCATGGCAATTAAACCACCCAAAAATAACGACCCTGTGTCACCCATGAAAACGGATGCTTTTTTGGTGTTGAAAAGCAAATAGGCCGCCAAACTGCCAATACTAATCGCAATTATGTGACTGATAATGACAATTTCATCACCCCAATCCGTTAAGGATAACAGTGCGTATAAAAACAATAGGTAAACTAAACTGGTACTACCGGCCAAACCATCAAGACCATCCGTCAAGTTAACCGCATTGGTGGTGGCTACCAAAATTAACAAGGTTAACGCAAAGATACCAACGCCGCCGATCTGCCAATAACAGTTAAAAAACGGCACCCAAATTTCACCAGCAGGATTGCTCCGCGTATAAAACCACGCCACCAACAACGCGATGCCTAACTGGCCAATAATTTTTTGATAAGCCCGCAAGCCCAAATTTTGGTGGTGTTTAATTTTCAAAAAATCATCCAAGAAGCCAACTAACCCGTAACCAAAACTGGCAACTATCAACATAATTGCTAAGGGCGTAGTTTGCCAATCAACCAAGACAGCCGCGACGCTGACAATTGGCAAAATAAAGATTATACCGCCCATGGTTGGGGTTCCCGCTTTGTTCGCGTGCAATTCAACGTAACGCAAAATTGACTGGCCCGCTTTTAAGCGTTGTAAAAGTGGCACAAAAATAAAACCGCACAACAATGCCAGCACAAACGACAATAACACTAACCACAAATCGGTTTTGATAACCACCGCATTTACCCCCGTAAAATATTATCTAACACTTTGCGGTCCATATACGGAATTTTTTGCCCTTTAATATCAATATAGTTTTCGTGTCCTTTACCCGCTATAACCACAATGTCGCCGACCGCAGCGTGTTCAATTGCGTAATTGATGGCTTGAACACGATCCACAAAACGTACGTGCTGATTAACTGTACCGTCCAAATTGGCAGTCATGTGTGCTACATCCATAGTCACAATACCGCGTTCAATTTCGTCAATAATTGCGTCGGGTTCTTCGTTACGAGGATTGTCACTGGTCAAGACAACGTGGTCGGCAATTTGTGCCGCAATTTTACCCATTAACGGGCGCTTACTGCGATCACGGTCACCACCGCAACCGAAAACAACGGTTAAGTGAGCTTTCGCCGGTAATAAGGCTTTGGCGTTGGTCAGTAATTTTTCCAACCCATCCGGCGTATGAGCGTAATCAATAATCGCGGTTACTCCTTTAATGTTGTAAGTATTAAAACGCCCCGGCACAGCCGATACAGTGCTTAATGCTTCTTGCACCAAAGGCCATTTTACTCCGTAGTCGTTACACAGTAAGGCGGCCGCAACGGCGTTGTAAACATTGTACAAACCCGGCAAGGCCAAATGACAAGCACCAACTTTGCTTAGATTAAAATCACTACCCGTTACCGTCAGTTTGACCTGATCAACAAACGCCCATTGCGCAGTACCCACAATCGTATCTTGCCTCAAGGAATAAGAAATTGCTTTAACCATTGGTTTATTACGCACGGCGTCCGCCACCGCCAAACCGTATTTGTCGTCCGCATTGATGACCACTGTGCCTGTTTTTAATTCCCGAAAAAATAGAATTTTAGTATTTTTGTAGTGTTCAAAGGTTTGAAAAAAGTCCAAATGGTCTTGCGTAATATTGGTAAAAATCACCCCCGCATAACTGATCCCTGCTACTTTGCGGTAATAAATAGCGTGTGCCGAAACTTCCATAACCACATCACGAACGCCGTTGTGGTACATCGCGGACAACGCTTGATGCAATTCAATAGGATCAGGAGTTGTTAAGGTGGTAACACCATTCCACTGTTGACCCGCACCATAAATTCCGGTTGTGCCAATTAAGCCGACATTTTTTCCCGTGGCCATTTCTAAAATGTGCCGTACTAAATACGCAGTGGTAGTTTTACCGTTTGTGCCAACTATCCCGGTCACACGCATTTGATCGACTACGTTACCATAAAATTGTTTACTCACCAAAGCCATACTTTCGCGCACATCATCAACCACAATATGCGTGACCGATTGGGGAACTTCGACCCCAACTTCGGTGATGACCACCGTTGCGCCATTGTCTACCGCCTCCGCAATATAACTTGCCCCCGACAACGCGAAAAACAAACCTTGCGGACGTACCAACTTACTGTTGTGGTAAAGACCACTAACCATTACCGTTTGTTCACCAATTTCAAGTTTGGTTAAAAATTGCTTCATAGCCAACTCTATGAAGCAACTTTGTGCAAAATTTGTCGAAAATTAAATTATTCAATAGCCAACAAATAATAATAAATGCTTTGTCCCCCGTTGACTACGGTAACATCAGTTGCCGGGTATTTATTTTGAATTTTTTCACCAACAGCAGTAGCATCACTTTCTTTAACTTCCTCACCAAAATACAAAGTGATCGAACCAGTTTCTTCGGTAACTAATTTTTCGCACAGTTTAACAGCAACTTCGGCCGGGTTCTTACCTTTGGCGATTATGGCTTTTTCGTCTAAACCGATAATATCGCCTTTTTTAATATCCAAATTATCCATTTTGGTGTCCCGTACTGCATAGGTTACCGATGCCGAAACCACCGCTTTAATCGTTGTTAAAAACGTTTGTGTATTTTCTTCAATAGTACAATCAGGCGAGAACGCAATTGCCGCTGCGATACCTTCACAAACACTACTGGTCGGGATAATCACAATGTTTTTCTTAGTTAACGACTGGGCATTCATTGCCGCCAAGACAATATTCTTGTTGTTGGGGAACACAAAAACATTTTTCGCGTGCACGCGGTCACATGCCGTAGCAATTTCTTCCGCACTGGGGTTGCTGGTTTGTCCACCTTTGATCACGAAGTCCACTCCCAAGTCACGTAACAAAGCCCGAATACCTTCACCCGTTGCCACCATGACCAAACCTTGTTCTTTATCGGGAATATTACGGCTGTTACGCAATTCACGGTTTTGTTCCAACATATTTTCAATCTTAATTTTGGTAATTTCACCTAACTCCAACGCCGCACCTAACGCTAAGTTCGGGGTGTTCGTATGTACATGCACTTTAATCATGTTTAAGTCACCGACACAAATAACGCTGTCACCTAATTCCATTAAGCGAACGCGGAATTTATCGATGCTAGCAGTTGTGGTCGTCTTTTTCATATTAACCACAAAAAATTCGGTACAGTAGGCGAATTCAATTTCGCTAATATCTTCAATTTCAGCAACTTCATCTGCTGTATCTCGGAAAACAGTGGTATCCTTGTCGTTTTTCACTTCCATCAACTCTAAGTTACCCTGCAAAGTCGCCAAACAACCCATAAAAATGGTAATCACTCCGCGACCGCCCGCATCAACTACCCCAGCTTTTTTCAAAACCGGCAACATGTCGGGTGTTTTTGACAAAATCATTTCCCCAGCATCAATAACTTTTTGCAAGAAAGCGATAAAATCCGTGGTATTACGGGCAATCTTTTCGGCTTCTTCTGCCATTACGCGAATAACCGTTAAAATCGTGCCTTCTTTCGGCAAAGTAACCGCTGAATAAGCGGTTTTGGCTCCTTCCGTCATGGCTTGAGCAAAAATTTTGGTAGTAATTTTGTTATCATTGTTGCCTTTTCCAAACACCGACATCATACCTTTCAAGATTTGGCTGGTAATAACGCCGCTGTTACCGCGGGCGCCTTTCAAAGCCCCACGAGCAATGCCGTCGGTCAGTTCTACCATGTTGTTGGTATTAATGTTTTCGACTTCGGTGATAGCCGACCGTAACGTTAAACTCATATTCAAGCCAGTATCACCGTCCGGCACGGGGAAAACATTCAAACTGTTGATAAAATTTTTGTTCTTATCTAACAAATTGTACGCACCAATGAACATTTTTTTCAAAGTGCTGCCGTTTAAGGTAGTAATGGCGGTTGCCTTTTTATCCTTAACGGGACTGGCCGACTTAGTGGTAGCAGTTTTATTATTAGTAGACTTTTTAGTGGTTTTTGCTGTTGTTTTAGTGTTACTCATTTTAATTTTCCTTTTATTTACGAATCCCCATTACGCGAATATCAACGAAAAGCACTTCCATTCCGCTGAAATTTTCCACTTTATATTTAATTGCGTTACGAACCGAGGTAATAATAGCGTCGATTGGCACACCGAAACACAAAAGCAAGTCAATATAAATACCAACTTTGTTTTTGCCGACCCAAACCCGAACACCATTTTTAATGCGAAATTCACTGGCAGCATTACGCACCACACGTTTATTACCGACACCCCATACGCCATAACATTCCAAAGCCGCAATCCCCGCAACGGAACGGATTGCCTTACGCGAAATAGCGATATTGCCGTATAAATTAGAGGTACTGATTGCCATCAAGCATCACCCGATTTTATTTAAGGTTTTTTTGCACTTAGTGCAAACTTTCAAAGTCACTTTTGCCCCATCGTCACAAACGATAGTTTCCTTTTGTAAGTTAGGCACACTTTTTTTCGGTGCGCGACGGTTACTGTGCGACACAGTGTTACCCGCCAGTTTGTCTTTTCCACACAAATCACATACTCTGCTCATAACTTTGATTATAACACAGTAAATTTAATCACGCAACAACCTATTTAATGAAATTGCCAAAGTTCCGGTTTCGTAGGCTTTACGGGCATAATTGCCAACTACTACAATATCCACACCAGTTTTTTTTAATAAAGATATGTTAGTTTCGTTAACACCCCCATCGACAGTGATGACCGCTCGCGGATTCAAAGCCCGAATTTTCGGGACCAAAGCCAACGCCGATTCATTAAAACTTTGACCCGATTTACCACACTTAACCGTCATAATAGTAATATATTTGGTAGCACGAATTAGATCTTCGTACCCATACACGTCACACCCCAAGTCAAAGACAATACCTTGTCGTTCGTCACCATACGCGGGATACTGTGTTGCATCCAAAGAAACTACTTTAAAATTTTGATTACCCAGTGGCATTGGTGCCATTAAATGGACATAAATATCAATGCGGTCAGCGTAATTACTCAGTAAATTCAAAACGGTTTCGTTTGGCTTGAAATAATCAAAATGAATACTTAAATTTGGTAACTGTGTAGTCTTTAACCGAACAATTTTATCAAGATATTGGGTTAATATCGACATATCTAACCCTAGATATGGTTCTATTGAGATTGAAACTTGCATTTTACCCTCCTAGAGGATTATAGCATACCATGCCAATAAACAGAAAGTGATTTTCCAACATAAGATAAAGATAATGGACAATTTGGCACAAATTCCACCCGTTGTTCTCCTGCTACTGGCGGCACTTTTTGCTTGGCTAGCCACCGTACTGGGGGCGGCAGTTGTTTTTTGTTTCAAAGATAAAGACATCAATAAACGAGCTCTTGACATCATGTTAGGTGTTAGTGCCGGTATTATGGTGGCGGCGGCTTTGTGGTCACTTACTTTGCCCGCAATCGACTTAGCAAACGAACTTTGGCCAAACCTATCGTGGCTTTTACCCAGCCTTGGTTTTTTGGTAGGTGGTTTATTCATCACACTAACTTCCCTGATTTTAGACCGAAAATTACCCCACGCCGACGATAAAAAACGTAGTATACTGCTTTTCAGCACTGTTACCCTGCACAATATTCCCGAAGGCTTAGCTATTGGTGTCGGGTTCAGCAGTTTCGCTATGGGTCTGGCCGGCAGTAATTTATTAACGGCAATCATGATAGCGGTCGGGATCGGTATCCAAAATTTTCCTGACGGCCTAGCCGTATCGGTACCACTTTACCGTGACGGCATGAAAAAAAGCAAAGCGTTCTTTTTAGGCCAAGCCAGTGGCATCGTCGAACCCATTGCCGCCGTGATTGGTTTTTTCATTACCATGGCGGTACGCAGTATCTTACCGTTCTTATTAACTTTCGCCGCGGGCGCCATGCTGACGGTCGTAATTGGGGAACTGATTCCTGACATTGCCAAAGAAAACCGCAGTTGGAGTACGCTCGGCTTTACGGTTGGTTTTGTGGTCATGATGATTATGGACTTAACTTTGACTTGGTAAATTAGCCAAATGTTGCAGGCGTAATTGCCCACACGCCCCGTCGATATCATCACCTTTGTTTTTTCGCATCGTGCACGAAACCCCACTTTTGATTACTGCGTCCATAAAAGCCATCGCGACGGGACGACTGGGTGGCGTTAAGACCGCCCCGGGCGCAAACCGCAACGGATTAAGGTTAATCAAATTGATATGGGCGGGAAAACCACGCACTAAATTGGCTAATTCGCGGGCTTGCGCTACGTTACAGTTGAACGGAACGCCGTCTTTCAGCATTAAGGAATACTCAAAGATTACCCGCCGGTGAGTTTTTTGAAAAAAATATTTCGCGGCATCAATTATTTCTGCCACGCTATACCGCTTGGCAATTGGCATAATTTGCTGGCGCAAAACGTCGTTGGGGGCATGTAATGAAATACACAAATTAACTTGGGTACCCAAGTCGGCAAACTTTTTAATTTGTGGTACCAACCCCGAAGTCGATAAACTGATATTACGGGCGCTGATATTGATGCCGTCCGCACTGGTAACCAACGCCAAGAAACGCATCACATTGTCAAAGTTGTCTAACGGCTCACCCGACCCCATCAACACTATGTTGGTTACGCCTCGAACCTTATCGGTAGCGTTTAATTTATTCACCAAAATGACTTCCGCCAAAATTTCGCCGGCCGATAAGTTACGCACTAACCCGTTTTTACCACTGGCGCAAAATTGGCACCCCATACGGCAACCAACCTGCGTCGACACACAAACCGTATTACCATAATTTTGGGTCAAAAAAACACACTCGATTAAATCCGTACGTTCACCGTCTTGGTACGACAAAAGGTACTTTTTTGTCCCATCAACCGACCGCTTTTCCGTCACTATGGTTGGCAAGTCGCAACGGTAATTTTGCTTTAACCACGCGCGCAAGTCCTTACTGATATTGGTAATATCGTCGACCGCCACACCTTGGTGTAACGCGGTAAAGATTTGCCCCGCGTGAAATTTCGGTACCCCGTGCGCAATCAAGGCTTGTTGCAATTCCGCTAAGTTCAAATCGTACAAATACTGCATCTTGGGTCTATTGTACCAATAAACACCCCAATTCGCAAGGTAATTAGCGTGCCGACCATAAAATACTTGTCGGACATTGGTTTACGGGTTAAATTATTACAATCATGAATCATACGCCAAAAGGGCCAGAAAAACCGCTAATTCCCACCAAAGAAGTGATTTGGGCCAGTATTATTTGCGTGTGCATGACCATAATGGACATTACCGCTTTCCCGGCTGTGCTATTTGTCAATATTAACGTAACCGATATCACCCCCATTATTTTCACCATTATGATCAACCAATGGTTAGTCATTACCGGCAGTTTAATTGCCCTGCGCTACCTATGTCCCAATCTTTTCAAAGCCATGGGGCTAACCAATTTCCGGAGTGGCTGGCGTACCTTTTTATTACCAATGATAATGCTAATTACCGTTTCGGCACTGGTTTTTTCGTTAGGTTTAATTGGTCACTTCAACTACACCCCGTCAGCAGAAAAAATCATTGTCGAAGGCTTAGTATATTACATCGGCGTTAGTGTTATTGAAGAATTGTACGTGCGCGCCTTGTTACTGAATATCATTGAAAGAATTGCTCACAAAACCAAACACGCCACGTTGCTGGCGATTATTATTGCTTCATTATTATTTGGGTTGGGTCATATTTTCGGCATGCTTGGGCAAAACGCACTCACCATCGTGTGCCGCATTATTTGGACAATTGCCTTAGGTATAATCTTAGGTGTAATTTACAAAAGATCCAACAATCTGTGGCTAGCGGTTACTACCCATCTCTTAGTCGATTGTTGCAGTATCGCCTTTTGCTTTGTCTCACCCGCCGTCTTTACCACACCCACCATCATCACGGTTGCCGTAACCTACTCGGCAATTGCTGTTTTTCTCTTGTGGCGACATTTTGCCCATAAGACCGAAAAAGGTTGTTTAGCAAATGAATGAAGCGACGTTATTCGCCAACCTTGACCGCTTGCACACTACCCCTATGGGCGCGGCAAGAATTAAAAATAATCTTAACCTAGCTACCAACGACGTGGTGAAATTTTGTCATGACCAAATCCTAAATCCGCGCTGCAAAATTTCACACCAAGGCAAAAATTGGTATTGTGCCAGCGACCAAATTATCATCACGATTAACGCCAGCTGTTTCACCATCATTACCGCCCACCTTAGGAAATAGTTTACCGTTTAACGGTATACCACACATCAATTTCGTCTTGGCAGGGAGTTTTCCATTGGGACAATAATTTTTTCATCAGTCCGTCATCGACATAGAATGCGGAACCACCATTACCCGCCAAAACCTGCTGGTTACGTTCTTCAATGTTTTTTCGCCACGAACGTTCATCAATCGCCAGATAATGCCATTCACAGGCTATATCTTGCGACCGATAAAATTTACGCAAGTATTGCCGATCTTCGGCTGTCCAAAATCCCCAATCTAAAATAACGTTACAGTCTAATTTGACTAACTCCACAGATTTTTTAAGCAAGTATTGCTGAATATTTTTCGACATAAGGTTGTGTTTGTAACCTAAATTGTTAGCAAATAACCTGCTAGTAACTTCGTCACAAGATAAAATTATGGCTTTTACTTTTTGCGCCAGATTATTGGCATAGTATGTTTTACCACAGGCAATTTTTCCACAAATTAGAATTACTTTGCCCATATTTTCCACTACCCGTCAATTTTCACGTTTTTAAGGTCACGACCGTTACAAAAGGCCGCCCCAGTGGTAACCTTTTTACCCGCTAATTGTAATTGGTCAATACGCAAACAACCACGACCACAACCAATCACCAAGCCGTTTTTCGGGTCACAATTTACCACCGTTCCGGCGATAGCATTACCATCTACTGCCGTTGCTGCGTAAACTTTTACGGACGCACCAGCCAAATTAAAGTACGCTACTGGCCACGGGTTCAAACCGCGCACCAAATTAGCGATCTTAGTCGCGTCTTGGTGCCAATCAATTTTGGCCATAGTCTTGTTCAACATCGGGGCGTTGGTGGCTTGACGGTCGTCTTGCGGGGTAAAGGTTGCCGTGCCGTGCGCGATGGCGTCCAACGCGGTTAATAAAGCCTCAATAGCGATACTGGGTAACCGGGCAAACAAATCGCCCGCGGTTTCTTTGGGGGCAATTGGTGTAGTAACTTGCTGAATAATCGCCCCACAGTCTAACCCCAACTCGGTTTGCGCAATGGTGATGCCCGTGGTCGTTTCACCGTTAATCACCGCCCACTGGATTGGGGCCGCCCCACGGTAGCGTGGCAATAAACTGCCGTGAACGTTAATTACCCCGTGTGGCGCCGCGTCCAAAACATTTTGGCGTAAAATTTGACCAAAAGCACAGGTCACAATAATTTCGGGTTGCCAAGCCAATAACGGTTCCAAATCCAAACTGATTTTAGGCGGTTGCAGAACCGGAATACCGTTCGCCAGCGCTAACCGCTTCACGGGATTAAATTGCACCTGTTGACCACGACCTACCGCCGCGTCGGGTTGCGTCACCACGCCAACCACTTCATGGTGCGACAAAATCCCCGCCAACACGTCGGCAGCAAATTGCGGCGTCCCCATAAAAACAATCTTCATATTTATAATTATAACACTTTACCCCCAACTCGGCAAAAACTATATCTTGTATTTATTATTATCATAATAAATACTATATATATTTATTTTTTAATTGTCAGACACCACATCTGGTGTTATAATAATAACGATGGCAAGATTAACGATTATTAAAGAAGGCGACCCACTACTCCGCAAACACAGCAAACTGGTTACGGATTTTTCACCCCGTTTACATACTTTATTGGACGATATGCAAGAAACTATGTTGCACGCCAATGGCGTAGGCATCGCCGCCGTCCAAGTCGGTGTATTATACCGCATGGCCGTACTACTAACTGACGAATTCGGCATTGTAGAAATTATCAACCCGGTAATCAAGACAGCAAAAAATCCGCGCGTGTCCAGCGAAGGCTGTCTGTCCTGCCCGGGAATTAGCGGTCGGGTTCGCCGCCCACACTTAGTAACCATCGACTACCAAGACCGCGACGGCAAGTCTCACACCCAAACTTTTCACGGTCGCGATGCTGTTTGTTGCGGTCACGAAATGGACCACATGGACGGAATTCTTTTTATTGATAAATTACAAAATTAAACCAGCTTGGTAGCCATTTGCTCAACAAACGCGTCCAGCTCCGCCAACGTATACGGGATCGTGAACTGATAATCATAACCGTAACGTTGGTGATGCTCATGGTCGTAGGCCAAATTGATGTCAATTAACGCTTGGGCGACGGTCGTATCCGCATAACCAACGCCGTACTTAGCAATTAAATGCGCATTATCGCGTTGCGTAGTTTCGTACATATCAATCGACGCTTGTTGCATATCGACACCGGCAAAATATGACCGCAAAAAGTAATTATAATACTGGTCATCGGTCAATAAATGTAAATACCAGCCTTTATTAAAATCGTCATTCATCGCGTGTGTTGTGCGGTACAATTCGGGGTTAACCTTTTCGCGATTGCGTTTAACGATGTCGTACTTTTCGGTGCGTACCCCACAGTGACTGGCAGCCTTATCGGGCGTCAAATCGGGTAAGACACTGCCGTCCAGAAAACGTTGCACGTCTTTAATTTGGTGCGGGTGCAAAGCCAAGTAGTGTTTGGCAATCGCTAAATGCGTAATTTGTGAAGGCATGCCTTAGGATAGCATCTTTTTGTTTTGCTTGTCTACATTTAGCACGATGCCAATCGCCATCATGAACACCAATAAACTGGTGCCACCGAACGAAATAAACGGTAATGGCAACCCCGTCGGCGGAATGCAACCGGTCGATACTGCGAAGTTCAACCCCGCTTGCACCATGATGACTGTACCAATGCCGAAACACAAATAGCGACCAAAATAGTCACGGCACTGCGTACCAATGCGGAAAATTTTATAAATAATCAAACCGAACACCGCAAACAACCCCAAGCAACCAATTAAACCGAATTCTTCCGCAATAATGGCAAAGATAAAGTCGCTTTCCGCGAACGGCAAAAACATATTTTTTTGCACACTGTTACCATACCCCACGCCCCAAAAACCGCCATTAGCGATGCCATAAAGACTTTGAATCAACTGGAAACCTTCCCCTTTGGGATTGGCCCACGGGTCGATGAACGCCGACAGACGTTTCAACCGGTATGGTTCTGCCACTAACATCACGGCCACAGCAGCCAAAGCCGGTAACAGAATTAACGCCAAAGTCTTTAACCGCACGCCACACAAGAACAACACCACCAACATGATAATGCCTACGGTCATGGTAATCGACATATTTGGTTCTAAGATGATCAACAAACACAGTAGACCACCCGCCGCCAATACGGCGATAATTTGCCACCAGCGTGGTGCTGGCAGGCGGTCAGTTACTTTTATAGATGACGTTTCCGTTCCGGTTGCTTGCATAACGGTCTTTACCTTAGGTTGCAACGCAAAAATTTTGGCGGCAAAAATTACGAAAGCAAATTTAGCGATTTCACTGGGTTGTAAAGAAAAACTACCGACGCCTACCCAACGAGTTGCCCCTAACTTGTTGATACCAATACCGGGGATAAAAACCACCACCAACAATAATACTGCCGTTCCAAAAATCAAGTACGCCAACTTTTGCCAAGTATGGTAATCAATAAAATACATGACACCAATGCCAATTACCCCCATTACTAAACCAATCAACTGTTTGACTGTGTAATAAAAGGGGTCATCATAATAAACCGTAGCGTTGTAATGTGATGCTGAATAAATCATAAAAATACCAAAGGTTGTCAGTCCCAAAACTGCCAAAAGCAACGTTAAATCACAATATCTTGGGGTAATTTTATGTATTTTAACAACAATTTTTTGAATATCAAGGCGACGTTGTTTACGTCGCTGTTTCATTTTGCGACGCACTTTACGTTGTGACTTAGATCGCCCCACCACTACCGGAACCATACCTATATTTACGACAAATTGGCTGGGTTTATTTCAAAAAAGATTTTAACACTACGCGCTAATGATTGTGTTTCTGTGTTGCGTACAACTTGTTCCATAAAATCAATTGTAGCAGTGGCCATATCTTGACGAATGCGAGCCAAAATTTGGTAGCGAAACTTGTTTTGTAATCGGCCGTACGGACACTTCATTGCTCCCAAATAAATAAACGCACTACGTTGCGCATCATAGTCACGCAAAGGCACCATCATAGTTTTAATTACTTCAATAATTTTAGTATCAACGGTTCCTGATACCAACACCCGCACAATCGTCGCGTACGGCGGATACTTAGTTGCTTGACGGGCAGCAATCTCTCGTTGGTAAAAACCGGGATAATCGTAATTTTGCACAAATTTATAAACGTAATGGTTAGGCATGTAGGTTTGGATATACACTTTGCCGGTTGTACCAATTTCTCGCCCTGCTCTCCCCGCTACTTGCGTCAACAAAGCAAAAGTACGTTCACTGGCACGATAGTCAGCCACAAAACCACCGTCCGCGTTAACTACGCACACCAAGTCTACCCGTGGAAAATGGTGTCCCTTGGCAATCATTTGCGTTCCTACTAAGACGGCCGGTGACGAATTGGCAAATTTTTCCAAAATTTTCACTAAGGTGCCTTTTCCTTGAGTATTATCAGTATCCATGCGCAAAACCGGGACGTTTATCAATCCGGCTTGGGATAACAATTTTTCTAACTCAGCACAAATCTTTTGTGTTCCCATAGCGCCATGTTTAAGGTAGGTACCACCGCATTGCGGACAGCGTGGTGGAAATGGTAACCGCGCCGCACAATAATGGCATTTCAATTGCTCATCATCGCGGTGATAGACCATAGAAACATCACAGTTTTCACACTTAGCCGTCCAGCCACACTGTAAACAACGCACACTTTGTGAATAGCCACGACGGTTCAAAAACACCATAGCCGAATTACCAGCTTTTAAGGTTTGCAACAATGACGCTAACACTTCCCTACCAAAAATACCGCCATTGCCCGAACGGATTTCGTGAGCCATATCAACTAACGTAATCGGCGGCAAGGGTACGGCATTGGCTCGTTTCGTCAATTCTAATAATTGGTACTGTCCTTGTTTAGCCAAATAGTAACTTTCTATCGAAGGCGTTGCCGACCCTAAAACGACCGGACAATGATGCCATTTACCACGCATAATCGCAATATCGTGCGTTTGATAACGGGGATTACTGTCACTTTGGTAACTGCCGTCGTGCTCTTCATCAATTATAATCGCGCCTAAATTTTCTACCGGAGCAAACACTGCCGATCTAGCACCAATAACGATCCGTGCCGCTCCTTGACTTACGCGTAGCCATTCGTCAAATTTTTCACCGCCGTATAACTTACTATGCAACATTGCCACAATATCACCAAAGCGTGCCTTAAAACTGGCTAATACTTGCGGAGTTAAGCCGATCTCCGGAACCAAAACCAACGCAGTTTTGCCCGCTGCCAAAACCCGTTCGATTATGTGCATATAGACTTCGGTTTTACCACTGCCCGTTACGCCTTTTAATAAAAAAACACGCTCTCCACCCGCCAAAACAGTTTCAACCGCGTATTGTTGTTCCGTATTCAAAACCACTTTGTGGTCGGCCTTATGAATATATTCGGGAATTCGCCGTTCACCATTGCGTTTGGGTTTACCGCCCCGCACCGCACTGGGAATAAACAGTTTCAAAACATCGATGTAACGCAGTTTGAACTTAGCACAAATTTGCGGTAATAAAGCCAACAACTCGGGCTTGATGCTAATACCAGTTTTCACCGCCGTCAGCGGTTTAATTGAATCCTCCGCAACCTTTGTTTGATCACTAACCGCTAACACGTAACCATCAATTTCCCGTTTACCAAACGGTACCGTAACACACGATCCCGCCGTAACCGACAATGTCGGCGGAATCGTATAATCCCAACTTTGGTTATCACTTAACACCGCGTCAATGACAACTTGGGCGTATTTAGCCATAAATTATTTAGCGTTAGCCGTTTGGTTAGCACCAAAAACTGGCAACAAGCGGCCATCCATAACTTCCCGCATAGCGTAAGAAATTTGTTTTTCCTTGCCTACCGTAAACTGTCCCGCATTACGCGTAATTAAATCTTTGGCTCGCTTAGCCACCATCGCCGCCAAAACGTATTTACTATTCCCTGCCTTAGCAATACAATCTTCAATTTTCGGATATAACATAATAGTAATTATACCATTATTTTTTGCTATGACAAACAATTTTACACCCTGTTAATGCATCGAAATTTCGTCTTTGTCGTCACGTAAACATTTAAAAGTAGGAAAGCGCAAAGAATACCCCGCATCGTTTTGATTTTTAGACAATTCAAAATAACCTATTTCAATAATATGACCAACGATTGCCGATGGATTAGCAAAGAAATACTCACGTTCTTCTTTGGCAAAGCCACTACCTACCTTACACTGATATTTTTCCCCGTCCGGAGCAAGAAATTCGACAGTAACCGCACCTAACTTACCTTGGTTAGCTCCCGCCCCTTCTTCCCAAGCCAGCACCCGTACGTCGGCGGCATTAAAACGTTTAACTTTCAATAAATTCTTGGTGCGTTTGCATTCGTAAGGTGCATCTGCTAAATTAACCATTACCCCTTCGCGTCCCATTTTGGTGTATTCATCACAAATTGTATCAATTTTACTCACCTCAGCACCAAGATACAAGATGGGCACGTTTTTAATGTGTGGTAAAGACAACTTTGATAGCTGTTTACTTAAATTTGCTTTGCGTTCACGACACGGTATGGGCGAATATCCCGCTAACAAGTCTTGACGCGGCAAAACGTCAAAAACATTGTAAATCAGCCCCCGCTTCTCCCCGTCCTTGGCGGTAACTTTCACAGTCATACGGTAAAGGTCGGCACTGTCAATTTCTTGGTCTGTACCCAGTAACAACTCACCGTCATACACCAAATCGTGATCCAATTGTTGCACCTCAGAGCTAAGTTCAACCATGTCATCAAACGACTTCCCCGCTCGCGAAAAAAAAGTCGGCATACCGGCGTCATTAAAAATCAGCATACACCGTACACCATCAAATTTTTCGGTAACAATGAACTCTTTACCCGCAACGTAATCGCGGTTTTCGCCATACTTTTCCGCTAACATTACGTTAAATACCGGAATGAACCCTGCCCCAAAAACTTTATTCAAAGTTTTTTCGTTGGCCCCCAAGGTTATATCTTTCTTAATTAGACCATAAACCAAAGCTTGTTGTTCGGGGGGTAAAGGGTTAGCGAAATCTTTTAGTACCGCAATATCTTCGTCACGCCCCGTGTTGTGAGTTTGAAAATAAACTAACAAAGCGTGTAAACTGTCACAAGTTTGCCCCGCAGGCGCAACTGATTTAGTCAATTTTTTAGCACTAATGCCAGTGACCACAAACGGATTAAATAAAAATTGCAAAATTTCTTTTATTGCGTCGTCATCACGGTAGTCCGCCAAAATCGCTTCTTTTGCCAATCGCGAACTGGTTGCGTTGATTGTTTGGTAAAAATCGGCAAAGCGCGCCAAAGTTTTCATGCTTTATAAATTATCCTTCCGCATTCTTCGCAAACTGCCCAACCATCAGCCAAAATTTTACTGGTGATTGCGGCGGGTACGTCCATGTAACAACCTTGACAACGCTTATCAGCCGTTAAAGGTACTAAAACATCTTTAATATCTCCCGCCTTGTTTTTACGGACTGCCTGATACTTTGCCAACAATTTTTCGTCGATCCCTTGCGTAGCCGCGACAAATTTAGCCTCCAAATCTTTGATTTGAACCGCCGCCTTTTGCTTTTGTTGCTCGTAAGTTTGTGAATTTTTCTTTACGAACTCACTGGCTTTAACTACCGAAACCGTTGCACTCTTAAAAGCCGCTGATTTTTCAATAATTTTCCGTTCAATATCGGCTAATTGACTTTCAAAAAGTGATAACTTAGATAAATATTCGCCATACTCGCCCATGTCCTGACTTTTGGTCTGGTTGGCTTTTTTTACTAACGCCACCGTATCCGTAATAATTTTACTGAGTTTTTCGTAATTGTCTTTCAAATTCTTAGCATCGGCCTCTAATTGCAACAAGTTTTTTTTAGAATCGGCAATTGTTTGGTTTGCCTTATCTAATTCCACCTTGACACTGCCCTTAGCCAATGCTTGCAGAAGTTCTAACCGTTCACGGTCAATCTTTTGTGCTGCTAACAACTTTGTGATGCTCATATTTCATGATACCACGCACTGTTAATTTAAGCAATGTTAAAAATTACGCTTCAACAAAATCTTTCAAACGGCGCGTTCGGTTAGGATTACGCAATTTACGCAAAGCCTTAGCTTCAATTTGTCGAATCCGTTCTCGTGTAACTTCAAAGATGCGCCCGACTTCTTCCAGAGTACGTGGTCGCCCGTCGTCTAAGCCATACCGCAAGCGAATAACTTTTTGTTCGCGCGGGGTTAAAGAAGCAATAATCAACATTAACTGTGATTTCAAGCCCTCTTTGAAAGTGTTGTCTTCCGGTTGCATAATGGACGGGTCAGAAAGTGTATCCATAATCGTACCATCACCCTCTTCACCCAAAGGGGCATCAATACTGGTAGTATCTTGACTTATACGCCGAATCTCTTCAATTTTTTCTTCCGTGACCTCCATGCGTTCAGCCAATTCACTGGTGGTTGGTTCACGTCCTAACTCCTGTTGCAACACTTTAGTAGTCTTAGCCAAACGGTTAATTGTTTCCACCATGTGCACGGGTAACCGGACAATTCGGCTTTGGTCAGCCATAGCACGCGTGATTGATTGTCGAATCCACCAAGTAGCATATGTCGAGAAACGGAACCCTTTACGGTAATCAAATTTGTCCACGGCTTTCATTAAGCCCAAATTGCCTTCCTGGATCAAATCCAGCAATTTTAAGGGGGTACGATCAACATACCTTTTCGCGATATGTACTACTAAACGTAAGTTGCTTTGATTTAATTTTTCTTTAGCTTCCACGTCCCCGTCGGCCATACGTTTAGCAATTTCAACTTCTTCCTCGGCGGTTAAAAGTTTATAGCGACCAATATCCCGCAAATATATTTTAATTGGGTCATCAACTGACGCTTCGGACATGATTTTCTCAATCGCATCCAAATTCATTTTATCATCTTCGGTGACTTTTTTAATCGTTATCCCCGCGTCTGTCAAAATTTTTTTCGCCCGTTCAACGTCGGCTGCGGTTGCATCACGCTCAATCAATAACATCGTCAGTTTATCTTCCTTGATTTCCCGACCTTTATCAATTTCCAATAAACGATTGATCAATTCCGCAATTTCGGGACGCATTTCGTTAATTGTGCCGCCCACAGTTGTAACTGACGTTGTGGGCTTGGTTTCGACTTTGGCGACTGTCGTTTGGTTATTTTTCTCAACATCTTTGGTTGGGGTTACGTTGCTTTTTCTTATCGCCGGGGTCGATTTTGCCTTAACCGTTTTGTTTTTTGCCGAACCAACACTAACCTTTTTTGTGGTTTTCGTAATTTTTTCACCACTAGATTTAGTATCCTTACTTGTTTCAGCCAGTGTCTTTGTTTTTACCATTTTGGTCAGTGGCACGGTCGCAGTAGTATTGTTTTTTACCGCAACTTTAACAGTTTTTACCGGCTTAGTCGCTTTTACTGCGGACACTTTAACTGACGACTTAGTAATTGCCGGTTTACCATTTTTAGTGTTATTTTCTTTTGCCTTACTTGACGGCAATGTTTTTTTCACGGGTTTAACCACCGCCATTTTGGCGGTCGCCTTAGTCTCCTTTGTTTTAGTTACAGGTGCCTTATCTTTAACTTGCTTTTTATTTTCCGCCACTTTCTTCAATCCTCCACTTTTTGCTGATGTTTTAGGTTTTCCAGCGCTTTAATTTGTTTCATTAGCTTATTAGTCGCCACGATATCCCCCTTACAGTCACTTAGTGTTTGTTTTAACTTCTCAATTTTTAATAAGTTAACACAGTCTTCCCATTCACGGACTTCGGCCTGAGCTGCTTGCCCTGTACGTTCGCCCAATAAAGGTTCAATGGTGGCTAACTCTTTTTCGTCCAATATATCATAAATATCTTTCAGTTTCAAGTCCTCGGTTACAATTTTTTGGTAAATCGGGTTATGCAAAGACGGCAATTCCGCTTTCGGCAATGCACGGGCGTATTCGCGATCGTACAACACTGCCTTAGTGATGGCCATTTCGGCATCTAAAATTTTCTTAGGAATTGTACTCTTTGGCTTATTGTGGTTATCATGGATATGATTACCACTGTATATTGTGGCATCTTTCTTATTAGCGGGTCTAACCGCCTTATCAAGTTGCGAATTAAGCGTGTTACGAATTGCCTCCACCGCTACACCAACTGCGTTTGCTACATCGGGTAAATACAGTTCTCGTTCCGCCGAACTTGCCATTGTAGCCAATAAGCCTACCGCTTGATTCAAATATTCCGCCTTACCAACACGATTAGTTAAATCGCTGTGACGGCGCAAATAATCTAGTTTAAACTCCATACCCCCAATACTGCTTGCCAACATTTTTTGCATAGCGTCAGCACCGTGTGTCTGCAAAAATTCATCAGGATCCTGGCCAGCGGGTAAAACCACCACTTTTACGGTCAAGCCTGCATCTTGCAACACATCGATTGATTTTAAAGTTGCGTGTTGCCCCGCATCATCGCCGTCTAGACACAAATATACCACTCGGCTAAACCGTGCCATTACTCCGGCATGAAACTTAGTTAAAGCAGTACCCATACAAGCCACCGTGTTAGGAAAGCCGTGCTTAACCATAGCAATCTCGTCAACGTTGCCTTCTACGACGATCAACCCCGCCATGCTTTGCCCACGCGTTTTTTCTTTCATCACGTCAACACCGTAAACAATATTGCTTTTATTAAAAACAATTGTTTCGGCGGTATTCTTGTACTTGGCTAATTTATCGTCTTTTTTCATCGTTCGCCCGGTGAAGCCAATACAATTACCGTAAACATCGTGAATAGCAAAAGTAATACGTTCAAACTGTGCGTCCCAGACCCGTCCGTGCTCGTTTTTTGCCACAATACCGGCTTCTTGCATTAACTGCTCACTGATGCCATGGCTTTTCAAGTCGTCCACTACTCCTTGCCAACTGTCACTATACCCAATGTGAAACAGTTTAATCAGTTCGTCATCAATGCCGCGTTGGTGTAAATATTCTACCGCCGGACGATTGGCCGGTCGTTGCAAAGTCCGACAATAATAATCACGCGCCAACAGCAAAGCTTGGTAAATTTTTTCTTTTTTTTGCCGTTGTCTTAACCAATCACTATTATTCGTAGTCTGTGGTAGTTCAATATTGGCTTTCTTAGCCAAGAACTCGACGGCCTCCCGCCAAGACAAATTTTCCATTTTCATTACCAGCGAAAACACATTACCACTGGTGTGACAACCGTAACAGTAATAAAACTGTTTTGGTGCACTAATAGCGAAACTGGGCGTTTTTTCGCTGTGGAATGGACAACATGCCCAAAAATCCTGTCCTTTTTGTTTCAAGGGCAAATAGCCTTTGGCAATATCTACCAGATTACTGGCATCACGGACGCGATTGATAAATTCTTCAGGATAACCTTTGTTTTGCATTATACTTATACATACGATAAAAAGCGAGAAAATCCTAAAATATTAAGCAAACGGCAACGGCGGTTGTTTTAGTGTGACTGATTGATAATGTTATTCGTGGGTTCCCCGCATAGTAAGGCTTACCCAATTCATCATGAGCAATAATCACTTGCGGTAATTGACTTTTAATAATGCCCGTGCCACAAGCCTTAAAATAAGCTTCTTTGGCCGCGTACAAGCCCGCAACTGTTGTCAACGCGTTGTTTTTGCTGTGAATATACGCCAACTCCTCCGCTGCAAAAATTTTATCCGTTATCAGTCCGGCACAACGTTCACAGTCCACAATATCAATGCCAATATTCATCAATTACCTCCGTGCTTAAATCATAATCAATTCCCTTACTTAATAGCCAACGAAATAACTTACTTTTCACCGCCGGCGTACACTCTTTGTTACGCAAGTACTTAGCCACTAAGTTTACCGCCAAATCACGTTGGTCGTCAATTTCAGCAACCGCTGCCGCAATAATACTTGGTGCGACTCCATTTTGCCGTAACTTATTTTTGATCATCACTTTACCCATTTTATCACGCTTGCTTGCTACGTACATTTTGGCGTACTCAACGTCATTCAACAAATTGTAATCTTTCAAGCGCGCAATGTGCTCATCAATCAAGATTTCGTCCGCGGTTTTACGGCTATACCATTGCCGCACTTGTTTTTCAGTCTTTGGCATTTGTAGAATGTACGCCACTGCCCGTTCGTATAGTTGCGTTGGCGTTAAATTATTGTTTATTTTCGTCATTTTCGTCCCGTAAACTGTCCAGTTTAGCAAAAGTAACACCGTCTTCTACGTAAGAACCAGTTTCAATCGTAGGTGCTTCTTTCTTTTCCTGATGGAAAGACGCAATTTCGTCGTCATCATCGTTACGCAAAAAGGCAAAACTTTGTTTTTCGTCCAATTTTTCAGTAGTTGCCGACCCAGATTTGGTTTCAGAACTTTCACCACCCTTGCCAACAAAGTCACGTTTTTCCCGACGTTCGCGCAACATATCGGTAAATTTGGGCTTTGCTGGCGCCGGTGCACTTTCCTCCTGCGGTTTTTCCTCTTCTGTCACCTTAGTTACAGCACCTTTTTTCTTGCGGTTCGCCCAATTTTGTAGTTTGCTCTGTATACGTTGAAACAACGTGCCACTTTTATTTGCATACGCCTCAGGATTTTTCATACGCGCCACCCGAGCATTTTCTTTGTAAACACGATTAGCATTAACCTTAGCCACAACTAACGGTAGGAAAAACATACCCGCCGCCACCAGAACCAAAACACCACCTCCCGCCATCAAGAAGATCCAAAGACGGGACAAATTGATACTGGCGGCACCGCCAGCATTATTAATCACCAAAGCCCCGTAAATTTTACCATTCACCGCGGACGCAACCTGCAAAACGTAAGTATCATTGGCCAAATTATCTTCAAACATTAAGGTCACGCAGTTAGTATTAGGTAAACGCTGGGCGCTGATATTACCATCATAAATTTCGCCACTAACAGTTTTCAAAGTGAATTGTAACGAATCGATGGCAATAGTTTCACTGGCACGTATTGCTCCGTAAGTTACCCCACTATCGTCAATTTCTTGGTTAATTGGTTCCAAGGTTGGTGTAGTCGCACCGTCATTAAAAGCCACTTGCACGGTTAAAGTACGATCAACACCACCCCGAAAATCAGTAACGTAATTTGCACCAGCTTGGGTGTGCAGTGACAAATAAGTCCATTTATCAGTATAAACCACATTAAAAATTCCTTCATAAACATTAAGCGTATTTGGGTCTTGATAAGTACACTTGACGCCATAAACCGCCGCCGGAGCATCAGCGTCTAAGTACCAAATAACCCCACGTTTGTCACTATCAATAGCGATGCGAAACGGGCTTGTGTACTGCCCTTGGCCATCAGGTAAAATATTCTCCCAAACGTCATTGTGTTTAACCATCGCCGTATAAGTTGGGTCAAAATTATTAAGTTTATTGTCTTCAATGATTTTGTCTGCCGTAACACTACCGTGATACGTTGCCCCGTACTTAGTAGCACGCGTTAAAAAAACGCCAGTGACTACATCATCGATTGCCCATTCACTGGGAACAAAAGAATAAACATCGGGGACAGAAATCAAGCCGGGATCATAAACCGCCCCAACTGGTGGCGTTACAGACGTCGTAACACTACCAACACTAAGCATGGCAATACCAACAACCAAGGCCAGTAACCAAAAAACGCGTTTACGCCAATAACCCAAATTTTCCCCCAAACCTAAGTTAAGTATAACTTAATTATGTGAAAACCACAAATAAATATTATTTTCCAGTCATCGCGTTACCTTCATCGGTATCTAAATGTACCACGGGTATCGTTACGGCGGATTCGCGAACTATTACGTTATGAAAAGTTACTCCTCGCGGGCCGTCGGTAGTAAGATCAAGAGCTTGCCCTACCGCTAAATGGTACTTTTGCATCGTAGCCTGGTCTACGTGGATATGCCGCATAGCAATAATCAACCCAGCGGACAAGGATAATGTTCCCCGTGGTCCCACCAGTTGCACTGGTGACGAACCGACCAAATCACCACTTAATCGACACGGCACATTAGGAATTCCCAAGAAATAACTGTCCGATAGGCTGATTTCAACTTGGGTTTGTTCACGCCAAGGGCCTAAAACCGCCACCCGCTCTAAATTGCGCTTCGGACCAACAATGGTTACGGTGCAGTTAGTTTTAAATTCGCCTTGGACGCTTAACTCCTTGACGTTTTCCCAAGCCGCGTCCGCCCCAAATAAGGTCTTAAAATCAGCCAACGATAAATGCACATGCCGTGCCGAAATTTCGATGCGATGCGGAAATTTTATTTCACTCATATTACCAACATACCAAACATTTTTGGAACTGGCAACATAGATAAAAGCATGTGTGGAATTTTTGGTTGTTTGGGCGGACAAAATTTAATTACCCAAACTTTACAAGGCTTACGTCTTTTAGAATACCGTGGTTACGATAGTGCCGGCATTGTTTACCGTACTAGTGCGCATAAATTACGCGTGATCAAAGCCCTTGGCGATATTGATTGCCTAACTAACCAGATCAAAACACGTCCCGACACTCAATTATGCTTAGGTCATACACGTTGGGCAACTAACGGTGGTGTTACGCTTAAAAACGCCCACCCACAGGTTTCCTTTAACAAACAAATTGCCGTCGTCCATAATGGTATTATTGAAAACTATGCTACTTGCCGAACCCAACTTATGGAAAAGCAAATAAACTTGAAAACCGACGTCGATACCGAAGTCATCCCCAACATATTGTATTTATTAAAACATAACAAACACAATATACATAATTTTTTACACGGTCAATACGTTTTTGCGGCTACCGACATCACTGCGGCACCTGGTTTTTTTGTTGCCAAACGCGGTACTCTTCCCTTGCACATTGGTAAAGCCGCCGACACCATCTATCTCAGCAGCGACCTCCTAGCTTTTCCGCCGACCGTCCAAAGTTTAATAACCTTAAATGATGGTGATACTGGCGAAATCACCACTAACGCTATTAAATTTTACCATTTAGGCAAGCCAATTACTAAAAACTGGCAACCCTTTACCGCATTCAGCGAGCAAACCGATAAAAATGGCTTCAATACTTATATGGCCAAAGAAATTCACGAAATTCCTACCGTCATCGAACGGCTGGTCACCGACTATCAACAAGATAACGATTTGCTCCTCCGCCAACGCGAATTTCATCATCTTTTAAGTAAGGCAAATTGCGTACACCTTTGTGCTTGTGGGACAAGTTATCACGCCGCCTTAATTTTAGCACACCTAATTGAAAAACATTTACACCAACGTGCAATTGCCCACGTCAGTAGCGAATTCACCGATGACAGTTTAATTGATGAACAAAATCTAGCGATAGTAATTAGTCAATCGGGCGAAACCGCGGACACCTTAACTTGCATCAGCACGCTACAAGCTCACCACGTACCAATAGTTGCTTTATGTAACGTCACCAGCAGTAGTATTGCTCAACAAAGCCAACTTTGTTTTCCTTTATTGTGTGGTCCCGAGATTGCGGTTGCCAGTACCAAGGTTTTTTGTGCCGCGTTATTGGTTGGTTGCTTATTGATTAACCGTTTTGACCCCGCCGACTTCACGGCGTTAAGCGCGTTAGCCCGCACCACTCTCCGCGACGCCCGGCAGTTGATCAAATTGCCCGCCACGCGTCCGCAGAAAATATTCTTTATCGGCAAGCAGATTGATTACTTCTTAGCGTTAGAATCCGCACTGAAAGTTAAGGAAGTCACCTACACTCATTGCGAAGGCTACCCCGCCAACGAACTTAAACACGGTCCCTTATCCTTAGTCGACAGCCACAGTCTGGCCGTAGTTTATCAAGGTAACCATACCGACAACGCCGTGGCGGAAATCGCCGCGCGTGGTGGCCAAGTCATTAACTTGCCACCGTTGACACCCGACAACCCGTTAAGTTTCATCGTCCGTATTATCCCCGCCCAAATTATGGCGTTGGATATGGCCGAACAGTTAGGCATTAACCCCGACAAGCCACGCAACTTAGCCAAAAGCGTGACCGTCTTATAACACTACATCTAGTGGTATTTGTTACTACGCAAACCCCAATTCACGCCATTAATCTTCGGTTTGTAATTCGTAAACCGAATGCGTATACATACCATCTTCTTCACGTAACAAGGTCATATCAAAACCTTCACGATTTACATTTTCGTTTTCCTGGCTAACCAATTCCCCATTAGCATCACGTGCCACATTAGCATGACGGTAAATACCTAAGGGTTTTAATTTCTTAAGGTCTGGGGCAAAATTAGTTTTCTTATCGTAAAAAGCGCGATAGTTATATTCAAAGACCGATTCCAATCCTGCCGAACGGAACATACGATTTTGTAAACCCACCGAACCACCAAAACGTGGATTGGCTTCCATCGCGTAGACCTTACCATCCTTACCAAATAACAAATCGATATGCAACCAACCACGCATACGGTATTCCTTACTTTTCTGCACGAACTTACCAAACTTCATACCACAGTCATACGCCTGTTGAACCATGGCTGGTGGCAATTTGGTAAAAGCTTTCAAGTCCATGTACGCCAATTTGTGGTACCCACGATACGCATGCACTGTTGAAGGCAAAATTAAAACTTCATTATTCGACACCAGCAAATGTAAACTTGTCGAACATAGGGATTCAATGTAATCACTTACTAAATAAGTTTCTTGGGGGTGAATTTCTTTAATTGCTTTATCGCGCAAAGTTGGATCCGCAAAATAGGCTTTATTCACTACCAAAGTACCAAAGCCCCCTGTACCATAATCACGCTGAATTACCACTTCCTTTTGGTTAGGATAGGTACCGTCTTGCAAGCGTTCAATAATAGTTTGACCAATAACATATGCATAAGGAGCGAAAGGTAAAATATCTTTAAAAATTTTGCGAAATTGAAATTTACTGTCCAGCATTGCAAAAACCTTTTGGTCATTACAACACAGAATTCGGTCTTGTAATTCGGGTGGTACGTGACTGGCGTAAACTGGCGAATAAGGATAGAAATAGGCATCTGGGACACGGGCAACAATCTCACGGCACTTTTCGTTAATGAACACGCGCATAATTTTGTCGTTGCGTTCGTCAAATTCGACGTTACTGCTTAATTGCATGCGTGTTGACGCATTGTGGGCAATATTACCACGCTTGTTATTGCCGTGCTCGGTAATACTGCCCGCAAAGTAACCGTCCATTGTTTGGTTGTAAAAACTGGCTTCTGCATCGCCCTGGCGATAACCGATGTAGTAAATATTTTTCATAAATTACTATATCAGTAATTGCCATTTACGTCAAATCATTGCGCTACGGCTAAATTTGCCAAGGCGTCCCAAGTTGCCGGGCCGACAATACCGTCTACGTTTAATCCGGCATATTGTTGGAAAGTCCGTACTGCCGTATTAGTGTTAGCACCAAAAATACCATCAACCGTTAAAGCAGGAATTTGTGCGTAAGTACGACGGGCAATATTTAAGAAATTTTGCAAAATTACCACGTTTTCTCCACGGCTGCCTTGGCGCAAATAAACTCCCGGCCACGGCGTAGGTGTGTTGTTATCGGGTGTTGTAGTCGTTTGCCCTTGTGCGGTGCGGTAAACTTGGTATAATTTTTTCCACGTTGCCGGGCCAACTACACCATCTACTGCTACGTTAAATAAACGTTGAAAGGTTTTAACCGCAGTAGTTGTATCGGCGCCAAATACACTGTCCTGAACTGGTGCATCAATAGTTGGGTAAAATTGCGAAATATAATTTAGCAAAAATTGCAATTGTAAAACTTCACTACTACGATTACCTTGACGCAGTACCACTGTTGGTGGTGTGGGACTTAAACCAATGCGTTCCCCCTCACCGTTCAGTTCCGCTAAACCCGTTACCGCGGTATAGATTTGGGAAATTTTGTTCCAAGTGCTAACTCCCACTACCCCGTCACTGGTCAAGTTAAATACTTTTTGGAAAGTACGCACGGCATTTTCGGTTTGTGTACCAAATACCCCATCAACTGGTTCAATTGCCGGAATTAATGGGTAATTACCGCGGATACGATTCAAGAAATTTTGCATGCGACGCACAGCAATACCCGATGAACCAACTTTTAACGGCGAGCCCGGATACGAATTTTGTAAACTGCCCGTTGGTGCGTTACTGAGAATTAAATCCTTTGGATAATAATAGCGTAAAATTTCCAGCACCGAGCGCCCTTCATTGGCCAAAGTTACTGTACCCCATTGTGAAAGTCCCCGACAAGTTGACGTCGTACCATTACAAAACTCAGTAAAATAAGGGTTACGGAACCCATCACGGTGTGCGTAAACAGTAAAGACACCATCAACTAACTGTGAGATGTTGGCAAAGATCTCACGGTTACGGACATAAGCCATATCGGTTGCCGTTGAGTTAGTAATATCGTAATTAAAACCACGTGCACGATACCATTCGGTATAGATTCGGTTCAAGGCAAAGGTCACAATCGCGGTAATATTAGCCAGAATAGCATTGGTCGGCCAAGTCGGGTAAATCTCACTGCTGACCACGTTTTTTATGTAATCAATAAAACGCACCCGAATGTTAGCAGCACTGGTATTACTGGGTGTACCAAGATGCACAGTAATATAATCCGGAATTACCACACTGGACAGTACGCGTCCCCCTTCCAACACTTCGTTGGTACCAATTTGCCCGCGCGTAGTAGTTGGCATCGCTACATCTTGTGGCGGTGTAACGTAAATTTGGTCAGCGTCGTCTTGCCCCGTCACGTACGGTTCTAAATTAACGGCCACAACCGTGGTAACTTGATCAAAAACTTGTACGTCGACCTTACTAATACTTTGGTATTGTTTCTTATTGATCCACACGTCGTACACGGCGTACGGTGTGCTTTTCGGTTGAGGAGCCTGCGACAAATCATTGTCCGGTGCGGGTAACGAAAACGTTTCGCTGTCCCCATTCGCGTCCGTCAAGCCCGAGTATAAAATTTTTCCGCTTTTGTCCTTAATTGCGAACGACGCGTCGGCAACAGGTAAACCGCCATTAGCCGTGGTCGTCGCTACTTTGATGTAGCCAATGCCCATTATGTATTCTCCTTTTAGATATAGTTCAGTCTATGGTAGTCACAAAAATAATGTTCCCGCCATACCATTAAACTATGGCAACAATAGTAATTGACGCCGGACACGGCGGTTACGACGCGGGAGCAGTAAACGGCTCTCGTTACGAGAAAAACGATAATTTGCGCATGGCTTTGGCTGTCGGCAAACGCTTAGAAAATTGTGGCATTAAAGTCATCTACACCCGCAGCAATGATACTTTTATTCCGTTGTTAGAACGCAGTCGTATTAGTAATAATAACAATGTTGATTTATTTGCATCTTTTCACCGTAATTCGGCGACCAGCCCAACGGCCAGAGGTGTAGAAACCATTGTTTACACTAACGCTAGTGCGAAATCCCGCCAAGCCGCCAGCGACTTGCAAAAAGCCTTGGCGGACGTCGGCATTCAAAGTGATCGTGGCGTTAAAACGGGTAATTTAAGCGTATTACGCGAAACCAACGCCCCCGCTTTGTTGTTAGAGTTAGGTTTTATCAGTAATGACCGCGACAACCAATTGTTCGACAGTCGTTTTGACGCCTATGCCGACACGATTGCGGCCAGTTTAGCGCAAAGCGTCGGCGTTAATTGTAATCCCGGCGGTGGCACGACTACCCCACCGACCACCCCACCCAGCAGCGGTGATGCCACCATTCGCAACATACAACAAACCTTAAATAGTCGCTACGGAGCGGGTTTAACCGTGGATGGTATTTGGGGGCCGAACTCTAAAAAAGCGTTAATTCGCGCCTTACAAACCGAATTAAATCTAACTTATGGTGCCGGTTTAAGCGTTGACGGCATCTGGGGGCCAAAAACCACTGCCGCCGTGCGTAATGTTCGCCAAGGAGCCCGTGGCAACATCGTTTATTTATTGCAAGCCGCCTTGTACGTTAAAGGCTACCGCACTACTCCGGACGGCATTTTCGGCACGAACACCGACCGCCAAGTTCGCGATTTTCAACGCGCCAACGGCTTATCTGTTGATGGCATTGCCGGCAAAAGTACTTTTACCAAGGCCTTTAATTAAATAACAGTTATTAGCCGGTAATGACAGCAAAAAAGCGATTACCAATTCGGCAATCGCTTTTTACTTAAACGTTCAACCATCACTCGGCCACAACCGGCTTTTTTTTGAAATCAAAGCGAATCATACCCACGACCGCACTAATCAGTGCCGTCAATTCAATGGCGGCGTTGATTGGTGCCAACATTAATAAATAATACACCACAGAAATAACTCTGCACGGTACAATAGTTAGGCGAATATTGCGTGGTTTAACTTGGGCAAAAGATATAATAAAACCAATACCAATTATGATACTAAAAATACTTAAATAGCCGTTCCAAAAGACAATATTCAAAACGACTATCAATAACGCCAGCACCACATTAGTCGTAATAAAAATCCATTTTTTCACATCAGGCTTAATGGCAAATATTAAGGCGGTAACACTGCGCACTGATGAAACACCCATTAAAATCATGGCCGAAAACTGCCACAAGCAGCAACAACTGATAAACATGGCAACCGCAGCCGCCAAATTCCACGACAAAATACTGATACGTGATTTTTGTTGCATGGAAATAATTATCAAAATAAGTCCCAAGACAGCAAATCCTTGTGAGACCCACCAAACCCAATTAGAACTTAATTCAATAATTTTATCAAACATATACATGTATATACCCCCCCCCCCCCCTGTCAAGTTTTTTGGGGGAATTATTTAGGAATTAAATGAACATTTTTTGCCTTTTGGCAATCGATTATTGACAACAAAAAACGACCGCTAATAGTGGCAGTCGTTTTAGTTGTCAAATTGGTTAGTTAAACCTTATTTGATTTCGATATGTTTCTTGGTCGGCTTGTTTTCTTTGGGCACGAACAGCGTCAAAACACCGTGTTTCAAATTGGCCGTAATGGCTTTTTCATCAATGTCACCAACGTAGAAACTACGACTGCACGCAGTGGTCAGGCGTTCGCGACGCAAATAATTACCGTACCCATGGTTGTCAGCCTTGGCCGTTTTGTTGGCCGCAATGGTTAAATAGCCATTTTCCAAGCCAATGTTCAGTTCGTCCTTTTCGTAGCCGGGGACTTCGATTTTGAATTCGTAACCATCGTCTTGTTCCGTAATGTCGGTACGCATTACGCGTTGCAAGTCGCGAACTTCTTTACGGTACGGACGGTCGTTAAAGAAGTCGTCCCACAGCGGGTGAAACAGCCCAAAATAATCGTCATCGTGGCGGACGATTACGCCCCTTTCTTTTTCTTGATTGCTCATTTTATATTCTCCTTTTTTCCACCGCTTTCCGCGGTTTCTATCATTGTTATATACCCGATTGCTAGCAGTGTCAAGCATTTATTGCTAATTTTTTTAAAATTATAAACAAGTCGACAATGGCAATAAATATCCGGTATACTGGTGCAATGGATATTAAAATCAAAACTGCCACGATGAATTTCCATTATTGTGCACGGGCCATCATTAAGCAAGACGAAAAAGTGTTACTGATCCAAGTTAACGACGCGGGTTATTACCATTTACCCGGTGGTCACGTGGCGATTGGCGAAACCACCAAGCAAGTCATTACGGAAAATAGTATCCGCAGGGAACAAGGTCCAGACCAGTTGATTAAAAATGAATTACGCTGGGTCACTTTGGCCGAGTTGAAAAACCTTGATTTTCGTCCCGAACGCATCAAAAATTTAATTATTAAAAACGAGTTTAAGACCTTGCAACATATTATTGGTTAAGCCTAACGCGTTAAGTCAATTTGTGAACCATTGTCCGTGGTGATAACGTTTTGCAACGCGTTAATAGCACACAACACTTGTCGGCCTAAACTGCGGTGCCCCTGCTCCGTTAAATGTTCCCCGTCTTCGCCAATTTCGCAAGCCAAACCGCTAACAAAAGCCAAATTCTGTTCTTGGGCCACTTCACGATACAGGCTATCAAGTTGTAGCGTCTTTAACCAAGCACCGCGATAGTATTTTTGAGTAATGGCCGTGTTTTCGTTATTGAGCGCCGGGCTGATAATTACGTATTGTGCGTGCGGATAAATTTCACGAAACTGGTCAATCAACTCCGCCAGGTTATTTTTAATGGCTACTACCGAATTGTGGAACACGGCTTTACAATCGTTGGTCCCCAGTTGAATAATGACGGTATCGAAAATTATTTGCGACGGCAGATCTTGCCGTAACGTCCGCGATGCATTGCGCCCAGGAAAGCGTGGATCATCATTGTTAATCGTTCGCCCACACAAGCCGTTAACCATAACCCGATTTTCTCGTGTTAACGGATACCACCAGCATTGCTCCGGAGCGTATTGACGAACCACTGCCGTTTTAGTATAACCATTGGCGTTGGGCACGTACCCCCAAGTGTTGGAGTCACCGTAACACAAAATTTTTTGTTTTGGCATTTGGCGGAAGGGACAGGATTTGAACCTGCGGTACCTTTCGGCACACCTGTTTTCGAGACAGGTACATTCGACCACTCTGACACCCTTCCAGATGTTTGATTATAACACAAGTACACAACAAAAAGCAAATATAAGTGAACTACTTAACAGTTGCTGTTCAATGGGACACGGTCACCATGTTTAATTGGTTTTAACATTATCCGCCAGCGTGGCTAACTGCTGGGCAATCGTGGCGGGAACGGTTTGGCGGAAACTGCGGGACAAAGCTTTACCGACGGCAGGATTAGTACGACAGGTCAAGCAAACGTACGCCCCGCGACCGGCCAAATGCTGTTTACTCTGCACAGCGAAAACGCCGTGCGACCGCACCACCCGGATCATTTGGGTGGTGGGTTGCAAACGGCGACAAACGCAACAAATACGATTGACGGGCTTAATTGCCACCGAGTGTAAATTCCTCAATGTAGGCGGCGTCTTCTTCGTTCGCCTTTTCTTCGCTCTTGACGTCAATTTTCCAGCCGGTCAATTTGGCTGCCAAACGCACATTCATGCCGGCCTTACCAATGGCCAAGGACAATTTGTCGTTCGGCACTACCACGCGTGCACGCTTTTCTTCTTCGTTGGCTTCTACGCGCAAAACGGTAGCCGGTGACAAAGCCGACGCGATAAATTCCAAGGGGTCTTCACTCCACGGGATAATGTCGATTTTTTCGGGACGGATTTCATTCAAAATATTATTAATCCGCGACCCTTTTGTCCCCACGCAAGCACCAATCGGGTCAATGTTGGCAATGGTAGACGCCACGGCAATTTTGGTGCGGTAACCGGCTTCACGCGCAATCGATTTAACTTCGATTTCGCCTTTTTCGATTTCTGGCACTTCCAAAGTAAACAAAGCACGAACAAATTCGGGACGGGTACGCGTCACGAATACGTCGTTGGTATAACTGACATCCTTAATTTTGGGAACATAAACTTTAACAAAATCACCAATTTTGAGGTTTTGTCCCAACATATTATTACGTTCGTCCAAAATACCTTCCAAAGTGCTACCCGGGATTTCCAAGAAATATTTACCACCGTCGTAACGGTTAACTTTCGCGGTAACAATTTTGTCTTCACGGGTTGAAATTTCTTGCATCGCCGCGTTGCGGTTGCGTTCTTTCATTTTTTGGTTCAAGACTTGCTTAACCGCCACGGCCGCCACCCGGCCAAAGTCCTTGGGGTTTTCTTCTTGTTCTAAAACGTCACCGACCTTAACGGACTTTTTAATTTCCTTGGCTTCCGACAAGGTAATAAATTTGTCGTAATCGAACGGCACAAAACCTTCTTCGTCGCTGTCCAATTTCTCGTCTTCGTCCGCCACAACAGTTTTATAACTGTAAATACGAATGGTGTTTTTTTCCGGATTCAAGGCCACCCGCGCGTTCATCGCTTCCCCGTGCGCTTTACGGAAAGCGATTGACAACGCTTCTTCCAAGTCCTTAATAATGGCGGCGACTTCCATACCGCGTTCGTTCGCCATCATGTTTAAGGCGACAAAAAAATCTTTTGAGGTCATACTCTTTTTCTCCTTTTATTCCCAATCTTTACCGTCAATGCCGATGCTGCTGACCGCTAGGCTGTAATTTTCGCCCAGTTCCGTATCGTTGGCTTCAATGATTGGTTCAATTAACTTCGTCACTTTTTCGCAATCGGTATGATCAATGCCCGTCGGTTGGTCAATGTAGAAACACAATTCGTGATTCTGCCACGTCACCCGCAGCAATTCGTACCCCGCGTCGTTAATGACTTTTTGGCACAAAGTTTGAAATTTATCGGTCATAACTCCTCCTTTGGCGTTAAAAAAATGGACCTGACTGGCCCACCTTTTTATCATACCATAAGTATTTCCGTTTGGCAACAGTTTTATTTGCGTGCCACCACGATGCCCATCGCCCCGGCAATGACCGCACCGACCGTGACGAACCAAGCACCCACATCGGCCAAGACCTTAGTCGTAGTGTCAGCAACTTCTGTATTGAACGGGCTACCACCAACGTAAACCATAATCAAGAAGACAAGCGCACTGAGTACCGTCAAGCCCGCAACCACCAGCGTTGTCCAGTTCAAAATTTTGTTGTTGATGAAGAACTTAACCACCATTGCAATTGCGACCAATGCGACCAAGACCAAAGTGATAATTAAAAATACACGCGCCGTGGCCCAACCGTTAATGTCGATTACGTCCTTACCACCCAATTTATGCGCCTCGGCATTCGCTTCTTGCGCCTTGTCAATAAACTCAAACCATTTGCTCAAATTCGCCGGGTCATTGGTTGTCCGGGTTCCACTACCAATTTTGGTAACACTTTGTGTGTTAACAAAGTTAAACGCTAGAGCAATGAAACTTAATACTGCCCCAACAATGCCGATAGCCGACATAATCAGGTTCATTAAACTTATTTTCTTTTTTTTCGTTGTTTTTGCCATTATTTTTTCTCCTTTTATAACTATATTTATTATAGTTTACTCAAAAGTTGCTGTCAAAATATTTTTAGCAGTTTATACTTACCATTTTTCACGATCATTACGGGAATCCCTTGACCAAAGCAGATTGGGATCGATGGCGGTAAGCGTATCACCCAACATTTCGTGGTGTGGTTTACCGAAACGCTGGCAATGCGACAACCGCTTTACCCGCGTCGCAACCAAATTTTTACACAACGTCAAATCGGGCAACGCGGCCAGTAATTGTTGGGCGTCCAAGCGCCGTTGCGGGTCAGTTTCACTTTGTAAAATCGCGTTGGCCTCACTTTGGGCATAACGCACAACGGCAGGGTCAAGCGGTACCCCGTTCTCTTCGTAATCGTCCAAAGTGTATAACTTAGTCGCCGCTGCTTCGCGAGCCCGCGCCTCAATAAAGGCTTGGTAACTTTGGGACTTCACGTTTTGCGCGCCAAACACTTTGTAATAGATACTCTTTTCAATCGCCAGTTCCCAGGCGGGTTCTAATACGTAATCGCATTTATTGGTCGCTTTAATTTCCACCCAATCTCGATAGGGTGACTCCGGAGCATCATAAGTAGCAAAGCCCGATAAATACCCCGAACAATAGGTAGCGCCGTTGCCAATGGCCAAAGTTAAGGCGTCAGTGCCGTGAACATTCCAATTAACGTGGCCACGGTGAATAACATAATTAACGGGTAAACCTTGGTAGTATTGCCCAGCAAAAGGTCGATAAAAACTACGGTTAATGTCTACCAACAGGCCAGCATCATATAATTTACTAATCGTTAAACCGCAGTTGGCTTTGTTTAATAGGCGGTCAAACAATAAAATAATTTCCGGTTTAATCATTAGTAGCAGTTTAACATACCCAACTATACCTTTTCAAGACTAGTCGCCAAAATTGTTTAAAAATTAACGTTCCCTAATGGTGGCACCCAACTTTTTTGTTGCTTGGGTAAAAGTCGCCACCAAGTGCCGTAACTTGTGATTTTGGTTAAGTTGGTCAACAATCGTTGCTTCCGGCAAGGCCAGTTTTTGCAGATTTTGGGTAAGGACGAAATTCAAGTATTGACCAATTACAAAATTATCAGTATCGATTTTTCCACTCCGCTCACCCATGTCTTGCTTGGCAGAAAATTCAGTTTCGGCAGCAAAGGGAGTTACCAGCAAACCGTCTAACAATTGTAACTGATTTTTAGCAACTTCTTTGACGCGTACTGGTTCACAATGAAACCATTGCGGTTCATGATTTTTATTAATTGCGTACACATAATTTTGCCCAGCGTATTGGTAAATACGGGCAGACACCACTGCGGAACCAGTGGGCATAAACACATGACCGATAATGGTCACTGCCGGATCACCACGATTAACGCAAGCGGTCAACTTGTTAGCCAATCGTGACTTCACCGCAGTCATTGGGTAGGTGGCAATCTGGTTGTTCACGGTTAAATACTGTTGCTGGTCAATGGTGATACTGCCAAACTTAGTTGCAGCAATTTTTTGTAATTGCGGTAAAACCGCAACGTCGGTAGCCTCAGGTTCTCGGGCAAAAGTCAATCCAGTTTCACATTCGTGAGCCAACATCATTTCGGGGACTAAATGGGAAACCTGGCTCAACCAAACATCCCCAGTAACGTAACGTTTACCGCTTGGCACATCAATTTCGTGCAACGATAAAACTCGTCGTCTGCCAAACTGTTGTGGCTTTGGTGCCGAAAAAATAGCAAAATCAGTCAGCCCCACCGTGGCACCAATCAAATCCGTGTTTTGCGGCAATGTTACTCGCAGTTTTTGATAATTTTTTCTCATTGTTTAATGATACGCTTTTCGACCACCATTTGTCAAGATTGACCCCGCAAATTCATTTACGTTTAGGCGTTTTTTGCGTTTTCAAGCACCCGATATAAGTGGCTTTAATAATGGTCGCCAAACGTTCGCGGTCGTCAAAGTTATCTACCATGTACATCGGTTTCGCGTTAGCATACGGAATCGCCGTTGGCAGTGCGTAGTCGGCATTGTCGGCATTCATCTTCAAAAGAAAACGGTTATCATAAAAACCGCCAATCAGCACGCCTTGGTAGTAAACCAAATATTCCCCCATCATCGGGCGCACGGTAAACGCGGACGCGTCCGCCATCTGCCCCATAACAAATTCAATAAAGTCTTTTTTCGTTGCCATATCACTACCCACCACTATCATATAGTCTACTAAGAATATTGGCAAATGCTATTACCTTATTTGGGTTTAGTATAAAGTTTACCATTGATTTTTAAGGCTATACGATTAGTTAGCGATATAGTTGCAATTACTTCGGTATCATTCGCTAATTTACACGAAAGAGTAATTGCAGAATAGGAAAGAATTGTGTTGTGTTCATCAAATATTTCATCATTAATTTTCAAGTAATGATGATACCAACCCGCATAGACAATAATTGTTTGCTCATTATATTGGTAGACCTTACAAGATAAAAGCAATGACGAAATTAACATTATTAGTGCAATTAAACAAGGAAGATAAAAATAATATTTATAATCTGTGTCAACGTAGGCAGTATTTTCAAAATTAATAATTTCGTAACTAGCCACCTTACCGGGAATTCCATAAAAAGTGCGAGAAACTTTCTTGTCACCACCCCAGAAATATTCACTCTCAGTTACCAAACACTTGTCGTCAGCATCATAGAAAGCAACAGTAATGTCGCCAGAATCGACAGCCACGTTAAATTCAATCTCAATATCTACCGAAGTTTCATCAAGAGCAGCGTAATAATTATTTATATAACCGCTATCATTAACGATTTCTACTGCTTTTGTTGGCGGGTTAACAGTTAAAACCAAAATACCGGTCAGCAACAATACACCCCAAATGATTCGATGAATCAACAATTTTGTTTTTTCTGGCGTCCTCCCCATGCGAAGATTTCTCCTTTAAATTTAGCCCCATGGGGCTAGTTTCTAATATTCTACTCCCAAGGGGATAAACTGTCAATGGGAATATATGGAAATTCTAATTGCGGAACGAGTCAAAGAGTTAATGCAAGAATATAATTTAAGCCAAGTCGCGCTGGCCGAAAAGATTGGCGTAAAACAAAACACCATCAGTGCGTGGTTACGTAAAAAGAAAGAACCTTGCATCACCAGCCTTTGGTTGTTAGCAGATTATTTCAAAGTCGATATTGATTATTTGGTTGGCAGAAAAGAATACTAAAAAAAATAGAACGCACCGACGACAATCGGGACTATTTGGTGGCCGGGGTGGGACTTGAACCCACACGAGTGTTACCTCATCGGATTTTGAGTCCGACGCGTCTGCCAATTTCACCACCCGGCCAAAGACAAATTAAAGTATACACTACTCTTTCTTCGTTGTCAAAGGCAAATCATTGACAATTACGGGTAAAATTGGTAACTTACAATAGTTATCTTTTTTTTGCGGGAGTTTAGCTCAGTTGGTTAGAGCAACCGGCTCATAACCGGTCGGTCCGCGGTTCAAGTCCGTGAACTCCCACCAAGATTGTTTCCCGTTCGTCCGCGGTTCTGTCACT
>CAPRTS010000002.1:3974-137544 GCA_948695535.1 uncultured Eubacteriales bacterium | reverse complement strand
GAAAATATTACCAATTTTTATATCCGGGTTAATCGTCGCCGTTTTTGGAAAAATGGTGAAGACAGTGACAAAATGAACGCATACTGGTGCTTATTTAACGCTTTGCGCACGGTAGTAATTGTATTAACGCCTATTGTTCCCAGTTACACGCAATACTTGTGGCAAAACTGTTTTGGTGAAGATGAAGAACCGGTGATGTTGGCGACTTACCCAATACCATTTAAGTTAAAAGATAAAACCGATATGTTGCCACACGTGGCTTTCGTGCAGGAAATAATCAGTTTAGGCTTGTCATTACGGGCTGAACACCAAATTCCTGTTAAGCAACCTTTGAGCAAATTGTTTATTAAAACTGATCATATAAAATCAATTGAAATGTTTAGTGATTTGATTAAAGATCAATTAAATGTTAAAAAAATTGAATTGGTTACTGATGATAACAAATTTAACGTCGCATATTTAGTTGTCAACTTCAAAAAAGCAGGAGTAGTGTTAAAGAATAAAGTGCAGAAATTGAAAGAAGCACTACAAAAACTTAAAAGAATGCCGGAACATGTGGCGGCGTTTGACGCTAACCAAAAAATTAAAGTTACTGGTTTTGAGCCTTTAAGCCCTGAATTATTTGAACGTAAACTGGCACCCAAAGAAGGTTTTGTCATTGCCAGCAGCGGTGCCACGACCGTAGTTTTGGATACGACAATTACCGACGATTTAATGTTGGAAGGCATCGCTCGGGAAATGATTCGTACCATTCAAATTGAACGCGCCAATTTGAAATTAGATCTACAAGACCGTATTAAGATAACGATTAAAACGGCAGATGAACAAACTTTTACCGCAATTAACGCACACAAACCACGCATTATGCAAGAAGTGTTGGCCGTTGATGTGCAAATTGAAAAAGGAAAGAACAAAAATGAAATACTCGTCCAGTTGGCGTGATTTTGCGATTATTGCTACGGGTAACGGTGAAAAATTGGAACGCTGGGGCGATATAGTTTTGTTACGTCCGGATCCGCAAGCCATTTGGCAACCAGCAATCGACTTTAAGTCTTACCCTAACATTGCCGGGCATTATTTGCGTTCGGCTACGGGTGGTGGGGCATGGCAATGGTTACAACCAACACCACCAGAATGGACAATCAAATATAAAAATCTGTCCTTTATCATCAGTCCAATGAATTTCAAACATACTGGACTATTCCCTGAACAAGCGGTAAATTGGGATTTAATGAGTGGTATTTTGCAACAAAACCATGGTGCCAAGGTTTTGAACCTTTTTGCTTATACTGGTGGGGCAACGGTAGTTTGTGCGGCGGCTGGTGCCGTGGTTACCCACGTTGATGCCAGTCGCGGTATGACCGAAGTGGCGAAACGTAATGTGGCTTTGAACCATTTGCCGTACGAGAGCGTGCGCTACATTGTGGACGATTGTCAAAAGTTTGTCGAACGTGAAATCCGCCGTGGTAATCATTATGACGCAATAATTATGGATCCACCTAATTTTGGTCGTGGCGCCAATGGGGAGGTATGGAAATTGGAAAACGACTTAAATCATTTAGTAGCAAACTGTATAAAATTGTTATCAAGTAAACCCCTATTTATTTTGGTTAACAACTATACAGCCAGCGTCCAGCCAACCGTGATTGAAAACGTTTTGCGAAAAAATTTAGGTGAGTTAAAATATAAAATCCAAACTTACGAGATTGGACTGCCGACAGCAGAAAAAATTATTTTACCGTGTGGGGGAACTTCGTATGTGTCTTTTTTGTGATTTAGCCAAAAATGCCGTAGCCGAGAATGAATTCTGTTATTTCATTTACGATAAATACCCCATAACGCCGGGACACGCGTTGATCATTCCTAAACGTCATTGTGAAACAGTTTTCGAAATGACTGCCGCTGAATGGGCGGCAGCAGGCGACTTGCTTAATGTTGCCAAAACAAAAATTGACCAACAGTATCACCCCCAAGGATACAATATAAAAGTTAATTGTGGACAAGCAGCCGGACAAGAAATTATGCATGCACATCTGCATTTAGTGCCAAAATACTAACTATCAAACAATTTTTTATGGGGGAGAAAAATGTTAAAAACTTTTGTAGAAAATTTTCTTATTGACTATGAATGTCCAGTTGATTATATCGGCTTTCAAATTTTAAGTGCGGTGCTTTGTGAGGCTTGTGGTAACTTAGGTGAAGTGCAAACTAACTTGAAAGCCATTTATATCGCCGCAGGTCAAAAACTGCACATGTCACGTTTAAGCATCGAACGCGATTTGCGAACTTTAATTACCAAGTGGTCGCCAAGTACCAAGTTCAAAGAACTTTTTCCCGAAATACCTACTAACGCCAAATTGGTAATGACTTTGGCGTATAAAGTACAACGTCCCAATTCCAGTGTGTATGACGTGTATTTATTACCATAATAAATAATAGATAGTCCTTGACAATTTTCTTGTTTTAGGCATAAACTAAGCCATCTAGAAATTAAGAGGAGGACAAGTAATGACTAACATTGTAATGTACGCAACTGCGGAGGGTAAGAAAAAATTAGAAAACGAATTGAACAGTTTGGTAGCACAAAGAGGCGATATCGCTGCCCAAATTAAAGAAGCACGCGAGTTTGGTGACTTAAAAGAAAACGCAGAATACGCGGCGGCACGCGAAGCCCAAAACAATTTAGAAATTCGTATTAAAGAAGTGGAAGCCACTTTGCAACATTTAAAGATTTTCTCTTATAAAACGGCGGATACCAGTAAAGTAAATTTAGGTACAGCGGTGACTGTGGAAAACTTGAAAACTAAAAAACAAGAAACTTATGTGATCACTGGTTTTATGGAATTTGATATTGAAAAAAACTATATTTCTAACGAAAGCCCCAAAGGTAAGGCTTTATTGGGTAAAAAAGTTGGCGAAGTAGCAATTATTAAAACACCAATTAGTTCGATTGAATTGAAAATTGTTAAAATCAGTAAAGCTGGCTAATAATGTTTGATTCGCATTTCCATTTGACCGACCCACGACTGATTACTGAAATTGATTGGCAGAATAATCAGCCATACGGGGTAGAAATTGGGGCAGATTTTGCTAGTTTATCAGCCGTGTTCGCTTTGGCTGCTGAACACGATGGTATTTATTGTACAGCAGGCGTGCATCCAGCTTATGCTGATACTTATTCAGCAAGTGATCTAGAAAACTTTGTAGCGACTAATTTAAACAACCCTAAATTTGTGGCAATTGGTGAATGCGGTCTAGATTATCACCGTGACGATTTACCGACAAAAGAAATTCAACAAGCCGTATTCGCTAATCAAATTGCCTTAGCCAATCGGTATGCTAAACCGTTAGTAATCCATACGCGAGAAGCGTGGGACGATACAGTGGCTATGTTGATTGATCACAAGGCCGAATTAAGACACGGAGTTTTAATTCATTGTATGAGTTATACCGCCGAAAATGCCCAGTATTTATTACAAGCATTGCCCGATATCCCGTTGTATTTTGCTTTTGGTGGGCATATTACGCATAAAAATAAAAGTTTTTTGCACAATACTTTACGAGTAATTCCTCGGGATCGTATTTTGATTGAAACGGATGCTCCGTATTTGGCACCAGTACCGAAACGTGGCGAAGTCAATCGTCCTGAATATATTCAATACACGGCGCGACAAATGGCATCAATTTTGAATTTAACGGTAGACGAAGTTACCAATTTGACTCGCGATAACGCTTATCGTTTTTACCAAATTAAAACAGTACCCATTAAGTGAGTACTGCTTTAATTTTTACTTTGGTAAAAAGTGTTGCTTTTGTATATTTTATCTTTTGCAAAATCGACTATCTTATACCAAGAAAACGTGGTAAACTTACCTAGTGAAGTTTAATTATAAAAAATCATTGGGGCAAAACTTTATTTATGATTGCGCTTACTTACGGTCAATCGTGGCTGCTTTACAAATTCAGCCAACTGAGTTAGTGGTTGAGATTGGGGCGGGGGCAGGTACCTTAACGCGGGTGTTGGCAGAACGCGGCTGCCAAGTGTACAGTTTAGAAATTGATCAACGCTTAACCGCAATTTTACAAAAAAATTTAATTGGGTACACTAACGTTGAATTAATTTTTGCTGATGCCTTACAGCACGATTTTACACGTTATGGTCAGTTTCGTTTGGTAGCTAATGTCCCGTATTACATTACCACGCCACTACTGTTAAAATTCTTAACATTACCTAATTGCACTGACGTTAACATTTTAGTTGCGGACGAAGTGGCTAAACGCATTATTGCTCCCGTAGGTACCCCGGCTTATGGAGCGTTATCGGTAACTTGCCAATGGTTGGCCGATTGCAGCATTTTGCAGAATGTGCCCCGTAATATGTTTACGCCACAACCAAAGGTAGATAGTGCTTTTGTCTGTTTAGTTAAAAAAAACGTACCTTTTACGGCACGCTTCAACCAAGTGGTCAAGGGCATATTTGCTGGGCGTCGAAAAACGGTTTTGAACGCTTTAAGTACAGTCTTGCATGGTGATAAAATTGGGGCAGCCAAAGTATTAGCAATGGCCAAGATAGAACCTACTTTGCGCCCTGAACAATTAACGCCGACAAATTATTGGCAAATCAGTCAATTATTGGATAATTTCGACAAATAAAGTTTGCTACCATTAAATAATGGCAATATATATTAAAAATATCATTTTGTATGACGCGTTAGGTTCAGTGGCGGGCTTTATTGAAATTCGTCCGACCGAAAATAAAACTCATCTTCGCGTTAAACAATCCTTAAACCAACGTGGCTTATTATTATCCTTAGTTATTGATGGTGTTAATAAAGTTTTACAATTAACGGGCCCGGTCACTGAATTTATTCTGCAAGGAACAATTGATCTTGATTACGAGGTGTTTGCCTGCATTGTACGACAAGTGGGGAACGAAATGGTGTCGTTAGCTAGTGGTGCCATTAACTTGAATAAATTGAACGGTCGTAATGCAATACAAGAAATTAATACCGTAATCAAAAACATATGCCGTGTTGATGAACAAGGTAATGGACAATGTGACCAATGTCCTTATCGTGATTACTTTTTTAAACAAGCATAGTAGTATGGTGACCGCCACCTTTTTTAGCCTTAAAAATTGCCAAATATACGCCCTTGTGATTAGACAGCAGTTTAATTTCTTTAATGCGAAAATTTTCATTTTCAAAAATAGTTATAGCCTGTGCTATTTGATTGGCTGGGTAGCAAAAGTAAATAATGCCACCGTATTTCACGTTTTTTGTACACAAGGTGGCCAATTCGGTCAGTGATAAAGTATCGGCATGGCGAGCTAATTGTCGGTTAGTATTATGTGGCTTTTTCCCTGTGGTAAAGTAGGGCGGGTTACATACGATTACGTCGGCAACTTGGTTAGGACGCAGGGTGTGTAATTGTCGGGCATCAGCAGTTAATATTGTAAAGTTAGTAGACGATAAACGATCGTGATTAAGTTGTAGATTTTTCTTTAATTGTTCGGTGGCGGCAGGGTTAATGTCCACGCTGATAATTTGGTTGGGGTGACAATTGTCAGCAATAAGTAGACTTAACACACCGGTACCGCAACCAACGTCGATAACTGTATCGGTTGGCCGACATTGGACATAATTACCTAAGGCAATTGCATCACTGGAAAATTTATATGAATCGTCCGGTTGCTCCAATAAAAGTCCAGTATCGTTTAGGTATTCCATTACTTAAAAATACCACGGCACACGTTTCCTTTCAACTGCTTTGTATTGTGTGGGGGTTGGCAACCGTAAAGTAATTTCGTTGCTGCTGACTGGAACTTGTTTGGGTAAGACAGCGTCAACTCGGTAAAGATTATTGGTTTGCGGATTCTTATCGGTAAAATTATATTCGCCCGCTTGATGTTCAATAACGGTTTGTAATACATTATTACGGTAAAGATTATAAGTTTGGTGCGGTAAAGTTTCAAACCATAATTGTGGTAAATTGTTTTCGTTAATACGTCCGTTGACCACAGTTGCGGTCGGTGCTAAATAACGTTGCGATACAGCACCTGGTACGTAGCGGTTTGCAAACAAAGCTGTTACTATTTCGTGTTCGGGTGTAGCATCGTTGGCCAAGCGTAAGGCGTGTTCCGCGTAATCAACGGCGTCCAAGCGTACGGATTTAACTGAATTTGGTTGAGTAAAGTGTAAATCTGGGTCAGCGATTACACTTTGTATCTGTTTGGCAGCGTTAGCCAACATGCCCCCACCAGTAGCTCCGCGGGGCAGGTCGTTTTCCATTTTCATGGAAGCATTTCCGTGCCAAGTGATCAGTACGTGTTCGGGAGTGTAGGAGACCAAAGTCGCATCGGTGTTGGTTTTGTTGCCACTGCGTTCGGTAGTCCCCGTTTTGCTGGCAATATCTCTGTTAAGGTAGGATAATTTGCGCCCCGTACCGCTGCGGGTAGTATCCAGCAACATGTTTGTTAGCAAGTAAGCCGTATCTTCACCCACGGCTTGGGGGGCGTAGTTATATTTATTTGTTAAATCAAAATATACGGTGTTACCATTGCGATCACGTATTGAACGAATAAAACGGGCAGGCGAATTGCGACCTTGGTTAGCAATTGTTTGGTAGCCGTTAGCCAGTTCTAAAAAAGTGGTGCCTTGTTGAGTGTTACCTAACGCCATGGCGGTTGTTTCGTGGTCAGTTAAATTAAGTCCCATTTTGTTCGCAATACTGGTTGCTGCTGGTATAGTGGTGGCGTTAAGTATTTTCACTGCTGGTATGTTGTAACTGTGGGCTAAGGCGGTACGGGCGGTTACTAACCCGTGATATTGTTGATCAAAGTTACGCGGATTAAAATCAGTATCAATTAAAGGACTGTCGTCAATACTGGTTTCGGGCTGGATGACCCCTAATTCCAAAGCGGGGGCGTAAACTAACAACGGTTTCATGGCACTACCAAAGTTGCGACGTGCGTTAAGTAAACTGGGATTAGATGTCCACAAAGCACTAACTTGCCCGTTAGGCGCGGATAACATAGCAAATTTATCACCTTTTAGCGCGTAGGTTGGTTCATTCATGGCGTCATACAGTAACTTTTGTGTTTCGGGTTGATAATAAGTTTCAATTTGGTAACCATAATTAACAATATCGCTTTCGCTTAAATTTAAAATTCGTGAAGCTTCTTTAAGTGCCATAGTTTGGTAAGTAGTGCCAATCCATAAATCGACGGGAGTGTTGATAGTTAGTGGGTCATTAAGACTGGCAGTATATTCCTCAGCGTTTAAATAACCTTGTTCGTGCATTAACTGTAAAACTAAATGTGCGCGCGTTACAAAATTTTCATGATTACTTAGTGGGTCGTATTTGCTGGGATTTTTAATTAAGCCGGCCAAACTTGCTCCCTCGGCAACAGTTAATTCACTGGGTGACTTATTAAAATAAAACTCCGTTGCATTGGCTAGGCCATATAAATTATTGCCAAAATAAATAGCGTTCAAATAAAGTTCTATAATGGTATCTTTATCGTAACTCTGTTCTAACTTTAAGGCTAAAACCGCTTCGCGAATTTTTCGTTGTAAGGTTTTTTCGTTGGTTAAATGGGTGTTTTTGACTAATTGTTGAGTAATAGTGCTGGCTCCTTCCTTAGAATAACCAGCAGCTAAATTATTTACTAAGGCTTTAATAATGCGCGGGTAGGATAAACCGTGGTGTTCGTAAAAATGGCGATCCTCAACCGCAATGAATGCTTGTACACATGCCGGATTAATTTCATTAAGTTGAGCGTATTTTTTGGTAGTGGGAGTGGTAATAATCTGGTTCTCTTGGTCGTAAAAAATGGCGTTTTGATTTTGCAGCAACAATTTATTATGGTCTAAGTTTTCACTATGCCAAATTAGACCTAACGTAACACCGCCACCGACAATAATCACCAGAGTAATGATTAAGACAACACCCAGACAGCGTCGCCAAAATTTCTTTTGTTTATTCCGTTTTGCCACGCTTTATTTTGTGTTATTATAAGTTAACTTATGAAATTCGTAATTAAAAACTATGGCTGTCAAATGAACGTGAATACGGCGGAACAGATTGCTCGTCAATTAACCGTGGCGGGACATCAGCAAGTAACCAACGATGCTTTGGCCGACGTAATAATCTTTAATACTTGTTGTGTGCGTAACACTGCCGAACAAAAAATTTTGTCGCATATTGCTTTGGCAAAACAATTGAAACAAAAAAAGCCTAATCTACGAATAGCCGTAATTGGATGTTTGTCAGCAAAACGTAAAATTAAGGGTGTTGACATTTTATTAGGTACTGACGATGCCAAACAAGTAGTAGAGAAGTTGGGCGTTCCCACACAGCCATTACCCCCCGTGACCAGCGAAACTGCTTACATTGATATCACTTATGGTTGCGAAAATTTTTGCAGTTATTGCATCGTGCCATTTGTGCGGGGTAAATTACGGATTCGCCCTTATGCCGAAATTAGTGCTGAATTTGACCAAGTCAAAGACCATGCGCAGCACATTTATTTGTTGGGGCAAAACGTTAATGCCTATCCCAATTTCCCGCAATTATTAGCCGATTTAGCGGGACGCGATGGTAATTTTACTTTACATTTTTTATCTTCGCACCCCAAAGATTTTGACGAAGCCACAATTAAAGTTATCGCCGCTTATCCCAAAATTGCTCGGGATATTCATCTGCCTTTACAAAGTGGTTGTGACAAAATTCTTCGCTTGATGAATCGTAAATACACAGTAGCAGAATATATGGCAAAAATTGCTTGCTTGCGTTCCTATATACCGGATGTTCATATTACTACTGATATCATCTGTGGCTTTCCGGGCGAAACTGCTGCTGACTTTGCCACTACGGTAGCAACTGTGCAAAAAATAAAATTCAACGCAGCTTATATTTTCCCGTATAGTAATCGTTCAGGAACGGTAGCAGATAAGTTAGACGACCAAGTCCCGTTTCAGGAGCGCAAGGTACGTGCCACAAAGTTGGTTGAAATTATGCGTAAAATGTCGTAAAATGCAGGTAGGAGAAATTACTTATGACAATATCACCGGCGATGAAAAAATATCTGGAATTAAAAGCGCAGTACCCGGATTGCGTGCTATTTTACCGTTTGGGCGACTTTTACGAAATGTTTTTTGATGATGCTAAAAATGTTTCTCAAGCGATTGGTTTAACCTTAACGGGCAAACAATGTGGTCTTGCTGAAAAAGCTCCGATGTGCGGTATCCCGTACCATGCAGCGAATATTTACATTAAAAAATTGGTCGAATTGGGCTTCAAAATTGCGATAGCTGAACAAATGGACGAAGACGGCCAACCGGGCGGAGTTAAAACGACGCATGGTAAAACCTTAATGAACCGTGAAGTTGTGCGGGTGATAACTAGTGGTACCGTAATTGATGATGCTATGTTAAATGAAGATAGTAATAATTATATCGCTAGCATTTACGAACTAGATGACCAAAATCTTGTCTACGCGGCTTGGGCGGATATTATGACAGGGGAATTTTACGTCTCGCAATTCGATTGTTACGACAATGCTGTCTCGCGCATCCGCCCCAAGGAAGTAATCACGAAAAAACATTTTGAATACGCCTTCACGACGAAGAACGCTAATCAAACCATTAAACAATATTTTTCACTTAATACGACCGAAGTTTTCGATATCCCCGAAAAGTCACCACTGCTTAACGCGGCGGGGGCGTTATTGGAATATTTATTGCTGACGGCAAAAAATAAACTTACCAACATTACCAAAATTACGCTGCTGCGAGACAGCAATTATATGGTGCTGGATAAGATTGCTCGTGATACTTTGGAAATTGTGGCGTCCTATCGTCATAACACCAAGACGGGCAGTTTGTTGGCCGTTCTTGATAAAACTAAAACTCCTATGGGGGCCCGGTTGTTGGCTGATTGGGTTACCGCGCCATTGCAAGTTCCAACGACAATTATTGAACGGCAAGATGCCGTAGCAGAATTTACTGATCAATCAACCAAGACTGTAGAATTGCGAGAAATGTTAAGCAATTTTAATGATATTGCCCGTTTTGGTGGTAAGGTGGCTAATGGTAACGTTAACCCCAAAGACGTCATTGCCTTTACTGATAGTTTGGCATTACTTGCCCGCGTGAAAGAATACATCCAACAAAATTATCAAACTAAAATGTTGCAGTCCGTAGCGCGACAAATTGATCCGTTAAGTAATTTACGCGATTTGTTGTTACGCGCGGTTAAACCCGAACCATCAACGATTTTGGCGGAAGGTGGGTATATTAACGATGGTTATCATCAAGCCTTAGATGAACTGCGTAATGCGGGAACTTTGGGGCAACAGTGGTTATTGGAATTGGAAGCCAAAGAACGTAAAATAACTGGGATTGAAAAATTAAAAGTCGCCTATAATCGCGTAGCGGGTTGGTATATTGAAACACCATTGAACGCGATGAAAGATATACCTTATCGTTACGTACGTAAAGGTAGTACGCTTAATACTGAACGTTATACAACGGACGAATTACGAGAGATTGAAGGTAAAATTTTAACTGCGTCCGGTGAAGCAATTAAATTAGAACAAAAAATATTTAATGAATTACTAGACGCAATAAAACAGCAGATTAATATTATTAAACAAAACGCTGACGCTGTGGCTACAATTGACGTTTTAGCCAATTTGGGCTACTTAGCGTGTAAAAACCAATGGGTGCGACCAAATATTAATCAAAATGGTGTATTAGACTTACGTGATGCCCGTCACCCGGTTTTGGAAACTGTGGTGGCTGCCAACCAATTCATTGCCAACGATTGTCAGTTAGACAATAAAAATACAACCATGTTGATTACTGGACCGAATATGGCGGGTAAATCTACATATATGCGTACTGTCGCTTTGAATGTGATTATGGCTCACGTGGGGGCATTTGTGCCTTGTGCGTTTGCTGATGTGCCGTTGACCGACCGTATCTTTACGCGGATTGGTGCCAGTGATGACATGTTGACGGGAAAATCAACCTTTATGGTGGAAATGAACGAGGTGTCGAATATTGTGCATAATGCCACTAAAAATAGTTTGTTATTGTTGGACGAAATTGGTCGTGGTACGGGAACCAATGATGGATACGCTTTGGCTAAGGCGATTTTGCAGTACATCATTGAACAAATCGGCAGTAAGACCCTGTGTGCAACGCACTTCCACGAACTAATTGAATTGGGACACGAATACGACCAAGTGGCTAATTATAAAGTTTTAACCACCAGCATCAATGGGCAAATTATTTTTTTACACAAAGTGGTTAAAGGCGAAGAGCAAAACAGTTTTGGGGTCGAGGTCGCGCAACTGTCAGGTTTACCCGCTACGATTATCAGCAACGCTAAGAAAATCATGGGAGAACGAAAACAAAATGAAAACAATTAACGTTTTACCACCAGCAATTTACAACCGCTTAGCCGCGGGTGAAGTAGTTGAGAACCCTGCATCAATTGTTAAAGAACTTATAGAAAATTCTTTGGACGCCAATGCTCGCAAAATTACTGTACAGATCAGTAATGGCGGGATCGACGAAATAATAGTATTTGATGATGGGGAAGGTGTCGATGAAAAAAATTTAAATAAAGTTTTCATGCCCCACGCGACTAGTAAAATAAAGAATATGGCTGACATTGATCACATTACTTCTATGGGCTTCCGCGGTGAGGCGATGGCGTCGATTGCTGCGGTAGCCAAGGTGGAATTCACTTCTAAACCCCAGAACCAAGCGTATGCCGTCACAATCAACGAGCGCAATGAACAAAAAAGGTTAGGTGGCAACAATGGTACTACTGTTAAAGTCAGTGATTTATTTTACAATACCCCCGCACGTAAAAAATTTCTACGTTCGGCAAATACGGAAAAAAATAATGTTACCAAAGTGATACATAATTTTATTTTCGCCAATCCCCAACTGGCAGTGCGCTATTTAGTTGATGGCAAAATTGTTCTGGACTTTAACGGTCAAGGTTTGGCTTCGGCGATGACACAAATTTTTAATCTTGAAAATAAGGACATTTTAGCAATTGATTACCACGGAACTGATAACACCGTAATAACTGGTTATTTATCCAATCCGCACTTAACTAAAATTAACCGTGAACGACAAGTGATGGTGGTAAACGGCCGCGTAATCAGTGGTGGATTACCAGCAATGATTGTTAATGAAACCATGGCTAATTATTTACCACCAAAAACATACCCGCTGTTTGTCTTGCATTTGGTTTTACCGCCAGAACAAGTTGATGTTAACGTTCACCCGCAAAAAAGGGAAGTGCGTTTTGAAAACAAGAACGGTATTGCTTACTGCTTCAAACAAGCGGTTATGCAAGCAATGGATAATTATTTTTTACGAGAAGTTAATAACTTAGTAACGCCGGCATCGATGGTTAGCCAAACAACTGTATCTCGATCACCTGCGAATATCACTCCAATTACTGCTACAACTAATGCTGAACCGAAACCAGTGACGGGGTTTTCTTTTGACCCCGAACATACAGCTTCCGCAGTTTTAGTTCAATCACTTGATGTACTTAAAAATAGCAACAACAGCATTGAATCAGCACCTAATATTTTAAACGAAATTATGGCCGATACCATGATGCCAACTGCTGAACAGGTTAGTGCTTTGCCACAGCGCAATTACACGGTCTTAGGACAAGTTTTTGAAACCTACTTATTAGTGCGAACACCAGATGCATTGTTAATTGTCGATCAACACGCTATGGCGGAACGTATTAACTACGATCAATTTCGCCACCAAATTGATAATGGCGCGGTGCAGTCACAAATTTTATTAGTGCCAATGTTGATTCAACTAACGCCTAACGAATTATCCAAGTTTGAGTTAATTAAACCGCTGTTAACTTCTTTTGGTTTCGAGTGTGACCAATTTGGCGAGAACGCGATTCGGGTAGTGGCGATACCGGCGATTATGGAGCAAAAGACAGTTAATGAATTTATGAATTTTATTCTCAATGATAAAGAAATAATTGATACGACATTAAGTGAAACCATTAAACACAAAGTTGCGACTACTGCGTGTAAGGCTAGTATTCGGGCGGGTGATGTTTTATCAACGCAGCAAATTGAATATTTTTTAGATCATTATTTTGCTACTAAAAACGTACCATTGTGCCCGCACGGTCGTCCGATAATGATGATTTATACTAAATCCAAATTAGAAAGTTTATTTGCCAGAAAATAAATAATAATATAGAATAGAAATGATGGCTGAGGTAACAGAAATTAGGACTGTTTTTACCAAAAAAAAACGTGGTGAAGTCAACGTTTATAAGAAAAAATTTGATAAAAAGTGGAAAACTGATCCCGTAACTAATCCTGTGCGTTTTAAGCCGACCGCTGCGGAAGGTTTAACCGCTAAACAAGTTGACAGCCGTATTGATGATTATTTAGTGAACTACGTGAAACGTGGTACCACTAAATCCATTGGCTCCATATTATTGACCAATGTTTTCACTTTTTACAATATGTTGGCTTTGATTGTTGGAATTATCTTAATCTTCAACATGTTATTTTTGCAAGGTGACCTAGATCCTAAAGAACGTATCGGGATTAGTAGTTTGTTCTTCTTGCTGATCTTTTTGGCCAATATCGGGATTGGTATTATACAAGAGTTGCGGGCAAAGTTTACTATTGAAAAATTAACCATTGTGGCTTCGGCCAAAGTTACTGTTGTCCGTGATGGCCAAACATACCGACTTATGCCGGAAGATATTGTTTTAGATGACATCGTTGAGTTAAATGTTGGCGGACAAATTCAAGCTGATGGTATCTTACAAGAAGGTGTCATTGAGGTTAACGAAAGTCTATTAACCGGTGAATCAGTAGCGATACAAAAGAAAAAGGGTGATAAGTTGTTTGCTGGTTCTTTTGTGGTTAGCGGTACTGGCCGTTATCGCGTTGATAAGATTGGTAAGGATAACTATATTCAAACAGTGGCCAAAGATGCCAGTCGGTACGTAGCACCGCGTTCGGAACTATTCAATTCTTTGAAATCGATCATTAAAGTGATTGGTATCGTAATTGTAATTTTAGCTTCCGCGTTAATCATTATGCAAGTGGTAGGTAAAAGTGATATTACGACCGCTGATGTTTCCCGTATCATCAGCCAAACCAGTGGTGCGATTTTGGGTATGATTCCGGCCGGTATGTTCTTACTGTCGTCCTTGGCTTTGGCGGTTGGTGTTATCAACCTGGGTAAGGAAAATACTTGGGTGCGTGAATTATATTGTATTGAAATGTTGGCCAGAGTAGATACTTTGTGTTTAGATAAAACTGGCACAATTACTGATGGCACGATGAAGGTGGTTGATGTTGTCTCGATTAAAAGCGAAGGTAAAAAATTTGATTTCAAAAAAGTTATGTCATCAATGTTATTTGCCTTAGATGATAACAACTTAACTTCCGTGGCTCTGAAAGAATACTTTGGTCAAGAATGTATTTTTAAGGCAAAAAAAACTTTACCGTTTTCGTCTGCTCGTAAATTGTCGGCAGTAACCTTTAACAGCAGCATGGGTACCTTTGTGCTGGGGGCTCCCGAATTCATTTTGCACACTATCAGCAATAAATTAAATGATGTAATCAACCGCTTCGCCAGTCAGGGCTATCGTGTTCTGGCCGTTGGCCGTGCCAAAGGGGAAATCAAAGACGGTGCTATACCGGATGATATTGCTCCGGTGGCGTTAATCACTTTGCAAGATAATATCCGTCGTGAAGCTCCACAAACGATTAAATGGTTTGCAGATAATGGGGTTGACATTCGTATCATTTCTGGTGATAACCCAATCACTGTCAGTGAAGTGGCTCGGCGAGCCGGTGTAGTTGGTGCCGAAAAATACATTTCTTTATATGGGTTATCGCCGGTAGAAATTCGCGCTGCCGCCAAAGAATACACCGTTTTTGGTCGCGTAACCCCGGAACAGAAACTGATCTTAATCAAAGAATTGAAGAACGCGGGACACATGGTGGCGATGACTGGGGACGGCGTTAATGATATTTTAGCATTGCGCGAAGCCGACTGTTCAATTGCTATGGCGTCAGGTAGTGAGGCTGCACGTAATGTATCACAATTAGTTTTAATGGATAGTAATTTTGCCAGTATGCCCAAGGTTGTTTTAGAAGGACGCCGTGTTGTTAATAATGTTCAAAAATCATCATCGTTATTTTTGTTTAAAACCTTATTAACTATTATGTTAACGTGTTTGTGCATTTTTACCAGTGGCGGTCAGTATTTCTTTAATACCAGTAACTTACTGGTGTTAGAAATTTTCATTATTGGTGTGCCGGCCTTTATGTTAGCATTAGAACGAAACAGTCAGCAAATCAACGGGAATTTTATGTTTAACATATTAAAAACAGCGTTGGCTGCCGCCTTAGTGGCCGTGTTGTTCGTAGGCTTATTATTACTTTTCCAAATGTTCAATGTCTTCGCGTTGAGTGAGGCTGAAACTTTTAACACCATGTTAATCTACGCCGTATCGTGTACCGGTTTTGCTATGTTGTACCGTATGATTAAACCAATCAATATTTATCGTGGTATTTTGTACGTAACTATGATAGTAATTGCTATACTGTTGGTATCGTTTTTCCCGGATTGGTTCAAAATGGTTAGTTTAACAAACGAAACTCATATTTTAATGGTTCTTTTGATGGTATTTATGGCTTACGCGTTAATCAGTTTGTTTGATAAAATGTTGTCTGCGATCAAATTAACTACACCAAACAAAAGCCAAAATTTATTAGACACTACCAATAAAAAGCGTTAAACTTATATGGGAGATAATAATGAGTTACGAATTGGAAACGGCAATTGAATTGAAAACTACCAAACAACTGGACGATATTTTTGGTAATCCACCCGTAGTTAACATTAAAGTTGTTGGCGTTGGCGGTGCGGGTTGTAACAGCATTAATCGCATGATTGAAGATGGTGTGAACTTAGAAGGTGTTGAATTTATCGCAATCAATACCGACAAAAATGCTTTGTCGGTAAATCGTGCTGCGCAAAAATTGTGTATTGGTCAAAAAACCACCAAAGGCTGGGGTGCTGGCACTGACCCTAATATTGGACAAAAAGCTGCTGAAGAAAGTGCTGATGAAATTCGTACTGCTATTGAAGGTGCGGACATGTTGTTCTTAACCGCCGGTATGGGCGGCGGTACCGGGACTGGTGCAGCACCAGTTGTGGCTTCGATCGCCAAAGAGTTAGGTATTTTAACCGTGGCAATCGTTACTAAACCTTTTGAATTTGAGGGTGTGCATAAGATGCTAAACGCCGAAATAGGCTTAGAAAATTTAGCACAGTTTGTTGACGCTTATGTGGTTGTTCCTAATCAAAAATTGGTCGAACGGTTATCAACTAAAACCAGCATGAAAGATGCTTTTAAAATTGCTGACGAAGTATTACGTAAGGGCGTAATCGGTTTGGCGGAAGTTATTGTTCACCCGATGATGATTAATGTCGATTATGCGGATATTCGTACTGTTTTGAAGGATGCAGGTATGGCCCACATGGGAGTAGGGGTGGCCAAAGGCGAAAATCGTGTGCTTGACGCCATTAAACAGGCCGTAGCCAGTCCTTTGATTGAGACCAGTATCAGTGGCGCCACGGGCTTAATTATTTGTATTAAGAGTGGTGAAAGTTTGGGCATGTCGGAAGTTTCTAACTATATCATGTTGGTGCGTAACTTGGTACACGAGCGTTGTAATATCAAGTACGGTGTTGAAATTAACGCTAAGTATGGGGATGAAGTTGAAGTTTTAATTATTGCGTCTGGTTTTGCTAACGATCAAGAACAAGTAAAGAATAATGTAAATAACTGGGATGCCGGCAATATCGAAAAACCGCAAGAGCCAACTCCCGAAGCACCTAAGAAAAATGTCCCTAAATTTTTTGCCAATTTCAGTAATTTCAAGAAAACAAAGTAATTATTGACAGCAAGTAAGATATTTGCTATATTGAAAGGAATTATTACTGTGTTTGAATTGTAATATTCTTACTCGGTTTTAATCAAGAAAGGAGGTTGTCACAGAAAATGACACAAGCAGAAATTGCGGAAATCGTAAAAAAATACGGGAAAAAGGAAGGCGACACTGGTTGTCCTGCGGTACAAATCGCTTTGTTGTCGAAACGTATTGCAGAATTAACTGAACATTTGAAAGTTCACAAACAAGACAAACACAGTCGTCGTGGCTTAACCTTAATGTTGGGTAAGCGCAAGCGGATGTTAGATTACTTAGAAAAAACCAACTTGGCGGAATTTCGTGAATTAAAGAAACAGTTAAAATTACGTTAAACTAAGTTTCTTATTAAGGGATGGGCTGTCGGTTGGCAGCCCATTTTTTAAATATAATATAACAACTTATTAAAGGGAAAAACAAATGGAATTAAAAGACTATGTCGCAGAAAACATTGATCAAATTAACGCAAACTTAGCCAACAACAAATTAAGGTTTTTTTTACCAACTTCCACGGATAAAATTGCTAATTTGTATAAAACTTATCAGGGGAGTACCAGCAAAATGCATCCCTTAAATGAAGAGCGGGTTGATGAATACTTGACTAAGGGTTTCCCTTTTGTCGGTGTAAAGCACGAAAATGAATTAGTTGCGATTGCAGTTAGCCGACAATTTCCCGTAAATTATCCCTACTTTACTTTACCTCGTAATGAGGATAAAGGACCAATTTATACTTTGGGCGGATTGTACGTGCGCCCTGATTTCCAAGGAAATGGTATTGCAACCAAACTTTCAAAAATTGCGATTCAGGGCACCGAAAAATTTGGTAAAGAAACAGGTAAGGCGGTGGGGATCGGTTTTGAAATCAGTTATGATAACGAGAAAAGTTTAAATACTTTGGCAGGGCAAGGAAACTATATAGGTTATTACAATGACCAAAAAGGGCAAGAGGGGTTATCAATTCTTTTGTACCGACCTTTTAAACACCCGGCCTTAAAAGTTGCACGTCCCGTGATTAAATTAACCAAAGATGAAACAACTTCTTTGCAGAATCTAAGCCAAGGTTTAAACCATATGGGACATTTAAAGAACGTTGACGGAGTTACTGAAACAATAAATACTCTGGATGATGGGAATGTGGTTACCACACGCGTAATAAATTATACAGTAGATACCGTTGCGTCACCGGCATTTTGTTTCGAAAAGTAAGGGGATAAAATGAATAACTTAAAAACAGCAGTTTTAGATTTTTTTCGGCAAATTTCTGCAATTCCTAGACAATCAGGTGAGGAAAAAGGCATGCAAAATTATTTGGTAAATTTTGCGAAAAGTCGTCATTTACCATATTATCATGACCAATACAATAACGTAATTATTTATAAAAAAAATGCTGATTATGAACCAATAATTTTACAAGCGCACACTGATATGGTGTACGTTAAGACCCCCGGTTCACGCCATAACTTACATCATGACGGGATTAAGTTGGTTGTTGATGGTAACTGGCTGCATGCCGAAGATACTTCGTTAGGGGCTGATGATGGGATAGGTGTAGCTTTGATACTTGCCATATTAGACACCGATATACCATGTAATCTGGAAGCCGTGTTTACCGCTTGTGAAGAAACAACTATGCAAGGTGCTTATCAGTTGGATGTAGCAAAATTGAAAGCGAAAAAACTAATTTGTTTAGACGGATTTGAAAATAATGCTATTGTAGTTTCTTCTGCTAGTTTTACCGATTTTTTGGTAAATTTTGATACCAGATGTCGTCCGTTACCGGGTGCGAATTATTATTCCTATCGCGTCATTATCTCTGGACTTTTTGGTGGGCATTCAGGCTTCGATATTGATAAACAACGCGGTAATAGCCACCAATTAGCGATTGATTTTTTACAAGGGTTGCCCAATGTAGTTTTAAGTAAACTTGTTGGTGGATACCAGTTTAACGTGATTCCGGCAAAGACAGAAGTAATTTTTGCCACCACTGCTGATGAAAAATCAGTTAAAGAGCAGTCCGATGTTTTTCTACACAAACAACAGGAACTTTATCCGTCGTTAAAAATTACATTGGAAAAAGTTACCGAACCCGTTGAAATTCTAGAATATAGTGCAAATATTTTGCAATTTATTAGCGAGTTTACGCATGGTGTTCTATTGAAAGACGAACAAAACCATGTCATACTTTCGCAAAATTTATCCGAAGTTGATACTACTGTGGGAATTATGAAAATTGGTATTCGTTCAAACGTCAATGCGGAAACAAACGCAACTGTTAAAAAGTTACAGGCACTTTGCCAAGAGTACGGTATGAAAGGAGAAATAAGCGACACGCAACCCGGGTTCAACACTTTACTCAATTCTACTTTGTTAAGCGATTTGCAACGGGCTAATCCCATGGCCAAAGTTATTAAGATGCACATTGCGGTTGAATGTGGCATTTTTCAAAGTCGCATACCTAATTTAGACACAGTAATTATCTCGCCGACGATTTTGAATGCCCATTCGCCCCAAGAAAGGCTGGATTTGAATTCGCTGGAAAATACAGCAAATTGGTTAAAAGTATTTTTTAGTAATTTTTCGGTTAAGTATTGAAATATACTAGGAAATTTTATATACTCAATTTGATGAATATAAAATTGACTAAAATATGCAGTGGTGCGAAAGACCTGCTTAAATACTTTCGTCAAGGGTTATCTTCCAAACAGATGCTTAAATTAGAATATAAAGGTTTAAAAAATGGTTCAATTGCACCTTTTGACCTCAAATTTTACGAACAAATGAGCCATACTTATATTAATTCTATACCAGTCTCAATGACCATTAAATATTTGCGACCAATCTCGGGTCCCGGAAAATGTTACGACCGCAGTTTGTATATGTTCCTTTGTTTTGATGATGCAATCTTGGTACGTGGTGACTTGAAATTTCTTGAGATGAAGTATTGTAAGGAAAAATCTGGACACGGTTGGATTGAAAAAGACGGTTATGTTTACGACCCATCAATGTTATATAAGTATCCTGTTGATTTATATTACAAAATCTTTGGTGTCAACAATGTGCACAAATGTAGTCATGCAGAATATGTGGCGGATCTAAGTAATAAAAAATTTTATGACAAAGTACGGCATACTACTTTGCAAGATTACCAGCCTAATGGTAAATATCGTTTTGATTTATTAACTTCAATTCCTTTGGTTAAAGGTATTGCTGAAGCTTCTGGCAATATAGAATTTCAACAAGAATTGGAGCAGTATCTTAATAACATACATTACAATGAAAAACAAATTGATGATCAGTTACAGTCAAAATTCTTGACAAAACTTGTGGATCAAATTACGCGGACAGCCGATGAAACAGGGCGACAAGTAATATGAAAAGGAATAAGTTTGCTATGGAACAGCGGGGTAAAATCACCTTACCCAGTGTGGCTGAAATTGATGAAGTCATTGCGTATTCGCGGGAAAAAGAACTCGGGTTACCGGAAGTGTCCGATTTCGCGATGGCAAGTGGGGTAGATACCTTTTCACACATTGGTGAAACTGCTAATTATGGCTTTGCCTGGACGCGTAATATTGGTGATTTTTACCGCGATAGAATAACTATCGTGCGAATTAGTAATTTGGCTTATGATGGTTATTTTTGCAGCCCTGTAGCCGAGATTAATTGTCGAAGTATTGCCGTAATGCCACGTATTCAAGATCCAGAAAGTTTGGGGTTTAACATACAAAAAATTGGTAACAAATCGTTCTTGACCTTCAAAGAGCAACTTACCCATTGGCCCAAAAAGCACATGAATACTCAACACAAGAATGATAATACGGCAAATATTAAAATGTACTATCACTTATTGAATACAAGGTATAAGGTAATTATTAACACTCCTTGTATGGCGGAAGCAGATAAATATCTCATAAAATATTGGGCGACTCAACCGGACAGGTTTAGATCAGTTTTAGGAGAGTTTAATGATTCAGGAAAATGTCTTTCGGGAAAAGAGTACAAATTCCAAATTGAACCAATTCCCGCAATGCGTTGTCAAGACGGCAGCATTCAATGTTTAGACATGATGTTGGCTATGCCTTTTGACCTTTATGCTCAAAAATTACCATATTGTAACCCGGCAGGGGGACAAGAATTAGACACGGACAAATTCACGATTGGTAAGTATTTGAATCATGAATTTTTGTACGACTTGCAACAAAGCACCAGACTACAACGTGCCAAATTAACCAAATTGAACGATAACTTCTCGACAGAGAATTTAAGACCTGACCATACGCAAAACAATGGTGAAATTCAAGTAGAACGATAATTATTGGCGTTTTAATTCCGCTTTTAGGGTGGCTAATAATTGTTGCAAGGTTGCTTCCCTATTAGTCGATGTATCAATGCAAGGTAGGTGATACTTCGCACAATCGCGGATAATCTTTTGTTCAATGTCTTTATAAAATTGGAAGTGTTTTAATAATGTTTCATCTGATCGACGAGTAGTCCATTCTTCCTTGGCGTCAAAATGCCGACAATTGGCGAGAATTTGGGCGCAGGATAACTTTTCCGTAACGAAGTAATAAACCAGTATTTCTTGTAAATCAAAATATTTCACTAAATCGGCAGGCATAATTGAATCACCGTTAATAATAAACCCAAGTTCCTTGCCGTTTTTATGAATATTTTTCTGCAATAACAAATGTAAAAATTCTGGTAAATGATTTTCCGGTAAGTTGTCGTGGATAAAACCAATGGGGACACCGGGGACAGTCTTTTGTAGAGCCGCAATAATCGTGTCCAGTTCAATAATTTGGTAATGCTTAAACTCTTTTTGAATCATTCGGGAAAAAGTTGTCTTGCCCGTGCGACATATGCCAAAAATCATAATGGTTTTCATGTCTAGCACTCCTTACTTATTTTTACGGCTTGCCTTAATAATTCTGCCAAGGAATTGCATGGCTTTTGTTGGTACTCTAAATTATAGAGCCAATCTAAATAATCGGTTCGATAAGCACCATCTGGTCGTCCATAAACACATTTTTTCTTTTTTAACCAATAGCCGAATTCTATATTAGTAGTCAGTCCCAGCATGGCAGGAAAGGTACGTGGTACCCAAAACAAAATTACATTAGAATTGAGACAACAATCTCTTTCCCAAGTCCTTTGGGCGTTTTTATTATTAAATACGGGTATTTGATTTTTGGGCTCGGGTACGTATACAATTCCGTCGTAACCAAGGTCTTGTAATATTGCTAATGCTTCCGGACGCCAACTGGTGGTTTTGTCATCGCGCGGGGTAGGTCCGCATAACATAATTGCGTGGCTATCCTTGGTGATTGGGTCACCATAGTATTTTACAATCATAAATACTTTTATTTTACAAAATTTACAATTTTGTTGCAAACAATTTTATAATGAAACTATTTGTGCTTTGTTCTTTTGAAATTGCTTGGCGACATGTACGTTAGTAGTAGACAGTGAAAACGCAAACAAAAGATTGGCAATTTTACAAGAAAAAATCATTTGACTATTGACATTTTTGTATTATATGCTATAATTACAATTGAAAAAAAGAAGGAATGACTATTTCTCACCTTACTTGCCTCTCTTATGTGCGGGAAGGTTTCAACAAAAAATTACCCCCAAAATTTTTTGTGGATGCAGAGAAGTGGTTATATACACTTCTTTTTTCATTTAAAGGAGGTAATTTAACATTTTTAAGGAACTGAAAATTAACAGCGAAATCACTTGCCCAGAATTACGGGTCATCGGCGTGAATAACGAGATGCTGGGCATTATCACTTTGGCACAGGCCTTGAAATTGGCCGACGAAGCCAGTTTGGATTTGGTCTTAATTAACGAAAATTCTAAGCCGCCCGTAGCCAAAATTATTGATTATTCAAAATTTCGTTATGAACAAATCAAAAAAGAAAAAACGCAAAAGAAAGAACAACGCCGCAATATGATTGATATCAAAGAAGTTCAACTATCAATTGCTATTCAGGAAAACGAGATTGCCTTTAAATTGAACAAAGCACGTGAGTTTATCCAAAATGGTGATAAGGTTAAGGTCTGTATCAACCGTATCCGTGGTCGCAAGACTATGTTGGCTGACAAAGGCGTTGCTGTGGTTACTCAGTTTGCTGAAAGAATGTTAGACATCGCCGACATTGAAACACCAGTAACCAAATCTGGTGTTCCGGGACGCAACATTAACATTATGGTAATGTTGGCACCTAAAAAGAAGAAATAAAGGAGAGAATGATTATGCCCAAGATGAAAACGCACAGTGGTGCAAAGAAACGCTTCAATGCTCGCAAAAACGACATTAAGCGCACCATGAAGAACAAGAACCACATTCTTAACAAAAAGAAAAGGGAACGTAAGCGCAAGTTACGTCACGGTTCGACTGTCAGCAAATCAGAAGAAAAAACGATTAGGAGGTTAATTCAAAAATGAGAATTAAACGTAGTGTTAATGCCTTAAAAAAACGTCGCAAAGTTTTGCACTTGGCAAAAGGTTATCGTGCTTCCAAATCGACTTTGTACCGTGTTGCCCGTGAACAAGTGATGAAATCCGGACAATACGCTTACGTTGGTCGTCGTTTGAAAAAACGTGATTTCCGTAAATTGTGGATTGCTCGCATTAATGCGGCTGCTCGTAATAACGATATTACGTACAGTCGTTTAATGGATGGTTTGAAAAAGGCCGAAATCGATATTAACCGCAAGACCTTGTCGGAACTGGCCATTAACGATTCGCAAGCTTTTACCGCTTTGGTCGCCAAAGCCAAGCAAGCCTTGGCGTAAGGAACCATGGAAATTAATGCTAAAATTTTAAAGAAACTTCTGGCGAAAAAATATCGGCAGGAGTTTTCTTTATGTATTCTTGAAGGCGAGAAAATCATCAATGACAATCTGGACAAAGTGGTCAAGATTTTTGAACACGATGATTTGCGAAATTTACAAACTTATACGGGGCGCGTTGCCGTGGCCAAAATTCCGCAGCCAACTACGCCAACTACGCCTTTTTTAGTATTAGATCATATTCAAGACCCGGGTAACATGGGAACTATATTGCGCACGGCGTTAGCGTTTGGGTTTAATACAATTTATACTCTGTCATGTGTAGACCCTTACTCGCCAAAAGTTATTCGGGCCAGCAGTGGTATGGCGTTACAACTTAACATTATTGATACCGACCTTAACGGTTTGCCACGTGATGCGATTTATTATTTGGCGGATATTAACGGCGGCCAACCACAACCGATTACTGAAAAGAACTTTGGCATTGTCTTAGGCAATGAAGGACAAGGTATTGACCCCGCTTTGTATAAATTACCACATAAAGTTTTTACTATTCCTATGTCATCAGTTTGTGAATCCTTAAACGTAGCAGTTGCCGGGGCAATTATTATGTGTTATACTAAATTCTATGAGTGGACATAACAAATGGAGTAAAATTCACCGCAAAAAAGGCTTGGCTGACGCGGAACGCAGTAACGTTTATACCAAAATTGGTAAAGAAATTATGGTGGCGGTTAAATTAGGCGGTAGCGGTGACCCAGAAAATAACAGCAAATTAAAAGAAGTTATCGCCAAGGCAAAAAGTAACAATATGCCTAACGATAACATTAAGCGTGCAATTGCAAAGGGTTTAGGTGACAGCACCGACAACAATTATGAAGCCATGATTTACGAGGGCTATGGCCCAGCGGGCATTGCCGTCATGGTGGAAGCATTAACCAACAATAAAAATCGTACGGCTGGTGATGTGCGATCATATTTCGATAAATCGGGCGGAGCGTTAGGTGTATCGGGTTCGGTAGCATTTATGTTTAACCATTTGGGTGTAATCAATGTCGCCAACCAAACCGAAGACAGTTTGTTGGAAATTTTGTTAGACAGCCCCATCGAAGACCTAAGCACGGAAGATGAAATGGTTACTATAACAGTCAAACCCGAAAACTTTAACGCTGTATTGACCGTTTTGGAACAAAATAATATTAAAACTGAAAGCGCGAATGTTGAATGGGTGCCAACTTCGACGGTAGCGATCCCCGAAGAAAAAAGTGCTAGCTTTGAAAGATTAATTGATAATCTGGAAAGCAACGACGACGTGCAAGCGGTTTATCATAATGCCGAATAAAATTATCATGGGCATCGATCCTGGCTTCGGGATTATGGGGTGGGGTGTAATCCGTTTGAACGGCGAAGAAGTCAGTTTAATCGATTACGGAGCGATCGAAACCGATAAAGACCAAAACTTTGGTCAACGTTTATGTAAAATAAACGAAGACTTGGCGGCACTTTTCGACGAATACCAACCCGATGACATTGCGATTGAAGAGTTATTTTTTGCCGCTAATGTGACGACAGGACTAAAAGTCGCAGCGGCTCGGGGTATTGCTTTAATGCGAGCAACCTATTATCACGGTGAAGTTTTCAATTACAAACCCAACCACATTAAAATGGCAATGACCGGCACTTGCAAAGCCAAGAAAAAAGATATCCAAGCCGCCGTGGGCAAAATTCTTAACCAAGAACAAAAAATTAAGCCCGACGATGCAGCGGATGCTTTGGCTATTGCCTTAACGCACGCGTTTACTCTATGCGGAGGTCTTTCCCGTTAAAGGTAAACACCTTGGTACGGGTTTGGTCAAAAATACGACCAAATAAACGTTGTTCGTAACGCGTTAAAATTTGTTCGGTGGTTAAATTGGTCGTAATGATGAACGATTTATTGCTGGCATAACGCTCGTTAATGATGGTATACAACATTTCGTCGCCGTTATTGATGCTTGGTTCAGTACCCAAGTCATCAATAATTAGTAAATCGCTGCTTAAAAAATCAGTTGGTGCGGTGGCGTCCTGTCCGTACAAATTATCTTTCATGCGCTTTACTATATTGTAAGTGCTGCTGAAAGTTACCGTAAAGCCACGTTGTTGCAATTCGTGGGCAATCAAACGGGCGCAATAAGTTTTGCCCGTACCGGTCGCTCCCATGAAGACAATATTCTTTAATTTGGTATTAGGAAATTTGGCGATAAAAATGTCAAGTTGCTTGGTAATTTTCGGGTCGATTTTTTGGTAAACAGTGCGGTCGAAAGTCGGTGCCGGCGGAGTAACGCTGTCGATAAAGGCTTGCAATTCGCGGTCACGCAATTTGACCAAATTTTTGTACTCAGTGCGATTAATGTTTTTATCACCTTTGCCCAAAGCAATCGTCATCACGCGCACTTTGTCGTCCAATTCTTTGAACTTGCGACTTTTGCGGGCTTGCAAGATAATTTGGTATTCGTTAAAATTCGTTGTCATTATTGGTAACCCCCTTAATCGTTTCTGCGGAGTAACTGTGTTTGATAAAGTCCTTAGTGGCGGGTTTCTTTTTGCGAATCCCTTTTATCAATTCCGCCAAGGCATTGTGGTCTTTTTCGGCGGTGGCAAACTTATCGCTGACGGCTTGGTGCGTGGTTAAGCCTTCGTACGCCAAATTTTTGGCCACGGTTAAGATGTAAGCGTACCCGACGGTAAAGCCCTTTAACAACACACAATTTTTAATGACCAGCAATAACGCGTCGGGTTCAAAATGCATACTTTCCATAAAAGCGTAATACTCATGAAATTCGGTAGTGGTAATCATGCGCCCGTCCAAAATGGCTTGGGCTTTGGTGTTAAAGTCGTCGTATTGACCTTGCGGTAAAGCCCGTACCTTGGCCGAGTGCGGACGAATTGGCAAGTATTTAACTTCTAACGGCACAGTATCTAGCACTTGGACTAAACCTTGGCGTTCCCAATATTCAAACGCATCCTTAATGTTGGTCACGGGAATACCTAACTTGGTCGCCATGTTTTCCAAGGTATTGTCGGCGCTGGTGGCGTTTTGGCAAAGATATAACCCGTACAAATAGACGCGTACGCAATCGCCGTTCGCCACGGGCAAATGTTCTTCCATGAACAAATTGGCGATGTTGGTATAACCTTCCGTCATATAACCACGCGAAAAAGAAACTGTACCCATTAGGGTTATTATATCATTTATCGGGTAGCAGTGGCAAGCGTAAAGCGTTTTTAATCAAGCCTAACTTGGCCAGTTCCGCCTTGACGGGGATTGGGTTGACCATACGGAACAAAGATTGGTACAGCGGTAACTGACTTTGGAATAAGGTTAACGCCGGTTCCGGGTGACCGGTATCATACAAGCGATAAATGTTTTGCACGGGCGTCACCGCCAAGTTGGACGCGACCGAAATAATCCCGCGGCAACCGACCGCGTAGCAGGGCAAGGCTAGCGTATCATCACCGCTGTAAACGGCAATTTGCGGGCATAGCGCCACGACTTGGGTAATTTGATGCAAGTTGCCACTGGCTTCTTTAATACCGGCTACGTAACGTAAACGGGCAATTTTGGCCATAGTGGTGGGGTCAATATTAACCCCGGTGCGGCCGGGAATGTTGTAGATAATGGTTGGTAACTTTACCGTATTAGTAATCTTTTGAAAAAACGCATACAGCCCGTCGGGCGTGGCCTTGTTGTAATACGGTGCGCTGACCATAATTGCGGGACGGACGCCGGCAACCCGGGCTTGCTCAGCCACGTATAAACCTAGATCAATAATAGTAGTGGGGTCGTTACCACCGATACCAAAAATCAACGGTACGCGCTTGCCAACCGTCGCCAAAGCAAAATCAATCACGGCATGTCGTTCAGCGTGGGACAGCGTCGGCATTTCGCCCGTGGTACCTAAGAATAACAACGCGTCCACGCCTTGCTCAATTTGGCGTTCAATTAAATTTTGGAAACGTGGCCAATCAATTTGGTCTTGGTCGAAAGGTGTCACCATGGCCGTGGCCACACCGGTGAAAATTGGTTGCATATTTCGTTATATGGTGTAAGCACATAAATTTGTGTAAAATCTTTTGTTATTTATTAAGTTATCGTTTATACTACCATAGATGTCGAATTTTGGGGGAAAATCGCGGACGTTCCGAACTGTTACCATTTCTTGCTTGCTGGTAATGGTCTTGGCCTTCGCGGTTGCGTCATCGGGGTGGTTATTATCGGTCCACCCGATGACGCGTTCGGCATCGACCATTATTTCGGCGGCTACGGCTAACGGAACCACTTTCTTACGCACGGCAGAATTTGGCGAATACCCGCAAAGTTACGTTGAGGCAGAACGCAACGCGGAATTATTAAATGCGGAAGCAACCGGTGCGTTAATACCAACGGGGCATACTTATTCGACTTACGCGGATAAGGAATTGCTGACCCTAACCGAATACACTTATGACGGCAAAAAGTACGCCAAGTTAGAAAAGGCAATGGTGCAGGAAGCCGGGCAAATGTTTGCTAATGAAGAAGTCATCATTGCGGGGAACACCTATTTTTTTAATGTCGAGCCTTTGGTTTGGGATTTGATTTTATATCAAGGCGAAATTTTTGCCATCATTAAAAACTTAATCGGCAGTCAAGCACTATTGGTGAACGGTCAAGCTGATGGCGTTAGTGGTAATTATCGAAGTCAGGGTTATGCGACCAGTGATATCCGCACCTTTTTCAATACCTATTTCGTTAATGACGCCAAGTTGGACAACTTAACCAAAGAACGAGCATTTTACCCGAGTTCAAGTGATAATCCCGATTTCGGCGCTTTATGTAAAGACCATGTCTGGCTACCCAGTTACCGCGAGATTAATACACTATATTCCAGCAATAGCGAACGCACCAAATATGCTACCGATTTATGTTTCGCTACTTATTCAGGTTTTCAGGATGGTGCGCTCATGGCTGCCAATGTCCCAGGCTATTATTATTTACGGGATGTTTGCACTACTACCACCAGTATTGGTGGTGACTGTTATAAAGTTAACAATACTGGGATTAGTTACGGTGGAGCCTGGGCAGAGATAACCAGTGACATGTTGTGTCCCGCATTCGTGCTAAGCGACATAGCTATCGCCGAAGTTTTCACTCCAGATAACGATAAAGTGGTAACCTACGATAAAACCGACCACCGAATTGAAAGTCAAGCCACTATGCCCGCTTGGTACGACGAGAATATGCAAATTACTTATACGCAAGGCGGGGAAGAAGTAGCCGCCGTTGTTGACGTTGGCCAATACGTAGCTCAAATCCAGTTAGGCGATTTTACTTGTAATTTTATGATTACCGTTAATCCCCGGCCAATTACTTACGTTGGCGAATTAAGCGTCAAAGAAAAACCTTATGATGGCACTGTCTTTGCCACGGTTGATACCAGCCAAGTCACTTTTGACAATGTACTTCCGGACGATGCCGACGGGCTGAGATTGTCTATCAAGGCTGATTTTCAAGACAAGCACGCGGGGGATAACAAGCGCGTAACAGCAACCGTTAGTTTAGCCGGAGATAATTGCACTAACTACACCTTAACCAATGGTGGCACCAAAATCTTATCGGGGAAGATTAATCGCTGTACGGCCGTTGTCAGAGATATAAAAGTCCAAAGCAAAGAATACGACGGAACTAAGGACGCAATACCAGATTTACAAATTGGCCATTACAGCCTCAGCGGTAAAATACCGACTGATGATTTAACCGTGAGCGCTATTTGCACGTTCGACCAAGTGGCCAGTGGCAACAACATTCGGGTCGATGTGGCTGTTAATTTAGAAGGTGCGGACGCAAATAATTACCTTCTTGGTGCCGGAACGCAAACTTTTACCCATGCCGACATCACTCCGCGAGCCATTACTGTCACAATCAACAAGGTGCGCAGTCCCATGAACACCGAACCCGTCATGCTAACCGCCACCATTACCAGTGGCACCTTGGTAACCGGTGACACGTTAAGCGATTTGTTGGCTTTTACCATCGACGCTGATTACGCCGTGCCGGGCAATTATCCAATTAAAGTTACTGGCACCAATAAAAATTACCTTGTGACGTTTGCTAATGAAGGTATCTACGAAGTTTATGACCCCGCCTTAGAACCAGACGCCGTATTTGGCACAGTTGATACTAAAAGTAGCAATATATGGTTGGTACTGCTTTGTGCGGGTGGGGTAACGCTGCTGGTGTTAATTATTGTCATTTTGATTGCCGTTATCAAGCACCAACACCGTTTGGCTAAACAAGTCCGCCAAGTCACAGCGACCGCAACTACCAAAGAACAATAAATCTTGTTGCAGTTATTGGTTTTTTATGCTAGAATATCAATATTCTTGGAAGGGTTGCAGAGCGGTCAAATGCTACGGACTGTAAATCCGTCGTCTCACGACTTCGATGGTTCGAATCCATCCCCTTCCACCAAATATGTTAAAAGTGTAACACTTCGTATAAAACGATTTGTTTTATATCTAGTACATACTCAGAAGTATTGACTTTTGCTTGTAGTATTACGAATAATAATGTATTATACAAACAATGTTTTTGATTACTAGTAAATTTAAGCACTATGCAAAAGATGAGAATGGTGTTCGGCATCCGTGTGCGATCCCTGATGAAAATGGAATCTTAACGCTACTTCGGGAGAATCTAAAACAGCAAACGTGTTTATTAGTAGTTGCAAATGACCCTAGCGACTTAGTATTGAATGACTTAGTAGCTGATGTATTGTACAAAGCTTTTATGATGACTGGTATTAAGTTTAATCAAGTCAAAATTTTGGATTACCGTTCAGTTAAACAAGCAGCGACTTTAATCCAAAATGCTGATTTAATTTTTATGTGCGGTGGCGAAATTCTCCGTCAATTAACATTTTTACAACAAATTGATTTTAAGACCTTGATTAAAAATTACGCTGGGGTAGTAATTTCGGTTTCGGCGGCTACGATGTGTCTGACAACAACAATTTGTAATTTTCCAGAACACGTTAAAGAACTTAATCAACCGCGCATTGTTAAAGGGCTAGGGATTGTTGACTTGAAAATTATTCCGCATTTCGATGGTACTGCCTTAACCTATCAAGGCACGACTGAATTGCCCAATTTAGTGCAAGATTACTTGTTACCGTTTAGTGATAATTACCATGTTTGTGGTTTGCCTAATGGTTCATATATTTCATATGACGGAACTACATATAAATATTATGGAAAGCATTATGATATTTACCAGCGTAAAGTTGTATTGTCCGGCAACGATAATGTCTTGTGAAGTGATTTAATTGAATAAAATTTTATTAGTTTGCTTCTTAAATTGGTAAGGTCGTCCATATTCGTTTGTTTTAGTTGTTCGACAATTCTTGCCGCTCGTCGTTGTATTTTTCGATTTGGGCACGCATTTTTTTGTTATATTCCACGGCGGCGGGGGAAATTTTTTTAGAAACTTGGTACAAATCGGCACCCAATTTGTTGGCCAATCTTTCCGCTTTTTTCATATTGAAGTGATCCGCGGTGTGGGAATTATTGTCCCGCCGTGGGGTGTTCAAAATTACGGGTAATCCCCAATGACTAAATTGTAGACAGTCGCACAATCTTGTTTGGTCACAACTGGCATAAGCGAATTGGTTGGGGATAATGTCGATATACTTCGCCCAATGCCGGTGTTTGAAAACCGGCTTAGGCCAGCCACTACCGTGATAAAACGCGGTAAACGCGGTCGCCATCGCACCATTGGTGACTTGGTGTCCTTGTTCTGTCAGCTCTTTCTTGGTGCGGGAAAGAGTTATGCCACGGGCAATAAAATCGTCCATAACCAAAACTTTCTCCGGGAGATTTTTTAATGGCTGAGAAAATACTTTACCCTTTTGCGCATTTTCGTAATAACTGTAATAAATTTGCGTGAGCCCCAAAGGTTTTAAACCGCGTTGTTGACGTACCGATTGTACCAAAGCACCCAATTTAGAAGAACCACGCCCAGGGGTAATTAAATGTTCAATATCATCGGGTAGGGCATTCGCACACATATACAGTTGTTTAATATTGTCGGCAAAGACAATCTTGGTGTTAAGTAAAATATCGCGTTGAATACGCGTTTCGTCGCTTAATTTGGTGACAGTTTTTTGGGCGGGTTGATTATTGATAATACGTACTAAGTTATCAGCGCATTCTTGCGCACATTTTTGCGCCACCGTATCGAAATGTTCGCCGTCTTGGAATAAATGAATTTTATGGTTTTGCTGAATCGTATTCACGACACGAATTGCCAAAGCATACATTTTCTCACAGACGACAAAGGCGGGTTTACCACTCATGGGTAGTCGATCATTTAATCGCTCGTATTCCAGTGCAACATCTTTTAAGCAGTGTAAAGTGGCTGAGTAATGACTCCCGTTACGTGATAAATATTCGTTGTCGTCCAGTTGATATACCCAGTCTTCAAGCCCAACTGCTTCGTCTGCGGTTAGGCGAAAAGTACCATACAGGTCAAATTCGGATAATTTTACTGGCTTCATTTGTTAGTAGTTTACCATTACCGACTATAAAATTCAAGACCACAGTCAAAAAAATCTTCCGTTTCTTACCGGCCGCCACTTAGTAATTCTAAAAAAACATTTGCCAGTTTAAGTAAAGTTGCGTACAATGGTTTTACCATACGCACATAAGAGTCGGTAGTGGGTGAGTGCAAATTTTGGCAACCGATGGCATGGTGATTGTTCGACAAAGTAAATTGTCGAGCAATTTTTATTTTTCTGTAAAGTTTTTTGTTGTCGATACCATCATAGTTTGTTACAATTAATTATGCTTAAAATTAAGAATTTCACCAAAGTATATGCTAATGGCAAGGTTGGTGCGAAAGATCTGAATATCGAAGTTGCTCCCGGTGACATTTGTGCTTTTATTGGGCCTAATGGTTCGGGTAAAACAACGACGATTCGTTGCATAGTGGGCACGTTGACTTTTAACGAAGGCGAAATTTTAATTAACAACCTTTCGGTCAGAAAGGATCCGTTGGCGTGTAAAAAGATTACTGCTTATATTCCTGATAATCCCGACGTTTACAATACTTTAACAGGCCTTGAATACTTGAACTTTGTGGCGGCTGTTTATAATATTACTCCGGCAGAACGTGATGCCCGTATTAAATTGTACGCGGATAAATGGAATTTGTATCAAGACTTAGGTGCAATGATAAAATCCTATTCGCACGGCATGCGCCAAAAATTGGTTTTAATTTCGGCGTTTATGCGTAACCCTAAATTATTAGTTTTGGACGAACCGTTTGTTGGGTTGGATCCGCAAGCATCTTTTGTACTTAAAGAAGTAATGAATGACTTTGTTAAAAATGGTGGGGCGATTTTCTATTCGACACACGTTTTGGACGTCGCGGAAAAAATTTGCAACAAAGTTGTGATTATTAAGAATGGTAGCATCATTAAAAGTGGTTCTATGAAAGACATCAAGGCCGACAAGAGTTTGGAAGAGGTATTTTTGAATGCGTAACATCTTAATCTTGACCAAAACTTTTTTGCTGAACGGACTGGGCGGTTTGCGTGGTAAGCGTTCACGTACAAAAGGTACCATTGGTATTGGCGTAATTGCGTTATTATATTGCGCTTTATTTGCGTTGTTGACTTATTTGCAAATGTTAACGACGGCTGAGTATGCTGAATATGGTGCTGCCTTTTATGCCTTAGGTACAGGTTATACTATGGGAATCTTTTTGACGTTATGTTTTGCCTTTCAAACAATAACTGGCGGGCAACGGGCAAACGATACCGAAATGCTGTTAGCCATGCCCATCAAGAAAAATGAGATTATGATTGCCAAAGCTTTATCACGATACGTGTTGAATTTATTGATTACCGCTTTGATTATTCTGCCGAACATTATTGCTTATATGCGCTATACAGCGTTTTCGGGAGTAGCGTTGCTGGGTAACATTGTATCGGTATTGATGATCCCATTAATTACTGTCGGGTTAACCTATATTATTGATTTCGTGATGACGACGTGTTTACCAAACTTTAAATACGCTAATGTCCTTAAAGCGATTGTGACAATTGCGTTGTTAATTGCCTTAGTTTTTGTGTACGAATACGTAATATTAAGCACGGACTTGGTCACTATGGAAAAAGCGGTTAATTATGTTTTAACTTTCAACCCGATCTTTATGCTAATTTTAATTACGGGGGCGTCGGCCATTTTTGCAATCGGGGTAGTGCTGTTCGCTATATTGATGAATCGTGAATCTCGTACGACTGTTGCTAAGACAGTAAAATTAGTCGGTAAAAAAACTACACCATTTCGTTCGTTATTAAAAAACGAAACTAATCGCTACCTTAATTCGACAGTTTTAATGATTAACACTTTATTAGGCCCTTTAGCAATAATTGCTTTAACACTTTGGTTGGTGATTGATCATTGTCAAACTTTTATGCCATTACTCAATATGTTGGCGTTAGATGCCAATTTTGTGTGTTTACTAGTTATGGCTTTATTTAGCAGTTTGGCGGTTCTTACATATCCTACTGCGTTTTCAATTTCCTTAGAAGGTAAACAATTTTGGATTTTACAAAGTATGCCGATCAAACCCAATACTGTTTTATCCGCTAAAGCTTTATTTGGCGTGTTATTTTTAAGCCCAATCATGCTGACATGTAGCATTTTACTGCAAGTAGTTATGCGTTTTAATGTATGGTATTTTATTTCATTACTGTTAGTACCAGTTTTAATGAACGTAACTATTGCTTTTGGTGGGGTATTGGTGAACTTATTTTTCCCCAAATTTAATGCCGAAAGCGATGTTGCCGTGGTAAAGAACAGCATGAGTAGTTTTATTATGATGTTTGGCGGTTTAGTTATTGTTGGATTATTTAGTTATTTGTATTACGTTTTATTAAGTAGTAATTTAGCAACTATTTTGGTTTTGTTAATACCGTTATTGTTGCTGGTAGTTATTGCCACGCTGGTGGTAATTTTGACTTTAACTTTGGGTAAACGCATTTTTAAGCGTTTATGACAAATACTATTGAAGAATGAAACATTTATTGACCGGTACCATAGTTGCTGCCGTTGTATTGGTTGGTGTATGGTTTTGTTTATTTTATTTGTTATTTCCTTTACGATACACTAACGAAATCAATGCCGCTGCTACCAAATACCAAGTTGAACCGGCCTTAATTGCGGCGGTTATCAATGCAGAAAGTGGCTTTAACAAAAATAAAATATCACCCAAAAACGCTATTGGTTTAATGCAAATTTTACCGGCGACTGCCGAATACGTTAGCCAGCAACCTTGTAATTTATTCAATGCTGCCGAAAACATCGCAGTTGGTACGCAATACTTGGCTTACTTAATTAGTAAATTCAAGGACGTAAATACTGCTTTATTTGCTTATAACGCAGGGGAAGGGAATGTGACACGTTGGCTTAAAGAACAGCAAGTTGAGCGACTAACCAGTTGTCCGTTTGCCGAAACTAATGCCTACGTAGCCAAAGTACAAAAAGGCCTTAAAATTTATCGTGGTAGAATTTAGGCAACTTTCGACATATTTTGTCATATTGATTACTATGGAAAACTTAACACAAAATTGGGAACAAATGACTTACCCGTTTGAAAACATTAAATTACCATACAATTTTACCGCTTTGGAACCATATATTGACGCCAAAACTTCTTATGCTCATTACGACCGTTTATTGGTTAATTACCTTAACCAGTTAAACCAAATTTTGGAAGCCCGGCCTGATTTGCAAGGCATGACCTTAGCCGATTTGATCGCGTATGCTGAAACCAATCAAGACACTTCATTACGCCGTAACGCAGGCGGCGTTTATAACCATTTTTTCTATTTCAGCGAATTACGACCGGCAACTGGTCAAATTATAATTGGTATTACTCCCCAGGCTACTAGAAAAGTCAACGAGTGTTTTGGTGGGTGGAAAAATATGAAAGAGCAGTTTGCCAATAAAGCACTCAGCGTTTTTGGCTCGGGGTACGCTTGGTTAGTTAAAACCGCAAACGGCAACTTGGACATCGTAACCACCGCAAATCAAAATACGCCCTTGGCTAATAATGTTACGCCAATTTTATGCATCGATGTTTGGGAACACGCCTATTATTTACAACACTTAAACGACCGCCAAAAGTATTTAGAGAATTTTTGGAACGTAGTGGACTGGGTAAAATTTAGTGAAAAATTAAATTAACGTAAATTTTCTGGGTTCAAACATTGCAATTCCGGTAACACAAAACGACCGTTGTCGCGTACCAACACGTTATCGAAATAAATTTGTCCGCCATTATATTCGGGTGTCATTGATAAAACAATGTCCCAATGGTTTTGACTAACATTACCGTTCGGGGCATCGTCGTAAGCGTTACCCAAAGCCATATGGATTGAACCGGACATTTTCTCGTCAAACAATGTATCATACATCGGTTTGTTAATAAAAGGGTTGACCCCCAAAGCAAATTCACCAACGTATCTTGCTCCCGCGTCAACATTTAATTCCGCAGTTAATTGTTTAGTATTTGACGAACTTTCTTTAATTACCTTGCCGTCCTTAAATTCCAAAAATATATCATTGTGGATAATGCCTTTATAAAGTGACGGAATGTTAAACTTGATTTTGCCGTTAAGCGAATTTTTAATAGGTGAAGTGTAAATCTCGCCATCAGGGATATTACACTTGCCGGAGCAAATAATCGCCGGTTGTCCCTTAATGGAAAAAGTTAAATCCGTATCAGTAGCAACTAAACGTACGCGGTCAGTTTTTTCCATTAACTTTTTTAGGTTTTGCATGGCTTTATCCATTTTAGAATAATCCAAAGTACAAACATCGAAAAAGAAGTCTGTAAAAACATCAGTTGACATTTGGGCAAGTTGTGCCAAGGCTGGGTTAGGGTAATTTAAAATTACCCAGTTCGTTTTGCAGACCCGTGTATCAATGTGAACCGGTTTGCTGTAAAATTTACTATAAATTTGTTTACGCTCACTGGGAACGTCAGCCGATTCAAATTTATTATAAGACGAACTAATACCGATATAGGCTGCTGCATCTTCAAACATTGGCAGCGTGTACCGGCACGTGCGCTTTGCTTGCTCCTCATCCATACCTAACATCATCTCACGGGCAATTTCGCTGTCGCTTAATCGCACAAATGGGTGTGCACCTAGTGCGTAAATTTGACGAACAAGTTCCTTAACTAATGGCCGCGATTCAACACTGGCTTCGATGATAATATTTTGTCCTTTTTGCAAGCTGCAGCTGTAATGAATTAAGTTATACGCCAATTTTTTAATTCTTTCATCGTTCATTTTTTTACCTCCATTTGAAAATTATTTAATTTACCAACTTTTATTTTGATACTTTGAGTCAAAACATATTCATAAGTAAGTTTATTCTTCGTGTCAAGGTCGGTGACTGCACCCGCCAATAACAAGCGTTTTATTTCACCTTTGGATGCAAATTTACCCGACGCAAAAATGGCATTGACGATGTCAGTATTAACCGGCACAGTAATTTTAACAAAATCGTCAGTGGTTAATTCGTGTTTAGAAAATTTACGTTCAAACTTCTCACGCTCCGCTAAGCCGATACTAAGATTATTGCCGGCTAACGCAACAAAATATGTTGCTAACTGCTTTTTTGCTTCCATTGGGTTTTCCTTAATAAAAGCCACAAGATCTGGTATTTCTTCTGCATATAAATACCCAAATGCTTGGTAATATTTTAATAAAAGATTATCAGGTAAGGACATAAACTTGCCAAATTTTTCTTCCGCGCTAGCCGAAACCGCAATATAGTTATGGTAACTTTTACTCATTTTACGGCCATCACCACTTAAACCTTCCAGGATGGGGGTAGCAAAAGCCATTTCGGGCTTTTGTTGATAAATTTCTTGCACCAACCGACATTGTGAAAAGTTAAGAATTTGATCCAGTCCGCCCAATTCAATATCGGCTTGTAAATTTACAGAATCTAACCCCATTAACACCGCATAAGATACTTCTGCCAAAGAGACGTTTTCAATACGGTTGCGAAAATCTTCGCGCTGAGTAGCGACTGAAAGTTTAATACGTTGTAGTACTGATAGGAATTTGCTTAATGAACATCTCGCCAGCCAAGTGCTATTTTTATGTACAGTTAATTGCTTAATGTCAATATAAGGGGCAATTTGTTTGGTATAAGTTGCAAAATTAGTAGCAATTTGTTCATCGGTAATCATTGCCCGTTCTGTATTGCGACCACTGGGGTCACCAATTTTAGCCGTAAAATCACCAATTACAAAATCAATATGGTGACCACATTTTAAGAAAATATTCAACACAAAAATAGGACATAAATGTCCAATGTGAATTTCCGCCCCCGTCGGGTCGATGCCAAACTTAATATTTAATTTACCTTTTAAGTTGGCCGCATCAATTTTGGCGGGTAGGGTAGTTTGCGTTTTAACTTGCAACAAAGAAAACATTTTAGTGGTTGGTAATTGGTGCCAATCCTCGTTAAAACGTTTGAATAATAATTCGTCGTATCTTTTCATTTTTAAATCCTTTTAATACGCTTTGGCAAAAATAATTTCAACTTTGGCTGGTTTGCCACATTTAACACACACGGCACCTTTTACTGGGGCAGTGTTAAACTGCATAATGCGGGTTGATACTCCGTTCGTTTCAGTTTTAATTTTTTCTTCACATTCAGTACAGTTACACCACGGTGCAACTACAAAATTCCCGGCGTTGATTGCTTTTTTTAATTCTGGGAAAGTCTTAACGTGCTTAATATGTTTGTCACGAGTTTGTGTAGCGTTCGCCAACATGGTTTGGTGAATTTCTTCTAATAGTTCATAAACGTAGCCTTCTACACGGTTCAATTTAATTGTCTCCTTAGTTAACAAATCACGACGGAAAACTTGACATTCATTATTTTCAATATCCCGTGGCCCAACTTCAATCCGTACGGGAACACCTTTCATTTCCCATTGATTAAATTTCCAACCAGGCGTGTTGTCAGTATCATCAATAACCACGCGGTAGTGTAAGTTTGCCAGACTGCGTTGAATATTTTTAGCCGTGTTTAACACCCCGGGTTTATGTTGTGCGATAGGGACAATTACTACCTGAATTGGTGCAACCCGTGGGGGCAGAACTAAACCACGATCATCACCATGAGTCATTACAATCGCTCCAATTAAACGGGTAGAAGTGCCTAAACTGGTAGTATACGCATAACGTTCAGTTTTTTTATCATCCTGAAATTTAATAGCAAAAGATTTGCTGAAATTTTGTCCCAAATAATGACTGGTACCGACTTGTAAACTTTTACCATCTTTCATCATCGCTTCCACGCCGTAAGTTATTTCAGCACCAGCAAACTTTTCCTTTTCGCTTTTTTGGCCAATCAAAGCCGGAATTGCTAAATAATCACGCATAAATTTTTCATATAACATTAAATCATTTAACGCACTAACTTTGGCTAACTTAGCATCAGCATAGACGGCATGGGCTTCGTGCCATAAAAATTCACTGGTGCGCAAAAACGGACGCGTAGTTTTTTCCCAGCGCACAATGTTACACCATTGGTTAATTTTCATTGGCAACTCTTTATAACTTTGTAACCATTTGGCAATCATATTACCGATAATCGTTTCCGAAGTAGGGCGAAGATATAATTTTTCGCTTAGTGTTTCGTTACCAACGTGTGTTACGGTAGCTAATTCAGGGGCAAAACCGGCTACGTGTTCTTTTTCTCGTTCGATAAAAGATGATGGGATTAACATCGGGAAATAGGCGTTTTGGTAGCCTTGAACCTTTAATTCCTTGTCTAATTCGGTTTTAATGTTTTCCCACAAAGCAAATCCGTACGGACGAATCACCATAGTTCCTTTGACTGGGCCATAATCGCACAGTTCTGTTTTCAATACAATATCGGTGTACCATTTGGGAAAGTCCTTTAACATTTCAGTAATATTTTCTACAAATTTTTTCTCAGTTTTAGTTACCGACTGCCGTACAACTTTTGTTGTAACTTGGACGGTATTTTTTTTATTGGTAGCCGCAGTTATTGTTTTATTCGTTGTATGCTTAGGACTTTTAGAAGTTTTCTGTACCGATTGCTTAGTATTTTTGGCTACAATTTTGTCACTTTTTTTATCAGCTTTCTTATCAAGAATAATGGTAGTTTTCATATAAAATCATTATACAACAACCAACTATTTGTTACAACTCATAAAATTTATTTGTGTGCTATTTTTTGATCTTCTGATATATAACCGCCAATATGAAATTTAGTAAAATCGCGTTTTTTCGACATTAAACTTCGTAAAAGTTTTCTTTTGCGAAGTTTGCACCCCGCAAAAGTATAGTAACCGATCAGAAAGTCTTTGTCAACCGCTTTTTCGCATTTTCTCGCAAATACTTGCGTTGTTCGTATGGGGTCTCCCACAACTCTTTTTCGGTGTAATCTTTGCGCCAATCAAGCGAGATAGCGTACTGCGTTTTGCGTTTTTGTTTCAGTAGCAAATAGCGTTTGTCTATCAACTTGCCAACATCGCCAAAGTATTTATCTAAGATATATTGCGGTATGTTGTGCCTGCGACCGTCGAACCAAACTTCGTCAGTTTTCAAATACGTTTCCATATTGGACAACAAAAAGTCACTGCCTAAATTTTTGGACATTAAATTGAACTCGGGGACGCTTTGCAAATGCTTGGGCATTTCGTGTTTTTGCGGGCTACTGTAAAGCGCGCAATAAGCGCAACTATCGGTAGTAACGTCCTGTATGGTGCTATTTCCTGCTGTCCAAATTTTCTCCAACGTATTACTGCGGTAAATGCGGTAGCCTTTGGCGGACTTTGACCATAGATATTTGTCGCCAAAGTCAAAGCCAAAGATAATAGCGTGATAATGCGGTCGGCTGTGCAATGTGCCATACTCGCCACAAGCAAAATACTTTATTTTGACGGGGGCAATCGCTTTTCTAAGACGCTTGAAAAACAACTGTAAATCGCGTTTTTGTAGCCATACGGGGCTCTTTTCATAGGTCAACGTTATAAAACAATTTTGCTTGTACTTTTGGGCTTCCGCCATACAACGTAATGACCACTCTCCTGCTCTCTTTTGTCGACATTCTAGGCACTTGCGACAATTCACCAAAATGTATTTAGGTTCGTTGGGTTCGCCGTAATTGGGGTTAGCAATTTGTATCGGCTGATAACACATTCTCAAAAACTCCTTTTTTTCAAATGGTGTCAACTGTGCATTAATAGATAATAGATAATAGACAAGTAGGGAATGCACAGTTGCAAAACCCCGCGACGTGCGGGGTTTGTGTTTACTTTTTCCAAGCCGTTGTATAACTTTTCGCCTGCTCAGCGAAATAGCGCGCTTGGTTGGCGCGTGCGTACGCAGTATCTTGTTGTAACTCGGCAACCGCCTTGGCACTGTTGGCGGTTATGGCTGCTTTCGCAACGCTTGTAACGGCGCCAATGATACCGCCAATCAACTGGAATGGGTTACCGCTATTTGTGGCACTGGCACTGCCACCACTGGCGGTAGCACCTGCGGGCGTGCTTGCGCCACCCTTGCTATACGCAAGGGCTGAGTTCAAGCCTGCCGCTTCCATATCGGCAACGGCGCGTTGCCACGCTGTGTTGCTCATTCGCTCTTCGAAATCGCGTTGCTTTTGCGCTTCTGCACTGTTAAAATCGCGCATTAACTGCGCTTGTTGGGCGTTAAAGTCGTTTTGCTGTTGAGCCGTATTAAAGCCCAACGCATTATAAAAAGCGTCGATGTCGCCCGTAAAAGTGGCTTTCGCCATATTGCCAAAAAAATTTGCCATATATCAAAACTCCTTTTATAATTGGACTATGCCAATTTTAATAATCTTAAGTATCGCTATTCTTTACGCACTCATAAAAAACGGCGTCAAAAACGGCGTAAAACAAGCACAAAAAGAACAAGACGAAGATAATCGGGACAAGCCCGAGAATGACGGCTGACGCCGTGGTGGGGTCCCCACGTCGCTACGCTCCACCCCACCATTACGGACGCCTGCACGGCGGTACAAGACCAGACTGCGCCTACCCGCTCTCGCGGGTCGAGACGGCGCTTTTTGTTAACCAAAACGAATGTTAGAAGTGGTCCACTAAACCAGGAATACTCGTCACGGGCATTGGTCTGATGCTGACGCACTCAAACCTGACATCCATTCTGATTTGGTCGTCCTTTTCCATTTTCACCGCTAGCGTGCGGTTTACGTTAACGGCTGAATTATCTTTAATCCAGTCCGCCGATAATCGGGGCGTCGAATTGTAGAAGTCGGCATAGTGCCATATGTCTAACGAATTTGTAACACCACTGCGGAATTGACCACTGACACGGTTAGGCTTATAGCGATAATCTGCCCAAGCTTCTTGATAGCCAAAGACTTCGTCGCCATCGTCGCCAAGAGCATAAATCTCCTTATTTAAAATCGGTTGCTCGCTAATATGCGCTAACGTCGGGTAATAGAAATCAAAGCGTTCGCGACGGCTCCAGAACTTTTCCAGACCTTGCTGATAGGTTTTGACCTGTCGGGCAATCGCAAAGACGAATACGTAGCCGTGTTCTACAAACGACTTGTTAATCAAGTGACCTTTACCGCTCGTTACCGAGTAAGCGGACAAGTTACCTTGAGGACTGACGTCGTTAGTGCTACTCGTTTGAGGAACGCTCTGCATTCCAACCAAGGAACTGAACTGACCTAAAAACTCGGGACGTTGTAAGCGGTAATCACCCGCTTCAACGCCAAAATGGGCTTTAAGCATTTCAATGTAACGTGTACCGCCACGGGCGTCTTTCTCGTAGAGTTTTTGAATTTGGAACGCCGTACGCAATTCGCTGATTGTCGAACTACTCAACTGACCTAACTTTGACGGGTCGGCATACAAATTAGCGGGAGTAGCCCAGATATTACGACGCTCATTAGGTCTATCCAAAGTAATACCAGTAACCTGAGTAATTATAGGACCAGAACCAACATCGTTGCCAGAACCTTCACAATAAGTTTCCATAGGATAAGAAGAAGTAGCATTATCTAAGATAACGCGACCAGTATCACTATCCTTCCAATGCATTAAACGACCGCTAACATCAGTAACGCCATCAGAAAACGAACCAGTAATAACAGGTATCAGTTCGTTCATTTCAATAGGTATCAACGGGCTTTCGCCTTTTTGCGGTGCGGGCAAAGCCGACGTAAAGTAATCGTGGAACTTGTCCACGTCCAGCAAGTCGCCGTTTGGTCCATAGGCTTCGTCAACGGCGGTAATCGTATTGCCTTTGTTGATTGGTAACGGGGCTTCCAAGTTCTCATCTCTAAACCATTCGTTACGTATCAAAGCGTACGCACGGAACGGGAGCGCGGACATTCCATATTTGGACAAGTCCATACCAACAGGTGCGCCCATATAGTCGCCAATTTTCTTTGACTGAACTACACCGCTATTGTACATAGGCACTAATGCGGGGTCGGTTGAGGGCGTCCAAGCACCAGTTTTATTTTCGCCGTTTAATTCTTCCCAACCGTCCCAAACTAGACGGGACGGAACAAAGAACGCCTTAAATTCTAAATAAATGTCGTCCATCGTGGGAAAAATCGGGGTCGACAAACGCGACAAGAATTTAGCATTCATTTTAAATGTGTCGCCCGGGATAACTTCGTCAACATAAACGGGGACTAATTTACCACAATTAAAAGTGGTTTTAAGCGAACTAAATCGATTGAAAATACTTCGCTGTATGTCGGCGTGGACAGTTTGTGCAAAACTAGATTGAATAGCGGTTAACGGTCTTTTACTCATTTTCCACCGCCTTGTCCAGTTCCTTGCTCATTTGGTGCAAGTTTCGAACTTCCGCTACTGTTACCATTTCCGCTTGTTCCAAGCGACTGTATTCGGCTTGTATCGCTTCCGCTTTCTTTAATAGGCGTTGCAACTTGACTTGGCGTTTCGCTTCCGCTTGTTCCGCCAACTGCTCCGCTGTTTTTGTTTTGGTTGACTTGCGACCTAATAGCACTTGCAAGCCCAGCAAGATATTCGTTAAAGTCGCCATAATCTCCACTAAATTTTGTTGTATCCAAGTAAATACCGTTTCCATTTTCAAATGTTTCTCCTTGTTCAATTTTTTTCTTATAGTCTACGGAGTTTTTGTAACTTTGAATTTCTTCGTAGACATTCTTTTTATCGGTTTTCAAATTACCGACTGGATCTAAATAAGACCACTTGTAAATGTCGCTACCACTCGGCGACACTTCGGTCGCGGGTCGGTCAAGCAAACTGTAAAAGTTTTTATTTGGCATTTTCCACCGCCTTTGGCTTAGGCAACTCATAAATAATTGTGTTGTCCTTAATAAAAGCCTTTGTCGCTTGGGTGAACTTGCCAATGCAAGACACTAAGACCGAACAACTGAACTTAATTGCCATAGCCTTGATTTCGTCGACCGTGAATAAAGTTTCACGATAGACGGTATCTTGTTCAACTTTGCCGTCGTCGCGCTTTAACGCGATGTTGTAAACGTAAAGTGTGTTTGTGCGCTTAGCCATTTTCCACCACCGATAAAAGTTTGTCTAAATCAAAAACTCGCAACAACTCACAATCAAACGACTTAAAAAAGTCCTTAAAATAATCGAAAGTTGCGTCACTACAAATAGGCGCAGTGCAAGTTTTCAACTCGCCGTCCTTTTTTCTAAAAATAAATAAACATTGTTTCATAATTTTTACTCCTTAAATTTTGTTTTTTGGTTATAATCTAATTCCGCCACGCATTGTATGCGGTCGGTTCATTTTGTGAACCTTGGCGTTACGCTTAAAAATTCGTTTTGATTTTTTAAGCCGTAATCTTTTTCTTCGCATAAAAAATCGCCCTACCTTTTAAGCAGGGCGATATCTCCAAACATTCGCAAAAGACACGTTTTGCAAATTTTCAATCGAATTTTAATTGGTCGAAAACTCGCAAAACTCTGTACACTTTTGCGAAGTTTTTAAGAGGTATAAAAATAACGAAATTTTACACAAAAGTCGGCAAAATACTCAAAATTGTCGGGAAATGCCCCACAGTTCTTATGGATAACAGCGCCTGCAATCAAATAAGATTTTTATTCTCACGTGATGTCGAAAAATAAAATTGACGCGCACGCAAAAATTTTTGACTGTAATTTAGGAAAACAATGGCAATCAATAAAATTCACAACGGGGAAATTTAGTGACACAATATGCAACATGTTGCTACACGCAACGCACACCGCTCTTTTGGCCAAAGCCGTATGGATTGAGCACAATTTGGCAAAAATAAATTCAATGGATAGGCAAAACATGACGACGTCACCAAAAAATAAAAAACCATTACCTAAATGGGCAATCGCCGCAATTATTATTGGTATTACGCTGGCAGTGGGCGTGGCCGGCAGTTTATTGGGCGGCAAGATGCGTGACGGTTATAAGCAACCCCCTGCTTTTCCGCCCGATTGGGTTTTCCCCTTGGTTTGGACAATTTTGTACATCGCTATTGGTACGGCCACTTTTTTAGTTTTTATGGCCGACCAAAATTCTAAGCGCCGTCGCAATGACATGATTATCTACGGGATCCATTTGTTTTTCAACATGTTGTGGCCCTTGTTTTTCTTTCGGTTAGACATGGTAGTTTTCGCTATTGCGTGGTTGGTGTTAAACTTAATGTCGGCAACCGTCGTTGCTTGTCGCTACTACACCGCTCACCTAGCAGGCGGAATTATTTTAACCGTTTATGTTATGTGGTTACTGTACGCTTTATATTTGAATATGGGTGTTGCCTTACTAAACTAAATAAGCAATAAAAACCTGCCTTAATTTAGGTAGGTTTTGTGTGTTTGGCGACCCGCAACAGACTTGAACTGTCGACCTCATGCGTGACAGCGGGCGACAAAAAATAACTTTCAATATATTGTGATTGCTCGACTTGTGACCGCTAGATATTGGTGTCGTCTGGCGGCAAATCGTCGCTTTTGGTACCGAAATTTGGCTGAATAGGTGTACTAATGGGTGTACTCGATTGATTTTGGTCGTTAAATTTTTCAAATTCTTTAATCAATTTCTTGGCTTTATCTTCGTGTATGTAGTGTTTTGTCATCTTAACGTTACCATGGAATAGAATCACTTCCCTATTAATGCCCATTTCGTCCAATCTTGTTGCGTAGGTGTGCCGTAAATCGTGTGGCGTAATCGTAATGCCGATTTTTTCGCTCGCTCGCTTGAACGCCTTACGTAACCAACTTAAACAGATTGATGGTAGCGGAAACTTTATGCTTTTGAGTTCAGGGAATAGATAAGCGGGACGGAGTTTGTAAGGTGTTGTTTTGCGTTCGCCACGTTTAAGCGTCTTGGTTTCCTTGATCCAGATAATGTTCCGCTCGTGGTCGATATCGGTCGGTTCAATTCGAAACAGTTCGTTTATGCGACAACCGGTGTACAATACCGCGATCGCGTAGGTGCGATAAACTTCTGGTAACGCGTTGATGAATTCTTGTTCTTTTTCACGTGGTAGCGTCTGACGTTCGGCAGCAATCGGTTGATCAGCATAAAGCAACTTCCCGATATTCGCCTTGATGATACCTTTGTCAAAAGCAACTTCAAAATAATTTTGCAATAGCATCTTTGCCCAATAACGATTTTTTTCACTGACGGTGTTGTTGAGAAAATTTTGCAACTCTATTTCATTGACCTGGTGCAAAAGTTTCTTTTTAATTGCCGTTGGTATGGAATCAATCAACTTTTGGTACGAATACACACTGCCCTTTTGTAACCGTGGCTTTTTGAAAGTATCAAACCAATCTTGCAACCCTACCCCGAAAGTTACTGCTTGTTTACGTTTCTTATTGCGTAGATTGCGGTTATTTTCAGTGTTAAGTATTTGCAATGCTTCAACCTGTGTTTTGGCGGTCAGCGTGTGCCTGATGCCGTAATCATCGTAATAACGCACCTGGTAATATTTGTATGTGCTCCCATTTTTGTTTTGTCGTGTTCTTAAAGAAATATTGCCTTGACCGTATCGTAAAGGTCGCGGCATTTCGTTTTCGTCCTCCTTTTGCTGTATTCTTTTTTTGAACTCTGCCGTTACATATGCCCGGTTGATTTCGTACTGATCCTGCTCTGCTTGCATCTCGGCCACCATTTGCGCGACAAAGATATGCAACGCTTCAACCTGCTTCTCGACGGAGAGCATCTTTTGTAGATTGTCCATAATGTCCCCACTTTTTTTGAGAACATTATATTACTTTCATTGCTCTGAAATCACCCCCTTTGGTCGGTTATCTTTGGCAATTAATGTTTCACCATACCGCAACATACTTGCCCTTTGCACTTCGTCAAGTTCCGCCCAAATTTGCAATATCGGGCTTGCAGTGGCGTCTACGGGGGTACTTTTCCCGTTTAACTCCGCAACGCTTACGTTTAATATCTCTGATATTTCGGGTAACATATACATAAAAGATTTTGATATTCCCAGTTTCCACGTTGCTATTGTTTTAGGTTTTATTCCTAACGTTCGCTCAAATGCAGCGTCTGATAAGCCCTGCTCGTTTTTTAGTTTTAGAATGCGGTTTAGAATATCCGCTGCAATTTTTTTAATTTGTTCGTTTGCCATATTTTAATTCTCCTTTTGTCCTAAAACTTTTAGAAAAATGCTTGACTATCTAAAACTTTTAGAATAATCTATATGTTAGACAAGGCAGCCCCGCCGAGTTACTTCATTGCAAAAGCCCGCATTCTCCGTCTTTTGGTTTCCCCCAAGGAAAAACAAAAAAAGATTGGGCGACGCAATATGGAACTCAACAAGCCATTGTAACTTGGCGGCTGGCGATTGTCAATTTTAAGTAAAAGGAGAAAAAGAAAGATGAAAAGTTACATCACCAAAACACAGTACAAGGAGTTGCAACGGTTCGGCAAAATGCACGGGATCCAGGGCGACAACACGTTGTTTGAAGTGATCAAAGGGTTGGACTACCAAGCCGCGCGCAACGCCATTGTTGGTTACGGCATTTGCCAAGGGGTGGACTAATGGAAAAAAGAACACCAGCACTGTTATTATTGCTTTTGGTCGCTGTGTTCGGCACGCTAGGAATGGCGTGCTTTTTTAGTGTACCAGGTAATCAAGGTGTGCCCATGGTTATGGCAGGCACCTCAACCGAAAGTTATTACGATGTGGTTTTTAAAGACCAGCACTCGCCTGAATACGAAACGGCGGTTAGTCAGACGCTTTATTTTGAATATTGCGACCTGATCCTGGACGCCAAAGAACCAGTGGCCAGTTTCACCCATGACCTTTGCTTTGATGGACAAAGCTATGACAACATGTGCGCTCACCGCATTCCGTCGTTTACGGTATTTACTTTTTCCGGCGGTGACTTATGGTTCCCTGGTTTGAAATTTGCCATCATCGATACAACCAACCGCATTATCGCTGAGTTGTCGGAAAACTACTTTTCGATGAAAGAAATCGACACCAACAAAATTTTATACGAAAGCACTTTTGAAACTGGATATTGCGACAAGATAGTTTTTAACTGGCGACGCTTGGAATTGACTTTGCAAGACGAACGCCAACAAGTTTTAAGTTTCGATACCGTCCCGGAAAACGGCTTTTCCTTCGACTACTTGGTGGTTAATCAAGTTTATACCGAGACTTCCGGGCCAAAAGTCAGCGCGGAAGTTTTTCAAAACAGGAATAGTTACAGCTTTACCATTGAATTTTTTGACCAGTTTTTTCCGGAGCACAATAAGCAATACATCTATAATGCTGAACTTCCTACGGACACTATTATTGCGGCCGACATTGATGGTTTAGTGCCGGAAGTTGGCGACACCGGTAATTACGTGTTTTTAGGTTGGTTCGATGGCGATAAAACACCGGCCGACCCATTGAGTGGTTTCATCAGGTTTTATGCCAAATACAAAGAGGCGACGGTCACGTTCAAAAACAGTGACGGGAAGTTGATGACTTCTAAACAAATAGTAATTGGCGAACCACTGCGCAAAGTGGTCGAAAAACTTTACCTTGATGATTACAGTGTCCCGCAAAATATTGATTTAGACATGGTAGTCACGGAAGACATGACAATCACACTTGCCGAAAAGTTATTGGTCACTTTGAGATACTTCAAATTAGAACGTTACAGCGTGGAAGTTAAAGGCAAGACGTTTAACTACGATATGCTGACCTATAAGACTGTTTCTCGGTTAATTCCAGAAAGTTCCTTGGTCGACGTGACCGAGTTCGATAGTGCTCACTACAACATTATGGGCAAACCGTACTACGAAACGATGCCGGGGTTCACGTTCACGGGTTGGGACTATGATTTGACCAAACCGATCACTACCCCGCTGACGATCTCGGCCCAGTATGAACTGCCGAAAATCAAAGTCAATTATTACTCGTCCAACGACATTTTGTTTGAGACCCGCGAGTACGACTTAGTCAAAGACAATTTACTGCTGCCGATGCCAGAGTTCAAAAGTGGTTTATCGAATTGGGACGCGTTCAAAAACTTATTGGAAAACCTTTTTACACTGGACATTTTACAAATGGTCGAAGATATCTCCGCCCGCGACGTTGCCAACAAAATGGCCGACCACTTGACTGACCTATACGACGATAATACTAATCAAATTTTCGCCGTTCTTGCGAAACCGGATATGAACAGTAACGTCCACAAAGGTTGGCAAGGCGACTTGTCGGGCGACTTTTCCGGTTCGGCGTTTGTGTACATGACGGGAGCCAAACTAAGCAACGACTATGTGCTGTACTTAAATCCAATGAAAATGTACACCGGCAATATCAACTATGAAATTTCATTGAGTTTTGGTGACCACTTTATTGATCCAATTATCCACGGTGCAGGTAACGCCTTCACGGCGGTTGGTAATTGGTTTAAGGGCGTGGGGGATTGGTTCAGTGTGAACTGGCAATGGTTCCTGTGGGTTTTGGGCGCCATTGTCGGGGTTTTATTCCTGATTATCTTCGGCCCGGTGGTAATCCCGATTATCATTGCGGCGATTAAATTTGTATTTGGCTTGATCGTGAAGTTCTTCCAACTGATCGGGAAGTTGTTTAAGAAAATTGGCGAATGGCTGGGCAATTTATTTAGAAGGAAAGAAAAATGAAAAAATTTATAATTACGTTAGTTTGTTTAGTGACGACGGCGGCGATCGCTGTTGCCGGGTGGTTTGGTTACGCCAAGCAAAAGGAACGAACCGACCAGCAAATGCAAGAACAGTACAAGGCGGGCTATGACTCCCGCGACGCTGAGATCGCGGAACTAGAAGCGAACCGCACCGCCAAGGAAACGGCACTTAATGCCCAAATTGCCGACCTGCAAGAACAGTTGGCCAACGCGGCTGACCCGGCCGAAATTGTCACACTGAATGCGCAAATTGCGGAGTTGCAAAAGCAAAAGAGTGAACTACAAAATGAAGCCGATACCCTTAATTCGATTAAAAGCGGTGAAAGTGTTGTTGTAACGTTCAAGAACGACGCTCGAACTTACGATGTACAAGTTGTTGCGAAAGGTTCAACCATAACCGAGGTAAATCCTGAACCAACAATAAAAAACGTTGGTTATACTTGTACCTACTCAATAAACGGTGAAGAAGTTGAAATAAGCGATTATGTTTTTAATAACCATACCACCGTAACCAGTAGTTTTAATTATCAAGACGAAATGGCGGCTGTACCATTTAGTGGGCAAAGCATTGTTGACATTTGTGGTAACAACGTGTGGACTGATGGTAACAATACTTATTATAGCGACGGGACAAAACAATATGTTTGGAATTTAGACACTCGTGGTTGGTCAAAAATGACATGGAATGGGCTTTCTTCTTTTGAAGGCTATAATGTTTGGACAGATGGTGTTGATTATTATTATTCCAATAGGTCATACCAATATGTATTAAATACTGCTACGCACACTTGGTCGACGATGACATGGAATGGACGAACCTATCACGTTGGGGGCAAAATTTGGACAGATGGTATCAATTATTATTCGTCTTATAACGCCGATCAATATGTTTTAGAAGTCGCTACCCATACTTGGTCGAAAATAACTTGGAATGGGTTACCGCTTAAACAAAACTACACTATGTTCGATGGCGACGACATCTGGACAGACGGTGTCAATTATTATTACAGTACTACTAATGACCCCGTTAATTATGAAAATGCTCAATATGTATTAGATGCCACTACCCACACTTGGTTGAAAATGACTTGGAATGGGTTCTCGGCTATTGACGGCAATAAAGTTTGGACTGACGGTGTTAATTTCTTTTATAGTGACGCTGACAGCCAATATGTGTTAGATGTCGCTACGCATACTTGGTTAAAGATGACGTGGAATGTTGCTGATATCAGGGGGGACGCGGTTTGGACTGACGGGGTTAATTATTATTACTTCCCCACCAGTGGCGGTCGATATGTTTATGAAAGTAAGGAGCAGGTGGCGTGAGTAACGCCGACCCCTATATGACGTTAATTGTCGCCAATGGTCAGCCTGTTGGCGCGGGAAAGACGTCGCTAATGTACCACAAAGTCCGCCCGTATATGGAACCACCGTTGCTAGACGAACGGATGGACAAAATTCGCAAGGACATCAAGGGGCTTAATGAATTGGGTTGGTCTAACGCTGAGATGCCCGACAATACGCAATGCCCAGTTTACACGATCGGTGACAGTTTCACGTCGTATGACAGTGGTTACGCCCCGGTAACGACTAACAAGTTAGAGTTTGATAAAATGAAAGTACCAAGTGGTATACCGGGGGAAGATACCGAACGAATACTGCCACATTCAATTATCTGTATACCTGACATATCAAAATATGTTGACTCACGCGATAGCAACACGGAAGCCGGACCCGACAAACAACAACGTGACTTTCTGGCATTGCGTCGTAAATGGGATTTACGCTTTTTTATCGACTGCCAAAGTTACAATGGTGTCGATAAGCGTTGGCGACAAATGGCCGACTGTATAATTGAAATTTTAGACTTTAAGCACACACCGGGTGACTATTTTAACCAGGCCACCACGGTTTGGAAAGTACGCCAGTTTTGGAGTTACCAGTCTTATGAGCAATATTTGAGCGCAGGTGACCTTTCTTTGTGCGAAGAATTGACCGAAACGCACGTTGGCGACTTGTTCGGTATTGATATCGGCGAAGAAAAACGTTACCACGCTTGTGTCGATAGTTTAGCCGGTTATGAAATCTTTTTATCTGGCGATGATTGGAAATTTACGGCTACGCCAGCTGAACCTAACAAAAACGACTACAACGCTGTCCAAGCCCGTGTCCAGGCTAGTTTGGTCCAAAAGAAACCTAAAAAGGAGAAAGCATCATGAGCGATTTTTTGCAAATCGATAACTTTAACATCGAGCAGTTGGACAATGATGGCAAGGAGGTACTAAAAGAGTTTGAGCAACGCTTTGTTGAGTTACGCAAGAAACATGCCGCCTTGCCCGATGATTTCTACAAAATGGCAACTGACTTTCATATTGCCAGTTGCCGAGCCCAAACGCAAGTCCAAAAAATCACCATGCAGCACTTCGCCGAAGAGTGGCTTAAAGACCAAAAACTTGGTTGTGAACTAGACGCGATCCAAAACTGGCAGACCCGTCGGGCGATCAAGAAAGCGTTTATCCAGGAGCAACGCCGTCTTAAAAAACCGCTACCGTGGCGCTACGATTTCTGGGGCAATTTGTGGCGTGCTGTGCAAGGCTTTGTGGTTATGTTTATACCTCCACAACTGGTGCGACTTTTCACGCGAAAAACGCCGAGAAAGCCCGTTATAACGCCACAACCGCCCCGTTCTGCGCAATCTAGCGAGAGCCCCGGGAAAACAGCCAAAAACCCGCCTGTGCCCGCTAACGCGGCTGTGTCTGCTGACGCAGAACAAAATTTGGTTAATGTCGACGCTGTGACCGCTAGCGCGGGTGTTCCTGCTGTCGCAGATATACTGCCTAACGCGACACCAGCCCCGGTGCCGGCTTCGCCAATGGCTGCGGGGCTGGTGTCACGGCGTTCAGTGAATTTTAAGGAGGTCAACAATGGTTAACCAAGAAGATTTATTCATCAGCATTGCCGGGACTTTGAGCCAACCGCCCAAAATGATTGGTCAAGACAAGGCGGGGTTCCCGATTGTCATGTTGTATATCCGCGTACAGTCCTATAAGGGCGTTATTCCTTGCAAGGTTTGGCGTGGTTGGGCTCAAATGTGCCTTGCTGAACTTAAACAAGGCGACTTGGTCAAAGTCGACGGTACCTTGGAACGTCGGCACTATACCGACAGCAAGGACGTTGTCCACGACGACTTTGTGCTGCACCCGACCAGCCAGCCCGAGTTCTTGCGGGGGGTGCAACAATGAGACTACATCTGCTACGGTACCGTCCGCCGCCCTAGTGGCTTATAACCTGGTTTAATTGCACACAGGACTTTTGCCACTGTTCGCGACGGTGGCAAGGTCAAAATGGCTAAAAAAAGGAGTATTTGAAATTGGATACGACAAACTTTCAAAGTGCCAAAAATTTGGCGGTAAATTTGACGGACGCTGAGCAACTGCGGATCGTTTGGGCGTTGCTGTGGCGTCTCACGCGGGCGTCTGCGTCCGCGATTAACACACAGAGATTTTATAATTTACAGAGAGTTATAAAAAATGTGTGTAATAACGCGGGCGTAGGCGATGAGCAACCCAAGACGGTTGCGTTCGGCTACTACCAAAATGTCTTGCTAACGCAAACACAGTATGACGAATTGGTCACTGAACACGGGCAACAAGTAGTAACCGATGCTGTCGAACAGTTAAGTTCAAAACTTAACTCTGGCGAATACCAAACAGCGGATTATTTGCGAAGTTGCCGGGACTTTATCAAGACTGAAAAACTTTTCCAAGTCAAGCACGGTACCAAACGAGCATCAAGCAAGGAGTTTATCAAGCACGATTGGACGCCCGAGCAAAAAGCGAAGATTTTTGCAGAACGAAATATAGACGAAATCGAATTTTAAGGAGAAAAATAACAAATGGAAACAATTAACAAAACAGTTTGGGTGTTACTTAACACCAACGGCGAGTTTTTCACTGGGTATGAATTTTCACCAAATTTTACGGAAGCATTACTATACGCCGACCCGACCGAAGTGCAGCACGATCGCGATATGTACGGCGTGACGAACTGCACGGTGCAAGCAGTGCTTTGCGTCGGCCAGGAGGTGGCAAGATGAAAGAATTGACCGAACTAGCCAAATTGACCGCCTATCTTGACCTACGCAAAAAATGCCAAGAACTTTTGTTTAGTAGCGTTACGGCCGAAGATAATTACGACCGCCAATATTATGGGCGAAAGTTCCACGTCGCCTACAAAAAATTAAAAAAGATGGAGGCGAAATGAATAAACCGATTTTAGATGTATGTTGTGGCGGCCGCATGTTTTATTTTAACAAGACTGACCCGCGGGTGCTGTTCTGTGATAACCGTTGTGTTAAAACCAAACTTTGCGACGGACGCGACTTTGAAGTTAACCCTGACTGGGTGTGCGACTTCACCAACTTGCCGTTTGGTAATGAATGCTTTTACTTGGTGGTATTCGACCCACCGCACTTGTTATTGAACAAAGAAACACCGACCGGTTGGCAGCAGATTAAGTATGGGCACCTTGGCCGAGATTGGCGAGAAGTTCTGCGTAAAGGCTTTGCGGAATGTTTTCGAGTTCTTAAACCGAACGGTACGTTAATTTTTAAGTGGAACGAAACCGACATCAAATTAGGCGAGATTTTGGCTCTGACCGACCAAAAACCGGTGCTTGGCCATAAGTCGGGAAAACGCAGTAATACGCACTGGGTGCTGTTTATGAAACAGTGACAACCAATAATCAACACCACACAGAAAGCCCCGTATTGCTGCGGGGCTTTTTAGGCAATATCTTGTCACAAATGGGTGTACTAATGGGTGTACTAATTATAGCGTTTTTCATACAAACCACATAAAGTGGTAGATTTTGCAAGTCCGGTACAACATATTGTGTTTTTAATGGCGACCCGCAACAGACTTGAACTGTCGACCTCATGCGTGACAGGCATGCGCTCTAACCAACTGAGCTAGCGGGCCAAGTACATTTATAGGATAGCAAAATTACACCAACCTGTCAATCGCTATTTATGTGGTCGTGAAACTATTTTGCGCCATGACTTCACTGTGTATACGGGACGTTGTCGGTAATACTCAGGTCCGTTATCGTCGTGTGCTTGGGAATAGTTACTACGTCATTTTTGGTGTAGTAATAGGTAAACATCTGCCCGCCGTAACCCGCAAATTTGGTAACGGTACCACTACACCACCGATTAGCGTACGGGTCGTAATAACGCACGCTGCCCGTAGAGACTAAGTAGTCAAAGTTTACTAGACTGTTTAAGTAGTCAAGCAAGGCCTGCAACGTGCCAAACGGCGTGGCTTGGTTAGTATAGACCGTGGCGGTTATAACTAACTCGTTAGTTACATAGTTACCTTTAATGGTAAGATGGTGGCAATGTGAACCGGGCGCATACATACGTTCTTGGGCACCACCACCGCATATGGTACAAACACGCTGTTGCAAAAGTTGGTTATCTTGCGTTTGGCCAACGTTTTGCCATTCGCCGTACACGTGGTCGTTGACGGTAAAACTGCTGACCGCTAACGGGCTTACCAAGGTGGTATCAGTATTCGGTAAGTAATAATAAACGTAATATTTGGTATTGGCAGCAAGCACTCTTTCGTTACGGGGGTCGTCCACACTGTCCAACCATTCCCAATCTTTAATGGCGGTATTGACGTCACTGCTGGCGACAAATTCGCCCGTGCCGGCATTGGCATAAAATTTGTGATTAAGAACATCATACATTCCCAATTGGTTATTAGGACTGCGCACGGGGACAAAATCACGAACCAGTTTGTCGGCACTGTTCCAAAACTTGGTGTATATTATTTTCCCATCATCACAATATCGCCCCTGATATATACTAAATAACCCCACGTTAGCGCCATTGGTTTTACCAGAGACAGTAGTGTATTTGCGTTCTCCGTCCTTTTCCAAAAAGCCATGACACGTCGAAAATTTGACAACCGAGATAGGGCGTTCACTGCCTGTATAAGTCCTCACGGCAAAATAAGCATGAGAACCATAGGCAATTAAACCATAAACAGTATCACTAAAATTTGGGCCACCATCCCCAGTAAAACTGTCAAGACCATTTGCACCCTCTGAAAAGGGTGGGTATTGTTGTGTACCGCGGTATGACCCCATTGTATAGCAAGAAGTTTTCATATCTACTGTCATACCGGTGGTGGTTGAAAAACCAGTATCAAGCCATTGTGTACCCGTACCCTGGATATAATCCAGTGCGGTATAACCTGCCGGCACAATTTTGCCCGCGTCAATCGTGGTCGGGTCGATTTGTTCCTGACGAATTGCATAACGAACCCCCACCGGTAAATCGGTCACAATTTTTTGCGGTTGATCCGCAGGACATACCGCGGTGGCACCATTTAAAATTGTTGGGGGAAAAGCTGTCGTAATAGTTGGTTCGGTCAGCATGACGGTCGGTTCGGCCGTGGCCTTACTGGGTTTAACATTCACGGCGCACGCGGTAATCACCGCCACGCTGATTAAAATAATCGTTATTAACAAACAACCAAAAATGGTTACCTTATTGTTTGTTTGTTTGTTTCATCGTGGTATTTTACCACATAAAGCGATAACTTAGCAAGAAATTTTTATCTTTCAAGACCGGGTTCCGGCTTGGGTTTTTCAACGGTAGTTTTACTTTGGTTTTGACTTTGCGTATTACCTTTGGCGCACCCGTTTTTTTGCGAGCCTTGACAATTTTGTTTCTTCTTTTTGGTAAATTGGTCGCCCGTATCGTCAATCCAACCGGCCAAACTCTCACTCATTTCCATAAATGTTTCTTTCAAACCTTGCCCAATTTTTTTCATCGCACTATTTTTTTTGCTTTGTTTGTTTTGTGTTGTTGTCATAACACTATTATGTAACAAAAAACGTAATTTATACCTACCTGATACTATTTAATTACTTAGAAATTTTACGCTTGCGACGAATTGAAATAACCGCAGTTGCAACTCCCCCGCCAACAACAACCACCCCACCGGCCGCTAAACCGATAATCAAGCCGACGTTAACCGGGGCTTCGGTGACAAGTAAAACATTGGGTTCAATATATTCAATTTCGTAATAGGCGTTCATGCCGTCACGCAGTACCGCCGTCAAAGCAAATTCGTCACCTGTTTCCGAGTCACTGGTACTGTATTCGTCATTTTGGTAAATCAATTGCACGACATCACCAGGTCGGTCATTAGTCGCCAAGCCCGTCACGGTAAATTGGTCAAGTGACGCCGTGGTACCTTTGGCTACCGAATTTTGGTTAATGGTAACAGTCAATTTAGCCTTAGTAATTTGAACCGTAAAATTACCATAATAGGTGGCGTAATTGGTTGATACCAAGCGGTAATCTACCATATAGGTGCCGGGTATGGTAAAGGTGGGCATGGTGGCAGTATAGTCACTACCCGCGACGCTAAATTCCCAAGTATAAGGTTCGCCGTCATTGGCCGGTTCCTCGTCCACCAAAGCGTCATGGGCTTGACCGTCGTAAACACCTTGGTAGCCATTGGCGGTAACGTTCGTCAAGGGGAATTCGGCTTTGGCAATATTAAATTCATAACGCAAGACATCGTGTTCGTGTCCCGTTTCCGCGTCAGCCCAAACGCAGTTTTCGTCCAAAGTCAAAGTAATTACGTAATTACCCGCGTCAGTTTGCGTAAAGTCATCACCACTGAGCGTATAATAATCACGATACAGCCAATCGTGACGATAGGTTTGCGGGTTGCCTGTGTAAACAAATTCAGTTAAATCCGCAGTTGGGATTGTAATCTTTTTGGGGCTAACAGTGTAAAGACCATAATCGCGCGTGGGGTCGGTGGCCGCCACAAAGGTTACGGTGTAATTAGCATTAGTTGAAACCCCGTGAATTTGGTAAGTGCCAACCGAAGTGTTGCCAGCGTAAAGCAGTTGGTATACACTGCCATCGGCATTATCGTCGTTCGCTATGGAGCCCTCAATCACCGTGGCTTCAAATTCGGGTTTCATAGTTTTATTATATATATCTGTTTTGTCGTCAATCGCTACGGTAATTGGGCGTGGCAAAATGGTATAGACACCGTCGCCTACCGAACCGTCTTCGCGAATAAAATCGATTGAGTAATTGCGGTTCAAGATTCGGCCACGAATTGCGTATTCGCCTACGGTCAAGCCATCGTCTTTGACTAACTCAAACACGCGTCCCGGATTCATCAACGATAAGTCAACAAAATCAAATTCTAATTCTGCCAAACCGTTACCATAAATACTGTTACGATTTTTAATGCGAATTTGCAGGTAAACACCTTCAACTGTCAAGGTACCATTTTGATAATTAAGAACATAGTCGTCGCTACTTAAACCCGAGGCGGTAATCGGGTAAGTACCATCGCCGGTAATATTGTCACGCAATTGGTAAGTGGTTTCGAGAATCAAATTTCCGTCCAAGTCACTGACATCTTCATCATTAACGAAACCAATAAATTCAGCAGTCAAGGTGAATTCTTGATCGTAACGCACTGACAAATCATTAGCAATAACCAGCAAGGTGGTTGGAGCAATGGTTATTACCGTAGTTGCATTGCTTAAACAGAAATTGTTGCTGGGGGTAACCGCGGTTACTTGGTATTCGCCGGCGTGTAAGAACGGCGTCGCCATCGCGTCGCGCATAGTATTGACGGACAAATAGATCTTTTCGTCTTCGTGCATAAGGTAAGTCATAATAGTCTGCACTTCCCCGTTATAAACATAGTCGATGTCTTCCCAAACCACAGTGCACTCTTTGGGGGTAATGGTATAGATAGCATCGACAAAGGTTACCGTGTAATTTGAATTGGTGCTGGTACCGGTAATTGCATAGGTGCCGACATCAGTACCAGTTTCTTTATCCAAAGTGTACACACTGCCGTCAAAATTATCACCCGGGATAATGTCGCCGGCGGTTACTTGGGCACTCAAAATGTTCAAATCGGCACCATATACACTTTCTTGGGCGTCGATTGTCACGGTGATTGCGCGTGGTAAAATACTGTATTGTTGTGCCGTAATTTCGGGTAATACGTAATTTTCGTTATCAAGTTTAGTTACTGTCGCCCAATAATCGCCCACCGTGACACCATCTGCTATTTCCGTAACTACGTTGACCTGACATTCGTCGCCGTCTATCAAATTGGTTAACGTTACGTTCGGTGTATGTTTTTCACCATCATATTCGTGTTGCAAATCCGTCCAAGCCAAAGACAACACCCGTGGCAAGATGTGAAATTCTTTGGTGGCTTCCGCATAGGTGCGCGGGTTTTCCTCATCGGTATCGGCCGAAATCGCTTCAATCACTACGCGAACATAGTAAGTACCCACCATGGTAATGTCATTAAAGTTAAGCGCAACTTCTTCGTTATTAGCGTTCAAATAGAAGTAGGTTATCTGCGCCTCATCATGACCGACCGTAGCCACCCAGTTTATAGTGCTGGCCGGGTCACCGTAATGCCAATCGTCTTGCTGAACAATAATCGAGTTGGTCACGGTACCATCTTTTTTACGAATTGTGAATGGTGCTTCGGTAAGTCCTGTTAAAATATAATTGGAATCAATAATAGTCGCACGTACCACGTAGGCACCTTCCGTTGCCGGTTTACCATTTACTGCTTCGCCATGTAAGTAATACGTCAAAGAAATTTCGGGGTTATCGCCACCAACTAAATTATTCAAAGATGCCGTTGCATACTCACCTACTTCACCTTCGCGCCAATTGCCATTAGGAGTAATGTTCACCGTTACTTCGCGCGGTTGAATTGTAAATTCAGTTTGGGTATTGGTTAATTGATAATTACGGTTTAAGGTGGTCATGCCGGCGGTAGCAGTATAAGTACCGACCAAACAACAATCGCCGGCGGTCACAGTTAAGGTCAGGCTGTCACCATCGACGCCGGTTACTACTGTTGCGGTTGGTTTTTGATTTTGTGCATTGTAAACTAACGCCAAATCCGCCCAGTTGACTTCAACTAATTTAGGGGTAATTTGCATAACGACGCTGCCGTTGTACGTCTTATAATTAGTTCGACTAACACGGAAATAAATTTTATACTCACCAGCATCTTTTGCTACCGGAACCGTGGTTGCGTAACTACCCTCTTCACCATACAGCGAATAAGTCCAGGTTACGTTTTCGACATCGGCCCATTGGTTAATTACCGTTAAATGTTCCGCACCGTCATAAACTTGGTGGTTAGCCTCAACCCTAGCGTTCATATAAGCCGGTTCGATATAGAATGCGGGTTGGTCGGCACTGCCACTGTAATTGTTAAGACCCGTGATTTTCAAGTGCGCCCAGCCGACTGTTTCGTTGTAGTAATATTCATAGGTGAAATCCACACCCGGTACCAAAGTCCAACCTTCTACCGTAATCTCCGGCAGATCGGGAGTAATGGGTGCACCAGTGTAAGTTTGATTGGACATTTCGGCAAATACCGCATCAGACAAGTTTTTACGCAAAACACGAACTGCGATTGATTCACTAGTAATTTTTAATGGTTGGGCATAACCATTATCCGTGACGGTTGCTACACAATAATAGGTAGCATTTTGTGCAACATCAGTCAAAGACAAAGTACCAGTGGCTACTGGCGTAAGATCATTACCAGTGCGGTAGAATTCATAACTAACTTTAATACCATTGCGTAAATTTACGTACTCACGACTGTAAGCAGGCGTCAAGGTTAATACCGTACGACCAAAGTCATACCAGCCTTCGGTACGATCAGCATGAATTGTCAATTCCCCCTCTTTGAATTGCCAAACCGCATAAAGATTATTGTTGGCTGGTTGCACCGTATAGACAGCGTTGCTTGGCATTACGGCACCCGTTAAATCAGCATTTAAACTCCAACCTTGGAAGTTATAATCTTCAAAACCACTTAAAGTACTTAGGTCGTCTAGACGATATTCACTGTCCGTGGTTAAAGTTCGAGTAGCATAAACCACCCCACCGTTATAAAGTACCAAGGTTTGTTGGTTAGCCGTCCATTTGGGATACAAGGTTACATTGCCCAGGTCGGTAAGTTCACGAGTATTAGTCAAAACAGCGCCTTGCAGATGGTTATTGTCATACCAACCAGCAAAAGTGTAACCTGGATAAACCATATTATCCGCCACTGGTAAAGTAACATTGTTTTCCACAGAATAGGTGTTCGGTGCAACAAAGTCGGCCACGAACTGCCAAGCGCCGGGCGCATAATTCAAGTCATATTGACAAACATCATAAGCACCACTGATAATTAAATTAATACGTAATTTATCGCTACTGTAATCCTGTAAGGTGTATTCCCACACCAAATCATTAGCAGTTTGCAACGGTTGTCCTTCAAAATTTAAGGTTAAATTTTTGAATTGATAACCGGGTTTAACCACAGCCGAAATTTTGAAGGTAGAAGGTAGATACAGTAAATCGCCAGAGTAAACAGTTTTAGTAATGATCTCGCTGCCATCAGCTTGTGTTTCGTTAACTTCAACCTTAATATCCATACCGGCTAACGTATCAATTTGTACGTGGACACGTTTGGCGGTCCAGCCGGCGTACAAGGTCAAATCACGCGTAGTCCAAATGGTTGTTTCATCAGGTAACACCCGCAAAGCCCCGTTGGCGTCAACATCGGCCGCGGCTTCCGGAGTTAAGAACCAACCAGCAAAGTTGTAACCGACCCGCAGTAAATTAGGAACTTGATTGGCAGTTAAGATACCACCGTTTTGCACCCGTGCCGTTTGCGTAATTTCTTCTTCATTTTCACGATTGACAAAATTAACCGTGTATTTCAAACCTTCCCATTGGGCATAAAGTTCCAAATTTTTCAAGCTGTTCAAACTACCCACTATGGTACCGGCACCATCTTGCCAAGCTTTGAAAGTAAAACCTTGTCCCGCAACCCACGGCAAATTAAAGCGCATAACGTCAGAAGTCTTGTTTAGCCAATCTTGATGATTGTAGGTGTAAATATAAGCCTTCTTGGATTGATCATAATTCATAACCCCGTTATATTCGGTCACAAATTGCGTTGCGGCGTCTGGCGTCCAGAACATGGCCATAGTTTCCGGTGCATCGTCGGACAAAGTTTTATATTGCAATGGTTCGTTCTTATAGAAAGTAATTGTGTAATCGATATAACGCCATACCGCATAGTAAGTTGCATCGGTCTCGGCAAAAGTTTCGCCGTTCAAATCGACCACTTGGTTTCGTTCCAAATGATTGATTAAGTCTTGTTCCGTGAAAAAGTCGCGCGCGCTGACCGGATCCATGGCCGTATCACGCGTCCAGCCTAAGTGTAAGTAATAATCACGCGTCAATTTATTATCGTTAGTATCATAATCAATGTAGATAATCGGGTCACCGTAACGAGCAGTAATTTCCAAGTTCGCCGAGCCACTACCCCGGTTAGAATTCAAAGTAACCACAATCCATTTAGCAGACACCGGCAAAGTGGCCACGACTGGTGCGTAACTCGGGTTGTCGGGCGTAAATTTAGCCTCAACCATCATGGTGAAGGTCTTTTGCAAAGTATCCTTGTGGGCGTTGTCGGGATCCACAATGGTTAACAAACCGTCCGCAGTAGAAAAAGACACTGTGCCCGGCACTTTTGTATTTGCATCGTGTTGTGAACTGGCGGTAGTACCGGCCAACGCGTCCGCCGCCGTGTAACTTTTACCAACATAGAAATATTGGTACGCCCATTCCCAGTTAACTTCAACCAATTCCGCATAAATGCTGAACCAGTAGGTCAAATCCGCCGACAAGCCATTTTCCCAAATATAATTGTGTTTATCGACCAAGGCGACCGTGACCGCGTGACCGCCGGTTTGCGTCGCTTCGTCACGAACACTAACTTCGCTCTGTTGGTTACCAGTAACTACATAACGTTCGTCAGTGGCAATTTCGTAAGTTTGCACACTGCCGTTGTAATGGAAACTGCGGGTGTCGGCTGCGGGCATAGCGACCGTTTGCGGGACAATTTGGAAAGTTACCGATTGCTTGGCCGTGCCCATGAAACTTTGACCAGAACCAATGACCTTAACCGTGATTACGCCAACGTTTTTGGTATCGCCCTTACCGTTATCATAGTCGCCACCTTGGTAAGAATTTTGGTATTCTAACAAGTAGTCTTCTGCGTATTTCAGTTCCAAGGTTTCATCACCCAAAGTAAAGGTGATGTACGGCACCAAGTTGTGTTCTGCCCCGTCGTAAATCACGGCAGATTGTCCCAAACTGATTTGCGCGTCAGCAATTGAAATAGGTGTCAGCGCGAAACGTACTTCGCCGTAGAAGTAATCGTGGTTGTCGGCCTTGACGCGGTAGTAAACCGGCACGTTGGCCGCGCGAGTGCGGGTCGGCAAATTGGTTTCCCAAACGGTTTGGTCTAAGGAGTATTCCCAAACGACACTGGCGCGGTCGGCGTCGGTCGCCCCAGCCGTCAGCACTACACTGTCAAAATTCGGCTTAATCATGTCGTGTGCATGGCTGTCATATTGCGTGGTCACGCCGTCCGCCGTGGCGGTCAAGGACGCCGGCAGAATCGTACCGTCAATGTTTATCACCACGTCGTCAGCCAAAACGTAATTGCCGGCCGCACTACCTGACAGCACTAAACTGTCGCGGTCGATGACCATTTGTTTGTTTTCACCGGCGCCGGGTGCCACGAACGCCACGTCCGCCGTAAAGCGCAGATTGTCGTTGCCAAATTTACCGGTAAACACAGCATTACTGTCGCTTAATGTGGCATCAACCGTGCCGTCGTAAGTTTTGTTGGCGACCAAGCCGTCGATTTGCGTGATGACCGCGGGTGTGATAGTTCCTTGGCAAGTTTCACTGTAACTGTACAGCCAACCATTGGCACCACCAAAGAAGTATTTAATGGTAATTGTTTTATCGGTGCCGACACTGCTGCTGTCATAAGTGGCGGTAATGACGGTAAGATAAACGCTGCTGACACCACTGACCGTGACCTTGCCTTCCCAAACTATGGCCGCGTTAACCGTACCGTCGTAGGTTTTATTGGTCGTGATTTCGGGATGACCGTTAATTTGTAAACCGTCGCCGGTACCGTCGTTAGTAATCGGTCGGCCGTTAATGGTGAACAACGTGGTGCGCGTACCTTCAAAATTGCAGACCGTGTTGTAACCGGTATCAATCGTGAACGTTACCGCCGGTTGGTTGTCGGGGCGATTAGGTTCGCGGTTGTTGGCATAAACAACGTCTTTGAGGTTAATCGGGCCACACGGACGGGCGGAATTTTCAATCCATTTGCTACCATTATATTGACCCAAATAATAATCGCGGAAATACACTTTGAACGCCGGTTTCAATTCGGTTTTGCCGTCCGTATATTGGGCTTCGTCCACCACCACGGTGAAATCACTGTCGGTCGCAATTTTAATACGACGAATACCCATGTTCATGTGTTCGGTTGGGACATAGTAATTGCGTCCCCAGTTACCAACGTATTGCGGCGTAGCATGTACATGGTACAAATATGGCGGGAACAACTGATAAGCACCGGTAGCGTCCTTACAGAAAGCAAGCACACCGTCTTGGTCATTACCGGTGGTGGTTGTCCAGCCGGCTAACCAAGTTTTATACTCGTCCGGGATACCCGGTGTCCAATTAACACCATCAGTTATTACTTCACCCGTGTAACTTGGAATTAAAAAGGTTTCAGCATCGGAATTTACACCACCGACCAGTACGTAAGCCTTATTCATCGTACCGGTAACAACAATTTCACCAGAACCACCACCCAACCATTGGTACCCCGACAATGGTGCCACGGTAACTTCCCATCGTCCGGCGTCGGTCACAATGATGTTTTGGCCACTGACGTAGGACGCAAACGCGGTCGTTATGGTTTGCACATCAGCGGTATTCAAAGTGGCTTGGTTAGTGCCGTCGAACCAAGTATGCTTAATCTTGGTAATTTTCATGCGGTTGGGATCATAGCCGGTAATAATCGACTGGGCTTTGCCGTTATAACTGGGGGTGGTGGCCACCGCGGTGGGTTGGGTCAAATAAAGTTCAGTATTGGTAGTGGACGTGACCGCAACCACTTCGTTACCGATCCGGGTAATTTTGTAACCACTGCGATCGGAAATGAAGTATTTACTGGGGGCGTCGGTATGGAAATCGCTCCAACCTGTGGTGAATTTGCCGTCGTGTGCCACGTGCACATCGGCACCGGCGGTCATGGCCGCACCAATGGTTAACGCTTTGGCGGTGGCTAAATTTGACGTCAACTTATTGGTACCAGTGGTGTTGTCCTTAATGACCGGCTTGCCGGAAATCGTAGTTTCACCGTCGGTATAAATCGCGCCACCATCCAACGGACTGGTACGGTTCGCGGTAGTATAATAAGCCTGATTACCGGTAAACGTACCCCCCGAAATAGTAACGGCAGTATCCCACATGGCCCTGACTGCGCCACCCGCACCGGTCGATTTATTATTAGTAAAGGTACCGCCAGATATTGCCAAAACCGCCGAACTTGCGACAATACAACCGTTGCCACCAGCAGCCGTATTGTTCTCAAAAGTACCACCAGAAATCTGCAATAAGCGTTGCGTAACATAAATAAGGCTAGTGGTATTGTTATTGGTGAATGAACCGCCCATAATGGCCAAGCCCAAAGCCGCGTTTGTGGAACTATAAATCTTAAAAACATTAAACAGTCGCCCGTTAATCGTGTTGTTGTTAAAGACACCCCCGTAAATCTTGATCCCCCTAGTGGCAGAAGGTGATGTGTCGGAGTTGTTGCTGTTGTAATGGAAGAAAGTATCCTTGCAAGTGTTGTTCTCAATTAAGCAATGGTAAAAATTTATACTGCCGTACCAAATGTAGAAAGCATTTTTACAAAACGTGTTGTCATAAATATGCACATCTGCATCATTACCCGTTGTCGTACCAAACGTCATACCACCGTTGTTTAACGGTATTTGCACAAAAGTCGCATCGGCAAAATTATTACGCATAATAACTTTCTTGTAATTAAACCAAACACCACAATCGGTACCACCTGACAGACCGCTCCACCAAGTATGTGCGCCATTATTGAAGGCGGTTTCATCGGTATACCCATTGCGTTGGATAATTGCATCGTTAAAGTTTATGACTGCGTTACCGCCATTAGTTCTTATTATATACTCACCGATATTGTATTGGAACGAAAAACCACCGGTAAAGTTGGTTGTACCACTTGTAGCGTATAATGCCGTAACCGAATGTTTTTCCAACACACCGCCGTTAAAAGTAACCGTACCGCCAAAGGTACAAATTTCGGTGCCATACTTTTCCAGCCCACTGCTGTTAGTAGCCAAACTGTCACCCGAGAAATAGCAATCGGTATAGGTCGCAATACCGCCGGAAGTGGCGACCGCCCCGCCGTAGTAGGCCGTACTGCCGTGGTTGGCGGAATTACCACCGAACACCAAACCAGTCGCGTTTAACGTACCCGCACCGGTCGCAATTGCGCCACCGAAACGCGCCACGTTACCGTTAAAGGTGAAATTACTTTGATTATTCGCCGGGCGGGTACCTTGCAAATTAAGTTCACCGCCAACCACGGCCACGGCACCACCACCGACACCAGCACCATTATAGGAGGCGTCTTGTTGGGCGGTATTATTTTGGAAAATACCGTTGGCAATGGTGGTCACCCCACCGGCCACGGCCACCGCTCCACCACTGTAGTGGGCGACGTTACCATTGGCCACCACGTTTTGAATCGTGGCGTTAACCGCGTAAGAACACAAACCACCGCCGACCAAGGCTGTATTACCTGTTAAATTTAAGGTAGTAGCCGTCAAAGTAGTACCAGAACCCACCAAAACCGCACCGCCATTTTTTTGCGACGCATTGTGTTCAAAAATACCGTCGGTAATGGACAAACTGCTGTCGTCGCCGGTCACGAAAACCGCACCACCGCCGGCGACTTCGCCGTCAACACCATTGGCTTCCGCGCGGTTATAGGCAAAAGTACCACCCGAAATTTTGGTAGTACTGCCGGCTTGGGCGTAAATGGCGCCACCGCTTTTGACCGCGGTACAATTCGCAAAGGTACCGCCGGTAATTTCCAAGTTACCACCTGGGCCGTTAATAATCCCGCCACCATTAGTCAAAGTCGTACCACCCATAATGGTACCGCCGTGTACGGTATAAGTTTTACCTTGGTAGGAAAAAGTATGGCTGGCGGTGCCGTTACTCGTATCCTTAATAATCAATGTACCTTCGTTATAAACGACACGCCCGTCGGCCAACGGATAACCGCCTTGGTTCAAACGACAGTTATTCAAATCCAGTTGCAATTTGACGCCCGGTTTAACGTAAAGGCCACCGTTCGCAAAACCGACACCAGTACCAAACTCACCGTGAGCACTTTCGGGCAAATCAATATTACCGGTTAATTGGATTAAGATGTTGTTTTCACCACTTTCCAGAGCGTTGTTCCATTGTTCCGCCAAAGATGCCGCCGAATCGGCTTTAATCGTAAATAAAGGTTTTTCTTCACCCGTAGCGTTAAGCATCGGGGGCAAAATAATGACGCCCAAAACTACAAAAAAGGCCACCAGGCAGGCCAAGACACTGCACAGCACCAACTTAGTCGTTTTTCTTTGGTGGGTCACACTTTATTATGCATAGAAAAAAAAAAAAAATCAAATGGTTTTTAAAAATTTACCAAAAATCAGGGCTTTTACACAATCTTTGGCGTCCCGTCATAAAAGACGTTATGGAAAACGCAGATTTTTATGACGGACCCGACGCCGAAAAGTTAGCGGTTGCTTACCAAGACCAAGACCGCGACCGCAGTTTGGATTTGTTGTTAATATTTGTTTTGTTATTTTTTGCTAACCAGTTATAATAATCTATATGAAAATAGAAAAACTAATTAAAGAAGAAAACAAACGGCAATGGCAAAAAATCAACTTAATCGCCAGTGAAAACATTGCCAGCAAAAATGTCATGCGCGCCATGGGCAGTTGCTTGACCAACAAATACGCGGAAGGCTACCCCGGTGCGCGGTACTATTCGGGCTGTGAAGTAGTTGATAAAGTCGAAAACTACTGCCGTGAATTGGCGTGCAAGGTTTTCGGCGCTGAACACGCCAATGTGCAGCCGCATTCGGGCTCGTCGGCCAACATGGCGGTATACTTCGCCACCATTAAACCCGGCGACACGATTCTGTCGATGTCGTTGGACGCGGGCGGTCACCTGTCCCACGGCGCGAAAGTGTCTTTTTCGGGCAAGTTCTACAACGTCATCAATTACGGCTTGGATGACAAGGGCGTGTTAGATTATAAAAATTTGGAAAAGTTAGCCAAGGAAAACAAGCCGAAAATTATCGTCGCGGGTTGCAGTGCGTACAGTTTGATTATTGACTTTGAACGCATTGCCAAGGTCGCGAAAAGTGTCGGTGCCATCTTTATGGTCGACATGGCACACTTTGCGGGCTTGGTCGCGGCGGGCTTGTACCCTAACCCGGTCAAATACGCGGACATTGTCACGACAACCACCCATAAAACCTTACGTGGCCCCCGTGGTGGTATGATTTTATGCAAGCAAGAATTCGCCAAAGCGATCGACAAGGCGGTTTTCCCCGGCATTCAAGGTGGCCCGTTAATGAACATTATCGCCGCCAAGGCCGTTTGCTTGGAGGAAGCCTTAACCCCGGCTTACCGCGAATACATGAGCAAAGTTGCCCGCAACGCGAATTACTTGTGCGAAGCATTGAAGAAAGAAGGTATCAAAATTATTTCGGGCAAGACGGAAACGCATTTGTTCTTAATTGATTTGCGCGACACCAACAAATCGGGCAAGCAAGTGCAAGACGAATTGGAACAAAAGTTCGGTATTGTTACCAACAAGAACAAAATCCAAGACGACCCGCGCACCGCGGTAGAAACCAGTGGCGTGCGCATCGGCTTACCCTTTATCACCAACTTGAAAAAAGTTGACCGTAACGTTTTGGACGAAATCAAGGACTGCATCGTCTCGGTAGTCTTGGACAAACCGGCGCCGGTGTTACGTTATATTCCCAAAGTGTTCAAGTAAGAAAACGCACAAAATCCAAAACAGCCCGCATTAGTTACTAACTTTTAAAACTGGTAGAAACATAAAAGAAAACATGAAAAACAAAAAGATGTTTTCTTCATTCTTCACTACCCATTCTCCATTACCTAGCCAAATAACTGATGCTGTTAAGGTCGTGAACATCATACATTTGATTATAAAGAATATTCGTTTACACTAAAAAATATATTGTGTTATAATACATTTGCTTAACAGAATGATAAACAGTTATTTGGTGAACGGAGTTTTGCAAGATGGCAGACTATAAGAATAAAAAAACTTACGATGGATACAAAATTTTATATATTATTTTAATTGTTTTGCTGTCAATTCTCGGCGGAACATTTTCGGGCAAACTTATTGCAACGTCTGTTGAATACAGCGTTGGTAATCCGTATCATTTTGAAAAAGTAGTTGCTGAAATCGTTGATACTAAATTTTATAGAGGAAGACACGGTAAATATTGGCTAGATTATTATCGCCTTATTGCTTGTTATACAGATGAAGAAACGGGACTGCAATACAAAGCACCGCTTTCACGTAGGATAAAGGATAAAAATGAAGCAGAAAGTTATATTGGCGAAACAGCATATATTCTTATTGATAGAGAATATGGTAGAGCAACTGCTTATAACGAAAACGCAATAAAAAGTGATGTTCCTATCGATATTATTGTGTTTAGCGTCTTATTGGCTTTTTGTTTAGCTATTTTGCTATTAAGTATTATTAAACTCACCCAAAAAAATAAAAAGCATTGGCTATGGATAGCCGTATGTATTTTACTTATGTTGGGGCTGACGGCTTGGGTTGCCTATGGCTCTATTGATTTTAATTATATAAACGCTTTGAAATAGTAAATTACGATATATTAAGTAAATAAAAAACGAGATTAAAGGGTGCAAACTTTTGAAACTAGTAAAAAAGAACTGAATATAAAGTAAATTCAGTTCTTTTTTATTTTGTCCAATTTTATTTTTCCCTCGGCTTGTATTGGAATAATTCTATCTTTCTTTTTATTGATGTATGCGCCTTGATGTTCAATGTTAAACAAATAATGTTCTGTTTTCAAAATATATTCAATTTGTGTATATGAATTAAAATCAAAATCAGGGTTGCTATTGTTACCTAAGCCTGTTTTATCTATTGTGTAACTACTGCCAAGCAATGATTGAAGCAAATCAAAATTATCACAAGACCCAACATCAATTTCAGGCTTTATATTTTGTTCGTAATTTCCGTTAAGTAAAGTCGAATTAATTGATATTAAATTTTTATCAAAAATTTCTTTCAAAGATGTGCAACCTATATTTTGTTTTAATATTTCGCTCAATAGTTTATCAAAATCGCCTTGATAATTAAATACAAGTAGTCTTACAGGATTGTTATTCTTATAAAAAATCACTGCATTGTGTTTATTGGATATGTCTAAATTAGCATTATTTGAAATAACGCAGTTGCAATTTTTTATAATCTCAATGCTGTCATAAGGCAACCCTTGACTTTCAAATCCATCAATAAAAGCACCTTTAATGCATTCTAATTCATGGTTTTTAGGATATTGTTCCGTCCATAAATCTATTGTTTTAACTATTTTTACTTTTCTTTTCATAAGTATATTATAGAATAAAAAATTTAAATTGCATTACATAATAATCTCGTTTTTTGCTAATTTCAAAATTAAATGACCTTACGGTTGTTTTTTTAGTTGTAAAAATTATTTCTTAGTTTCTTTATATTTACTTAAAATATCGAGTAGTTTTTCGTTAGTCGTAGCCACGTGCGCCCCGGGCTCATCAAACGTACAACCGCCCGCCATTTTAACCAAATACATACCCGGTACATAATCCCACGGGGTGTCTTTACGCAACATAAAGCCACTCATACGACCGGCCGCCACCCACGCGTAACCGACCGAAGCCGCGGCCAAGTAACGGAAACTGCGGTTGACTTCTTTTTCCAATTGCATCAGCGCCGGGAATTTATCACCGCCTTCAATATCGTAAATTGGGCGCTTGTTTTTAATTGCGTCAGTCATTTCCAAACGCACACCGTTCAAAAACGCCCCGTCACAATCGGCGTAATACAGTTCGTCGAACTTCGGTAAATAAATGACACTGGCGACCACTTCTCCGTCTTGCATGGCAGCGGCTTGCATACCCCACAACGGAATTTCGGCAGCAAAGTTTTTAGTACCATCGATTGGGTCAATGATAAAACAATTTTCGGTGGTTTTATGGTCGGGGTTATATTCTTCGCTGACTATTTCAAAATCGGGGAACTTTTGGTTCAATTTCGTGATCACGAACTCTTCGACTTGTTTATCAATGTCGGTAACCACGTCGCCAAAAGCGTCCTTATCGTAGATGTTAAACGGTTTAGTCGTCAATTTAGCGGCTTGCTTAATTATTCCGCATAAGTATTTGGTAAGTTTTTGCATAATATTGCATTATAACTGTTGTTAACCAAAGTGTCAAAATCTAATTTTTCTTCTTCGGCCAAGACGTCCGCCAAATTGGGCTTAATCACGGGGCGCTGTGGCACAAACACCGTACAGCAATCTTCGTATGGCAAAATACTGGTTTCATAAGTACCAATCTTTTTAGCCAGATTAACAATTTCTTCTTTATCAAAACAGATTAACGGTCGCAAAATCGGTAATTGCTTAGCCACAAAATTGTTGCTGGCGATGCCTTGAATCGTTTGGCTGGCGACTTGCGCCAGGTTCTCCCCAGTGATGATACAATCTGCCCCATTGGCCAAACCGATCTTTTCGGTTAACGCAATCATAAAACGACGCATCAAAGTAATGATATATTGGTCGTGGCAATTTTTTTGAATGCGCGAACCAATCTCGGTAAAGGGTACAATGTACAATTTGGCTTCGTGACCATAAGCACACACTTGACGACACAAGGTTTCCACCTTGGCCAACGCCAAGTCACTGGTGTACGGCGGTGTGGCAAAATGCACGAAGTCCACCGCCAAACCGCGCTTCATGGCTAAAAACGCCGCGACGGGACTGTCGATACCACCCGAAATTAAACACAACGCCCGTCCCGAAACCCCAACCGGCAGACCGCCCAAACCTTTTTTCACGCCAGTCGCCAAATAGGCTACGCCATTATTACGAATTTCAATTTGCACGATGGTTTCCGGATTATGCACATCAACTACCGCGTTAGAATTTTTTTGTAGAATCACATCACCGCATTGTGCAGCGAAAGCAGGACTTTTAATCGGGAAAGATTTATTAGCACGGTTAATTTCGACCTTGAATTTACCACTCAGTTTTAAGGATCGCAAGTTCTCTAAAATGTCTTCGGGATTGGTATAGTTGATTTTTTGACAAACCTTAATACTGATTAAACCGAACACCCGTTGTAAACAGGCCACTGTTTGTTGTTCATCAGTATAATCCGTAACAACAACACGCGTATCGGTAACGATGACCTTGGTACCGGCCGGCAGCACCGCTTTAATATTTTTTTCTAAACGGTGCAAAAAGAAACCGCGGTTGGCACCTTTCAAGTGGATTTCCCCATACCCACAAACAATTACCTTCATTTGTTTTTACGTGCCTCAATCTTCGATAAAATTTTTTCGGCTTTTTTCTTATAAGGATTGTCTAAATAAAAATCAAAATCGTTCAAAGCCTCAGTTAAGTCAACATTCCGTTCAGCATTTAATAATTGAAAAAAGTTATCAGCGTCACCTTGCTCACTATCGTCAGACAAAATGAAATTCAATAGGTTGGCTAAACAAACTTCTGGGTTGTAATGCGGACTGTAACGTTCTGCCGAAATTTCGGTTGCCAAGGCTTCAATTTTTTGCAACTTCGTGCTGTCGTCAGCGACAATTGTTCGTTCCATAACAGTTGGTCGTTGCTCAGTCGGTAAATCGAAGTAAGCAACGGACTCCTTAACTACTACTTTGTTTTTAGGAAACGGAATTACCAAAGTTTCAAATTCGTGGTCAAATTCATTTAAGATTTCGCTGACGTAAGTTTTGATCATTTTGTGATATTTTCCCCTTTTTATTTTGATACAATAATACCACACCTAACACTACAATTGCAATACTTATCACAAAAGAAATTCGGTTAAATACGAAATCATTACCCGGAACAATCAACAAGCTATCCGTGCGCATTGGCTCAATAATCATACGCACGACTCCGTACCAAAGTAAATAAGTGGCAGTAGTATTACCGTATTTCTTTTGTCGCAAAAAAACGGTCAATATCACTATGAAACCGATGAAATTCAAAATACTTTCGTAAAAAAAAGTTGCCAAGTGCGGGCCATAATCAAGACCGTTGTCAATAAAAACGGTAATCGGGAAACAATCAAAATTCACGGCGCGACCGTAGGCCTCTTGGTTAAAGAAATTACCCCAACGGCCAATACTTTGTCCCAAAATTAAGGCGGGCGCGATTAAATCAGTTAACGGCATCAAACTACATTTTTTAATTACCGCAAAGATAATTACCCCTAAAAGCCCCCCAATAACACCACCGTAAATGGCTAAACCGCGAAAACCGCCATGACTGAAATCAAAAAAATCCGCCAAGGTTAATTGATCAGAAAAAATAATGTAATATAATCTGGCACCTAAGACGGCCAACGGCACCAGGATTAAAACCAAAACGTACGGCAGATTATTATCTAAACCTTTTTTACGACACAAAATATCACACAAAACCAAACCAACTAATAAAGCACTGGCAATCATTACGCCATAATAACCTATCCATAAACTGCCAATATAAAAACCCACAAAAAGATTATACACCACATAGAATAAACTATGGAAGTAAAACGTGGCGAAATTTATTTTGCTAACCTTGGTGATAGTTCCTGTAATATCAACAGCGAACAAGAAGGTTATCGTCCCGTTTTAATTGTGCAAAATGATATTGGTAACAAGTACAGTCCTACCGTAATTGCGGTTTGTTTAACCTCGAAAATTTATAAAACAAAATTGCCCACCCATGTCCACTTATCGGGGGCGGATTACGGCTTAAATAACGATAGTTTAATATTATGTGAACAAATTAAAACTCTGGATAAAACGCGTTTACAACGCCAACTGACGGTCTTAAAACCACTTGACCAAGCCCGTGTTGACAAAGCATTAAAACTTAGTCTAGGGCTTACCAATTAAAGTCATTACCGCCGCCGAAGTAGCCTAACTCCATTAAAAAAGTGCTGGGTATGGTGCGCGTAATTTCACCATTCAAAAAACGACATTTAGCGTAGGAAATGGTTAAATTACGCATGGCACGCGTAATCGCGACGTATAATAAACGACGTTCTTCTTCCAAGACGGCATCACTGTGTTGTGATTTATAAGACGGGAATAGACCGTCTTCCATACCCACAATATAAACGTTCTTAAATTCTAGACCCTTAGCACTGTGAATTGTCGAAATAATTACGTGATCATCGGCATCTGGATTTTCACCGCCCGCAATGGTAACTGTTTGTAAATAAGAAGACAAATCAGCGGTTGGATTATTGTGTGCATAGTCGCGTATCGACCCGCACAACTGGTAAATATTTTCTAGGCGGCTTTCCCCGTCGTCTTTCTCGTCTTCGTAATATTTTTGTAAACCAGTCACATCAACCAGTTCGTTGGCCAGAGCAATTAAACCTTGCTGTAAAAACTCTTGCAAATGATGAACGACCGTAACAAAACCCGCCAACGCATTTCGCGTTTTGGTGGTAATGTCTAAATCAAAATCCGCTAAATTATCAATAACTTGGTAAGCACTACAAGCATGTTCTTTGGCGGCAGTTCTAATTTTAGTTAAACACGCCTCACCAATACCTCGTTTAGGAAAATTAATCACATTAAACAAAGCCACTTCGTCATCAGGGTTAACCAACAGTCGCAAGTAGTCTAACACAATTTTAACTTCGGCACGTTCGTAAAATTTGAAGCCACCCCACACCACATACGGAATATTGTATAGACGTAAATATTCTTCAAAACGACGCGACAAGGCGTTAATGCGCATTAAAATAGCTTCGTCGGCGTAACTGCCGCCATTGCGACGGTGGTCAAGAATTTGGCCAATAACACCTTGCGCTTCTTGCTTATCATCGTAATAATTATCAAACCTTATCAAGCCATCGTTAATATTGGAGAACAGATTTTTAGCGATCCGGTTTGTGTTCTTTGCCACCAAACCATTCGCTAATTTAACAATATTGCCAGAACTGCGGAAGTTTTCTTCCAACTTATAAATTTTAACTTCGGGGAAATCATGACGATAGCGGTTCAAATTTTCGATATTTGCCCCCCGCCAAGAATAAATGCTTTGATCTTCGTCGCCAACTACCATAATATTACGGTGCTTAGCAGCTAACAAAGCAACAATTTGGTATTGAACCAAGTTAGTATCCTGAAATTCATCTACTAAAATGTATTGGAAGCAATTCTGTAACTTTTCACGAATAGTAGCATTTTCTTGTAACATGTGCAAAGTTTCTAACAACAGATCGTCAAAGTCGTACGCGTTGTTAGTTTTTAGCTGTTCTTGATAACGCGTAAAAATTTTTTCAAGTTGTTCTTGATTACTATTAAATGGTAAAAAGCCTTTCATTTTCCAATCAGACAAGCAATTTACTGCATCTTTATAAAGATCAAGATCTACGCTTTGGTACATGTCTTTTATAATATCTTTAAGTACTTTATTAGTATCAACCGTTGCGTAGATCGAAAAATTAGGCCGACCACTGTTCTTGCGTAACAAGCGCACGCAAAAACTGTGGAAAGTCCCAATAAAAGTATTAAATGGTCGCCCCAGTAATTTTTCAACGCGTGAACGCATTTCGTTACCTGCTTTATTGGTGAAGGTTAAGGCGACAATGGCTCCTTCGGGCATACCACTTTGTAACAAATGCAATAAACGGTGCGTTAACACTCGCGTTTTGCCTGACCCTGCACCCGCGGTAACCAACATTGCCCCCAAAGGGGCGGTAACAATTTCTTGCTGAACCGATGTTAATACCATTAGCCTATTATAATGGATAATTAAATAAACGACAAATACTACATCGATATTGTTGTTTGACAACTGTATTGCTGTTCTTTAACAAAACGTTCACGGAACTCTTGTAATTTGGCGCTTAAATTAAAAATGTAGCGTTGCCGAGCACTGTCGTCCATAGTTTTTATTTGTTCTTGGTCAATCAATGCCGACAAAGCACTTTCGCCGTTGCCGGCCAAGAAAATACTTTTAACGCGTGTATACATTGCTTCGTCTTCGGGGTTGATCGCCGCAGTAATTTGTTGTTTGGTATTCGCCACCATAATGTTTTTAGCGGCTGCCGTATCCGCCCCTTGTTCGGCCAAGATTGCCAAAGTAGTTTCGCGTTTATTTTGTTCGTCTTGCCAAAAACCTGACGTCAAACGCTCAAAGGCCATTTTAGCCAATTTTTTCAATTCTGTTGCCATGAAATACATAACCCCCAATATTTAATTTTTGTTCCTATGTATTTCTCTTGATTACTTCATCATAAAAAATATGTTAGATTTTGTCCAACTAAATCGTTCGACAAAAAACAACAAAAAGCGATCTTTGATTAAAGTATCGCTTTTTTTGTTGTGTGACTAACAGCCTTTTTAGCGGCTATTAAACAGCCAAGTAATTATTTACAATTACTGGTCTTATTTTTCTTAGCCGTTTTTGCCATTGTCCACCTCCTTAGTTCGCACTTTCGCGAACTAATAGTATTCTGTGCAGATTCATAGCAGTTATACATTATTTTTTAATTACGGCCTTAATTCGGCGAATACCCGCACTACTACTTTCCTCTTTGATAATTTTGAAACTAACTAAGTCACCAGTATTGTTTGCGTGCGGACCACCGCAAATTTCTTTTGATACATCACCAATGCTGTATACTTTTACAACCTCACCGTACTTGTTGGCAAAAGAGCCTTCCGCACCCATAGCCCGTGCCTCACTAATTGACATTTCTTTGACCGTCACGGGAATTTTTTGCTTAATAGCGTCATTCACAAATTTTTCTAAGAAAGCAAGTTCGTCAGTGGTTAATTTATGGTCACAGTTAAAATCAAAACGCAAACGTTCAGGTGTAATATTACTACCTTTTTGAACTACGTCTTTACCTAACATTTTTTTCAGTCCTGCTAACAACAAATGCGTAGCCGTGTGCAAACAAGCAGTTTCTACACTGGTGTCCGCCAAGCCGCCTTTGAATGTACCTACTGACGCCGTGTGACTAAGTTCACTGTGTTTTTGTTTTGCCACCGCGAATTCAGCCATGTTCACGGTTAAACCGTGCTCGGCCGCCAGTTCTTGTGTCAACTCAATCGGGAAACCATATGTTTCGTATAAACGGAACGCCGTTTTGCCCGAAAATTTTTTATCTTTAAGGTAAGGCAAAATTTTATTAAATTCACGCATACCTTGCTCAATAGTTTTCGAAAATTTATCTACTTCATCCAAAAATGTTTTAATTATATTCTCATCAATTTGGTAAATACCTTGAAAGAAACTGATATAGAAATGGATTAGTTTTTCGTAAACATCGGGTTTACATTGTAACTTGTTTGCCATGCGCACTGCTCGCCGAATCAAACGACGCAAGACATAACCTTGCCCCGTAGCTGCTGGAACTACACCGTCTCCTAAAATTATCGTTGCGGCTCGCGTATGTTCGACTAAAACGCGATATTCTTTCAAAGCATTCTCATATTTTTGCGCAGTGCAAGACGCTACAATACTAAGTGCCGGGGCAAATAATTCGCTATCGTAGACCGATTGGTAGCCATTGACAAAACACAATAGTCTTTCTAAGCCCATACCAGTATCCACATTACGTTGCTTAGCCGGCATCGCTTGACCGTCTTTTTCATATATTACGTATTGCATATAGACATCGTTACCAATTTCTACGTATTTGCCACAGTCGCAAGCGGGACTGCATTGAGGTGAACAAGGTTTTTTACCCGTATCATAAAACATTTCACTATCCGGGCCGCATGGTCCCGTTCCGGTTGGTAATTGCCACCAGTTTTCACTTTTTGGCAAAAACCAAATACGTTCTTTAGGTATACCTACTTGCTGCCAATATTCAGCCACTTCGGTATCGCGTGGAGCAACTTCGTCACCAGCGAACGCGGTCACCGCAATACTGTCTTTGGGCAAACCTAAGTATTTAGGGTTAGTTAAAAAATCATACGACCACGCAACTTTCTCTTTTTTGAAATAATCACCTAATGACCAATTCCCCATCATTTCAAAAAAAGTTAAGTGACTGTTATCACCCACTTCGTCGATATCGCCTGTACGTACGCATTTTTGGATATCACACAAGCGCTTACCCGCAGGGTGTTTTTCACCTAATAAAAAGGGAACCAACGGGTGCATACCTGCCGTTGTAAACAAGACACTGCCGTCGTTTTCCGGCACTACCGAAGCAGACGGGATAACGCTGTGCCCGTGTTCTTGGTAAAATTCAAACCACATTTTTCGTAATTCACGATAACTAATCTTACGCATAATAAAGTATTATATCACAAATCGCCAATTGTGTCTTCGTATTTTTGTGGCTTATCGGTATCATCGTCAATAATGCCCGCTTTCTTGATCATATCCAATAAGGAGATAGTTTCTGTCACTTCTTTTCGTTCAGCCATTTCTTGCTCAACTTCTGCTAAGTTTGGTCGAGTAATATTCAATTTGCGTGAAATAGCATCGACAATGCTTTCGGCGGGATTTATTTCCGCGGCAATAGCATCGAGTTCATCAATTGGTTGTTTTTCTTGGGCGGGTTTACTGGTTCGTTCGGCAATTTCACGACGTGGCAATACGGGCACCGGTTGATTATCAAAAGATTCTAATTCGTTATTATCGACAACGCTATTGGTTTCCGCAGGAGAAGTTAGTGCGGATATGGTTTCAGGCATTGCGGTTTCACTTGTAGCGGTGGTCGGTGTAGTCTTATTTTGTGGTTCTGGTTCGGCAGGCATAATGGGTGTCGGCGTTGGCGAATTTTGGACTTGACCATACATTTGGTTGTTGCCACCAAAAGTGTACGCTGAATATAACTTGAAAGTTTGGGACACAAATTTATTTTTGCAATCAAATACCCGACTGTCAATCGTTGCTGTGGCAACACCTTGCTCAATAATTTTTTCAAAACATTCGGCCAAATCACAGGGATAGCACCAGACAAAAATTGTGTCTAAGGTTTTAGCATTTTTTATGGCACATTCGTACGCATCAACCAGTATTCGTGAATCTAAGCAATTTTGACCTACGGTTTTGAATTTCATTTTACCCACGGTAATCAAATTGTAATCGCTGGCTATTTCTTTAATACCTGGTAAGGTGTCCTCGCTGAAACCATATAGTTTACACAATTCAACATTATATTTACCACTTACAAAGAACAAAATTTCCAATAAATTTTCACGGCTAATTCCTACATTATCCACATCAATGAATAAAGCGATGTTTGGTTTCGTACTGTTTTTTTTACTAGAAGGGGTCGCCACTTTATTTTTAGAACCATTACTGGTCTTGGGTTTAGCGGTAACTTTCTGTGTGGCCGTTTTAGACGTTGATTTGGGTACGACCTTAACCGTTTTAGCCGTAGTAGTTTTTTTTGTTGTCTTTGTTGCTACATTGCGCTTAGCCGTTGTTGCCATTAAATCCCCCAAGTAACTATATAAGAAATTTACTCACTTGACAATTTATTTTATCCCTAATAATGCCGCAGCCGCAATCATAGCGGCGTTATCACCACACAATTCTGGCTTAGGCAAAAACAATTTAACGTTAAGTTTAGCACAAAGTTTACTAAATTGTTCGCGAAGGTATTGATTAGCCGCTACACCACCACAAATCCCCAAAGTTTTGATTTGGTATTTTTTCAATAACGCTTGGCATTTCGTCACTAATTGCGCTACTGCGCAGTATTGAAAGTTGGCACAGATTTGCGAAATATTTAACGCGTGTTCTAATTGACGTTCATGATTTACGTAATTTAAAACGGCGGTTTTTAAGCCTGAATATGAAAAGTTTTCTTTGGGAAATTTACTGATAAATGGTGTAAATTCGGTTGTCATATCCGCCCTGTGGGCAATTTGTGGCCCACCCGGATACGGCATACCCAAAACGCGAGCTACTTTATCAAAAGCCTCACCAATTGCATCGTCAGTGGTTGTAACTAATAATTCAGTTGTCCAATCAGCATTTACCAAATAAAGCAAAGTATGACCGCCCGAAACCAATAGACACAACATTGGCGGCCGCAAATTAGGGTTAGACAGTTTCAAACTGGCAATATGACCGTGTAAATGGTTAACGGCGGCAAAAGGTACTTTTAGTGCCCCCGCCAAACTGTACCCGAAGACACGCCCCACCATAACGGCTCCCGGCAATCCCGGATGAGTAGTTGCTGCCACCTGATCAAGATCAGTAACCTTGATTTGAGCTTTTCGTAAAGCCTCATCAAGCACCGGCAAAATGTTAGTAATATGTTGTCGAGCAGCAATTTCCGGAACCACCCCACCATACTGTTTATGCGTATCAATCTGCGAAATAATTACGTTCGACAAAATACGCATTTGGTCATCAACTACGGCCACACTGGTTTCATCACAGGAAGTTTCTACCCCCAAGGTTAACATCAGTTTTCACCTTGATTGTGTAGTAAAAAAGCATCCGAAAACATTTTCAAGTCACCGTCCATAACTTTTTCAATATTAGAAGTTTCGGCCCCGGTACGGTGGTCTTTCACCAAAGTATACGGACAGAAAACATAGCTGCGAATTTGACTGCCCCATTCGATTTTCATCTGAATTGGTTGCAAATTCTTTAACTTGCGTCGTTCGTTTTCGTAATATATGTATTCCAATTTAGACAACAAGTTTTGCATACACGTTTGGCGGTTTTGAATTTGACTGCGTCCATTTTGGCAAGTGCAAACAATGCCCGTAGGAAGATGCGTAATCCGCACTGCACTTTCGGTTTTGTTAATGTGTTGGCCACCTGCACCCGAAGCACGATAAACGTCAATACGTAAATCTTTTTCATCAACTTTGTATTCAGTCTTTTCAATCTGGGGGATTACCTCAATGGCCACAAAACTGGTGTGACGACGTTTGTTTGCGTCAAATGGGCTGATGCGGACTAAACGGTGAACTCCCGCTTCGCTTTTGAAAATACCATAAGCGTTAACGCCGGTAATAGCAATAGATGCGCCCTTGATGCCGGCACCATCACCTTCTTCAATGTCAGTAATTTCGTAATCAAAATTTTGTTGTTCGGCGAAACGACACTGCATCCGCATCACCATTTCCGCCCAGTCTTGGGCTTCCGTACCGCCCGCACCAGCTGTAATGTTTAAGACACAATTGCAACTGTCATATTTACCGACCAATAAAGTTTTAACATAAAAATCGTTGAAAGTTTGGTTAACTCGTGCGTATTCGTCGACTAATTCGTTTTCCGCACAAACAGTAGTCAATTCTAAAAAATCATCAAGGTCGCGACTAATTTTATCGTATTCGTCAACAAAATCTTGTAATACCTTTATTTTTTTGTTTTGTTCAATGTTATTCCAATCGCTTTCTTGTTTTTTTAATAAAGCCGATAAATCGTTGCGCTTTGCGGTCACCAAATCGCCAATATTTGCCAATTTATCTTTTGCCTTGTGTATTACCGCATAGTCCAACATAATTTAATTCTTCTTTTTATTATCTTTTTCTAATTTTTTGTGATAATCCTTGACCGCGTCGGCAATAACTTCTTGCGCCAATACTGTGCAATGGATTTTCATTTCAGGTAAACCACCCAATAACGTCAAAATGTCTTGATTAGTAATTTTTAATGCAGCTTCGACCGTTTTGCCTTTAATCATATCGCAAGCCACATCAGTAGCGGCGATCGCCGCAACACCGCCAAAAGTTTTGAATTTAGCGTTAGTAATCATGCCCTTTTCAACTCGTAAGTAAATTTTCATGATGTCACCACTGCGCACATTACCAACTTGTCCAACGCCGTCAGCACTGGTAATAATACCGGCATTACGCGGATTTTGGAAACGCGACATTACTACTTCGTTATACATTTTTCGTACCTCCAATTTTCAACGGACTCATCGCGCGCAAACGATGCACCACAGCGATTAAATGTTCAACAGTATAGTCTATATCTTCCTTAGTTGTCGAACGTCCCAAAGTAAAACGCACCGAACCATTAATCATTTCGTCACTAACCCCCATGGCTTGTAAAACGTGACTGCGACTTAACCATTCGTTACTGCTGGCGCTGCCGGTTGCCGCACAAATACCTTGCAAAGCCAATAAGGTAGTAATGCTTTCCCCTTCAATGGCTTGGAAAGAAAAATTAACATTATTAGCCAAACGTTGCGTGCGGTGACCATTAAGTTTGACAGCCGGAATTTTGCTTTCAACTTCTTTAATAAAATAATCACGTAATTGTTTAATGCGAGCATTATTAACGTTGTTATCACGCATACAAATTTCTACCGCCTTACCTAACCCAACAATCGCGGGTACATTGTAAGTTCCGGCACGATAACCATGTTCTTGATTACCGCCATGCATGAAGGTTGCAATGCGAGTACCTTTTTTTAGGTACAAGGCGCCAACGCCTTTGGGCCCATAAATTTTATGTCCCGACAACGACAAGGCCGTAATATCCATTTCTTTAACATCAATATGTACACTATCAATCGCCTGGGTTGCATCAGTATGAAAATAAACACCATTTTGTGCACAGATATTAGCAATGGTGTTAATGTATTGTACCGTCCCAACTTCGTGGTTGGCGGTCATGACCGAAACTAGGCATGCGGGTTTCGCCAATTTGGCCAATAAATCAGGTATCGAAATAATACCATTTTCGTCAACTTTTACGTAATCAACTTCAACTCCGTTTGCAGCCAGCCAACGGGTCGTTTCAATAATACTGGGGTGTTCAATCTCGCTGACGATTACCCGTTTAATTTCGGCGGCTTCCACAATACCTTTAATTAACCAGTTATTAGCCTCCGTTGCCCCCGACGTAAAATAAATTTCTTCGGGATCTGCATTGATAATGCGGGCTACGCTGGCTCGCGCATCGTCAATGGCTTGTTTAGCGTCCGCCCCAATTTGGTGTAAGGAATCAGGTGTACCAAAACTGGAAATAAAATAAGGTTGCATTGCGAAAAAAACTTCGCCGTTGCAATAGGTTGTGGCGGCGTTGTCCATATACACATCTCTATATTGTGCCATAATAATAGTTTACTCCTTCCCAAGCAAGAAAACAAGTAGTAATTGCCTTATGGTAACAATTTTGTTCGCAAAAAATTACCAAATAGCGATAAGAATACCACTATGCGACCGGTCAATTACTTTACCGTATCAGTAATGCTTAAATCGCTCAGTGCCGGGAGCCTCGGTATTTTATCACCGTTAAGTTTAGTGTACCAATACATAAACGTGTTGTTTACTGACCGACAGAGTCGCTCGATGGTACCGCCATCCTTGAACCGGTTAGCGGACGGGTCGTAATAACGCAAACAACCCTCACAGTTTAAGTAGTCGCAATCTACCGAACTGTTTAAGTAGTTAAGTAAATTCTGCGGCGTATTAAACGGCGCGGCTTGGTCAGTATAGACCGTAACCTTGATCACCGCCTCTTCAAAACCATTTTTATGTTCAAGTATAATTTGGTGGCAATACGTACCGAAAGAAATTATGCGTTTTTCGGTATCGCCGCACGCGCTGCACGTACGACGTTCTACGCGTCGGTTGTCCGCCGTTAACTCAATGGTTTCCCATTCACTCCAACTGTGAGCGTATAATTCGTTCGCCGATAAATCGATGTGCAACGCGGGACGTATTTCGCGTTCTCGATACACTTCGTTTTGCTCAACATAATAGGCGTGCACTCCCACAAATCCATGATAATTGCGCGTACCTGAACGCGTCCAATATGGTACTGTATTATAGTTCCCCGTGGTGTACCCCCAATAGTTAGCCAGTTCACTTACTGACGGTAGCCACAAATAATCGTCTTTCCAAGCCCCATACAAATTTTCAAGGGCAGGAATACGGCTGTAATCGTTTAGATATGGGTCTGCAATGGTACCCCACAAGACAGTTTCCCAGTTATCTGCTGGTTCTTCGCCCCAGTTTTCGTTTTTACGATTAGGAGAGCCATCATGTATCCCCGCCAACTGCCCCGCCCGTTGCCATTCGACATTTATGGGCTTAACTATTACGTCGGTCACACTGTTGGTAACGCCGTCTACGGAAAACTTAGCCATTGTGTGATCAGCATTAGGCGTTACTGTATTGCTTAAAGTTTTTCCGTCATCAGTTGAATAGTCCCCCGCATTATTCAATACCATAGTACGTACATAACTAGTACTGTATAAATCCAAAGGATACACATAATATTTCGATAAAGCCTCATCACTATTGCCAATTACGTTATTCCACTTCGCCGTAGTGAACGGATATGCCAACCACAGCGTTAAAATCGGGCGACCATCTTTGGTCGTCGATAAGTAGGTCGCATACCATTCCCAGCCACCAAAGGTCACCATAATTTCGCGGTCATTATTACACGCCCGGAAGTCCGCCGCGTTTTGGGTTTGCCCCGCCAAGGTTTTAATTTTATCGTAAGTCGTACCGTTGCCGGCCAACGCGTTATAAAGTTTTTGCACATTGGTTGGGTTATTGTAGATTTCACCAACCATAACCGGCGCATCGTCATCGGTGGCCGCCGCACTGGGCACGACCAACCCACAAATACAACCGATAATAATCCCTAAGCCCAGTACGGCGGCCACTAAGCCACTGCTAATTAACGTTAAAAAGTGCTTGCTTGCTTGCTTGCTTGCTTGCTTGCTTGCTTGCTTGCTTGCTTGCTTGCAAGGTTTCTTTCGTATTTTTCATATGTTGTATTATAACATTATCGGCAAGTTACGGCAAGTAAAATTCGGGTTATTCTTTTCTAAATAACATGATTAAATAATTCAAACATTTCAAGTGTTTACGCACGCTTTGGTAATCGGGAATCACGTTACCGACAATCGACCAAAAAGCCTTGGTGTGGTTGAACTCCAATAAATGGCACAGTTCGTGCACTACGACATAATCCAACAAATTGGGCGGTAAAAATATCGCACGCCAATTAAGCGCGATATTGCCCTTATTGTCGCAGACACCCCAGCGGGTTTTGTTGTTGTTGGTGGTAACGCTGGTCGGGTGCAAATGCAGTCGCGTCGCCATAAAGTTAACCCGTTCGACGATGACTTCTAAGGCCACTTTACGATACCATTTTTCAATGCGGTTAAGAATCTTTTCTTCGGGGATTTTGGCAGGAATCAGCAGTCGCCCACCATCAATCATTATTTCTTTCACATCATTAGCAATCACGGGCGTCAATTCTTGTCCCAAAAACAAAAAGACAGTGTAATTGACCACGTTTTGGTTGATATAAGAATTAGCACGCACCGCGTTTTGTTTTTTAATAATCCAATCTTGTTTTTCTTTAATAAACGCGAATATTTTATGTTCCGGAAAATTATACGGAGCCTTAACAATTAACTCCCCACGGGCATTAACCATTAAAGACAATGTACGACTATTAGTACGAATAATATTGCGCGGGTCTAACATTATTATAAAGTAGCCCAATTGAGTTTAACTTGACAAGAACATTGTTTCGACATTAAACTTGTTTTGTGGCACGCCGTAAATCAATGACCGAAATCCAGATTTTAAATTTGCTCAATATTCGACCAATGTATGGCGTCGAAATGATTGAGGAAATTAAACGTCTTTCGGGTAACGCCGTCATTATGTCGTTACCAACCCTTTATTCGGCTTTGCATAAAATGGCTACCCGTAAATTGGTCAACAGTTACTGGCAAGAAGCCGAAATTGGGGGGCGTCGCCATGTTTACAACATTACTAAAACGGGTCGTGAGTATCGCGAAAAGAACCCCATTGAAATCGATTACGAATTATTAAAGACGCAAGTAAAAGAAGACCATAAAACCTACTCTACTTTGGAAGAAGCTTTTTCTTTACCTTTGAACAACCACCCCAGTTTGAACGAAGTTGCCGAAGATAAACGAGTATTAAAACTCAACCGCGAGCCCGAACCGACGCTAGCCAATAAAACCAAAATTTCGCCCTATTTATTACCGACCGATAAAGTCAGTGCCACCGACGAGGTTAAACACAAACAAATGACGATTAACCTAACGGGAACTTTGGGCAGTCCTAATCTGCGGCCGTTACTAAAATTAAATCAAGTCCCAGTTGGTAACGATTTCGTTGCAATTAATCTTTTACGCATTGTGGCTAGTTTAGTGACCATTGCCTTGTTTGTGTTGTTCAACGCACTTTTCTCTTTGGCTAAAACGGCAAAAGTCGAATATTACAATTTGGTTTACATTTGTTTACTAACCTACTTTGCCGTGGTATTGGCTATTTACCTTGTTTTTCCCAAGGCCAAAGCCATGTTCCTGCGCGGAAAGTCTTTCCGTTGGCGGGCGGTAGCCACGATTTGTTTAATGGTAGTGATTGGTATCGTTTGTGGCGTCAATCATTCACTGGGATTAATTTGGCTAGGTCTTTTCGCGTTTGTGCCAGTCGTCGAATGTTTGTTAATGATTGCTTTACGCAAAGGAAAGGTGTTTAGATGTTAGAGATTAATAATTTAGAAAAAACTACTGCCCGCAAGCAGTTAATGGCCAGCGTCAATCTTACTTTGCACGAAAGTGAAATTTTAGCAATAGTTGGTGAACACCAAAGTGGCAAAAGCCTATTATCCAAATTGATTTTAACTTTGTCCCGCAAAACCAAAGGCACAATTAAAATACCAGCCGACCAATTTCTTGGCGCTTTTATTCCCCGCGAACAATTTATGCCTCGCGACACCGTACACACGGTAATTAAAACTTATTGTCGCATTAACAACCGTGTATGTCGCAAAAGCAAAGTTAAAAATATTTTAACCTTATTTAACTTACGTGACCACTTGTCTACTCGCGTTAGCAATTTAACCAACAGTGAAAAAGACCGTTTGAAAATTGCCTTACCCTTAATTGCCCGTACGGATATTTTAATTTTGGACGCGCCTTTTACCAACCTTACCCCAGCCGAAGCCAAAGACTTACGCGTGATTCTCAAAAAAATTAGTACCGAATTTAAAACGGCTGTCATTGTTACGGCACGCAAAATGGCCGAAATCGAAGAATTCTGCGACACAATTGCGATTATTGATGACGGCATGATTATTGCTATCCAATCTTACAACCAAATGATTGCCCGCGAATTTGACCAAGCCAAGTTAGCGGTTACCGTCGCGCAACCCAACTATGCCGCCAAAGTTATTAACGAAGAATTCAAGGTTCCCGTTAAATTATGTGGTGACCAAGTTATTGTCAACTTAAAACCCGAACGTGTGCAAAACGTGGTTGACAAATTAATCGAAAAACATATTACCGTGTTAGGCGCCAATCGCGTTTTCCGCTCTTTGGAACACCAATATTGGGAAATTATCAAAAATCGTAAACAATACTACTAATCACGTAGCCAATTAACTTGGTCGCGCCACCCCGCACGGACAATAACAAAAGTTGACAGAACCACATGACGACCTAATAATTTTTCCAAATTACGCCGCGCGTCAATACCAATTTGGCGAATCATTTTACCTTGTGCACCAATAATGATTTTTTTATGGTTCACTTTATCGCAAATAATATCGGCCGCAATTTTTATCGACCGATTAACGGTTGCGAACTCTGTAATTACTACTTTCACACCGGCTGGCACTTCGTCAGCCGTATGGTTAATCACCGCCCCACGAATAATTTCGGCAGCCATAGCCCGTTCCGTACTGTCGGTGTAAACATCACGGTCAAAAATTGGTTCACCGACCGGCAAATACTTGGTGAAACAACTGATCAAATCCGTTAAGCCTTGGCGTTTTAATGCGGAAACAGGAACAAAATCTTTAATAAAGGTAAAATCACGTAAACGTTGCAAAGCATTCATCACTTTGGCGGGTGGCACGCAATCAATCTTAGTCAAGGCTAAAATTACCGGCGCACCAAAATCTTGGTAATTACCTAACTTACGCAAAGCTCGCTCTGTGACATTAGTTGCGTCAAGCACAAAACAAAGTACGTCAGCAGTTTTTACTGCTCCAGAAATAGCACGGTTCATTTGTCGTTCTAATAAATTGGTAGCGGCTTGCATACCCGGTGTATCAACAAAAATAATTTGCGCATTATCAGTATTTAAAACACCACGAATGGCTTGACGAGTGGTACCCGCCATAGCCGCGGTAATGGCCACCGTGGTGCCAACCAAAGCGTTAAGCAAAGAACTCTTACCCGCATTTGGCTCACCAATAATAGCAACTGTACCACATTTATGCCTGCTCATTCGTCACCTTGCTCAGGCATACTCGGTGGAAACAAATAGATTGAAGTTAAGTTGTCTACAACCTCGTAAGTTTTATCATTAGCCACAATTATTTTAATTTTACCATTAAATTCACATAAGTATTGGCGAGTTGTAGCATTTGGATAGATTAAATTATCCCGTGAATATAGACATAATGCCAACATTTGGGTATAGCCTTCACTAATCGCTTTGGCAATAACGGTATCTCCCGCCGAAAAAGATGGTGCTGAATAATCACCGGTTTCAATATTACAACCACCCAAAATAATATTGTCAGCACACAACACGGACGCCCCTACCGCCACGTTGGAATATGGGCAATAGGCATTATCCGCGTAACTTTTGGCGGTATCTATTAAACGAGCAATGATTTCTTTACTTAACACAAATTCCATCAAGATAATAATGCCATAATTTCACGTTGTCGTCCAAGCATTTTTGCTTCTTCTTCGGGATCAAGGTGGTCATAACCGAATAGATGCAAAGTTCCATGCACTTGCAAAAAAGTAATTTCCCGTGCTAAGGAATGCCCCAAGTTGCGGGCTTGTTTACGGGCAACAGCACGACAAATTAAAACATCGCCCATAAACTTTTTTCCGGTTTCTGGATTTAGGTCGCCATCGGGAAACGATAAAACATCGGTAACTTTATCAACTTGACGAAACTTTTTGTTTAAGCGGCGGATAACATTGCCACGCACAAATGCGTAATTAACTTCTACGGTACACGGATCAACCGCCAACACTTGGCAAACAGCGTTTAAAACATCCACAATTTATTATAAACTATATAACGGCGATAGCCAAACGAACAATATGGTCGTCGACAATAAAAGCAACTTCACCCGTAATCGCTACGCTGTCGCGGTACGCATCTTCCACCAATAAATCGCCTTTATGCACTACGTCACCCACTTCAACCAATACTTGACCGCTGTACGCGATTACGTCTTTAATCACTGCGTTATGTTTGGCATAAAGGTTAGTTTTAATTTTAGTAGTGTTACTGGTTGCGGTTGCAATATCCACCACCAAAGTATTACCAGACACTCGCACGTGTGCGTGTGCAACATTGGGGAATGTTGTCACTAAATCATTAGCCAAGTCCAAATTTGCAATCTGTTTTTTCCAAATAAACTTTTTAACACCAACGCTGGATAAATGGTCGTAAACCGCCGTCACAACGTCAGCGTTAGCCGCGTTCACTTGTACACTATAAATACCCATATCCAGTACCAAAAACGTACCAAGCGCCAATAAGACGGTTATACACAAGATAAAGTGATTCAATAAGTAATTGATACCACGCAATAAATTGGTATTTTGGCGACTGTGCCATTCAAAGTTGGCCACCAACTTACGCACAGCATCTGCGTGCACTAAAGGCACAGAAAAAATAAAAGTGTCAACTTGGCGACGAATATTTTTTACTTGATATTGACGCAAACGGTTTAATCCCGCCACGGGGAAATCAGTAACAGAAAAAGTGACCCGGCCGGTGAAAAAATCTTTAATTTGCGACATTGGTAATAACCTCAGCAATTTTTCCAATAATAATAATTTCGTTTTCGTCAAAACGTTGGATTACTAAATTGTTACCTTTAACCGTTATAAAACCACCTTTCACACGCACGGCAATTTCGTCACTTGCAAAATCAGCCAAAGACACTACCCCGCCAATCGTCAAACTGCGGTTACGTTCTTGGTGGATAAAGAAATCTTTCACATTTATTTATAATTATTTTTTATCGTCAATATTACTTAAAGCGACAATTTTTTTGTAATCCTCCTTAGTAAAAGTCGGCGTTTCGGAGTTATCGATAGTTTCAGGCTGGTTATCAAAAGTGAAAGTATGATAATGTTTTTCGGCAACGTAATTAGCAATTTGCCCTTTTGAGGTTAAGCGGTTACTTAAATTGTGATGGAGAGATGACGTTTCCTCGTCTTTTAATATCGCATCTAAATCGTCAGCCAAATTACTGTTATAAATAGTCATCGTAGTGGGCTTTACTTGCTTATCGGGGTTGGTCACGGTAGGCGTTTGTTTTTCCTTGGCAGTTTCTGCTGGCGTTTTTTGAGATATGACGGGTTTACTGGTTTTCTTTTTATCACTGCGTTTTAAATACCAATCAGCCAAAAAGAATAGTAATAAAATCATTACCAAAAGCGCAATTACAATCCATAACACACCAAACATACCCACTCCTTATTGTAATTTGGTTTTCTTTTTAGGCGGATTCAAGGCTGGTGTTAACATATCATCACTCGCGTTGCCACCAATTGCTTGTCGCATCAAGGAATCACTTTTGATATTATCCATTTTTAAGTAATCGGTGTAACTGATATTACCTTGTTTCAAGGCACCGGCCAAAGCGCGTGGTAATTCCGATTCCGCGGCCACTACCCTGGCCCGCATTTCCTGAGTTAACGCCCGCATCTCTTGTTCCGCGGCCACGGCTTCGGCTCGACGTTTTTCGGCATCGGCTTGGCTGATGAATTTTACGGCCTCCGCTTTGTCAATTTCTAATTCAGCACCAACATTACGCCCAACTTTAATTTCAACAATATCAACCGATAATATGTCGAAAGCAGTATCCGCCGCCAAGTTTTTATTCTGCATAATTGTTTTCGTGATCAGATCCGGACGTTCTAAAATTGAGTTGTGTGTTTCAGCGTTACCAATAATAGTCATTATTCCCTCACTGATACGAGCAATTATCGTTTCTTCCAAGGCGCCGCCGATAATACGTTGCAAATTAACACGTAACGTCACTTTAACAGTTACCGAAACTTCAATACCGTTTTTAGCAATGGCAGTAACATTGTTGATTTGGATAATTTGGGGCATAATACAATGTTTGACAGCATCGTTAATATCACGCCCTGATAAATCAACTGCAATAGCGGTTGCCAATTTTAAATCGATTCCCGCGTTATAAGCCGCAATTAAAGCGTCAATAACGCATTCAATATTACCATGAGCCTGAATGTGATTTTCTATTTGGTTGATGGTGATTTTAACTCCCGCTTTTTTGGCCTTAATGTAATAATTAACAATACTACGAGCATCAAGTTTCTTCATGGTGATGGTGATCAATTCGGCCAATGACACGTGCGCACCTGACATCAAGGCACGAAACCATAAAACGACATTAAACACCGCACAAAAAGTAATTATGGCGATGATAGCAAAGAAAAGGATCAACCAACCCCAGAACTCCATACCAGATATTGTATCACAACCCTGAGTTGCTGTCTAGATGTCAATTTTTTGGAACTCTTTTTTAAGCCGACACAAAATTTTCTTTTCTAAACGTGAAATATAAGATTGTGAAATTGATAACATGTTGGCAACTTCTTTTTGCGTGCGTTCTTCGCCACCCCCCAGGCCAAAACGCAATTGCATGATTTCTTGTTCGCGAATAGAAAGTTTATTTACCGCCAACCATAATAAATTCTTTTCAACGCTGGTATCTAGATCATCGTCAACATTATCCGTAGTCGTACAAACTACATCACCTAGACGGATTTCGGTGCCATCACTATCGGCGTTAATTGCTTCGTCCATCGACACGTCACCACGGGTTTTCTGCACTTTTCGCAAGTACATTAAGATTTCGTTTTCAATACAACGACTACTGTAAGTAGCCAATTTTATGTTTTTATCATACTTAAAACTGTTAACGGCTTTAATCAGTCCAATTGACCCAATACTAATTAAATCCTCAACATCAATACCAGTATTTTCAAATTTTTTAGCAATATAAACCACCAGCCGTAAATTATGAGCAATCAATTTTTGTCGCGTCTCGGGTTTACCTAACGCCAGTTCTTGCAATAACAGTTCTTCTTCTTCTTTTGGCAAAGGGCGGGCCAAAGCCTCCGAACCATTGATAAAATAAATACTGTCGTCATCTAACCAATGAAGACGTTCTAAACGGCGAAAAAGTGCAATAGCTTTACTGACTAAGTTCATAAATTACCCCCTAATTTTATGTTTAATAAAGCTTCATAATGCTCATTACCAAAATCTTTGGCTGCTACCCCTAACATACAATCTTTTACTGTTGTACCGTTGATTTGAATTTTATCAGGTGGAAAAACAAAAAGGTCGGCCTTGCCATGCACCGTATGACAATCAATGTAATGACCGCCATTAACTATGTTGGGTAATTCTTTTAATAAAATTTGGTCGGCCGTGATTCCAGGGAACATTTGTAAAAATACCGGTAACGAAATGATGCAAACTGGCGCCCGAGTTACCGGGTCAGTCAAAGCATTACCAGAATCCATTAACCCCCGCAACTTGAAAATATTACCCGCATAATGAATTACCGTAGCGTTAAGGTACTTCTGCCTACGGTGACGATTTAACAGCCCTTGTAAAAGCAGATAAAACAAAATAACAACTATCACCAGTAAGTACTTATTGGTAAAGGCATATACCGCCGACCCAAAAGCAAACGCAACCGTTAGGATTGTGGCCATATTTCAATCATAAATATGTTGTGTTGGGAAATTTATGCCATTAAAGATAAAATTTTGTATTTTTATGGCGGGCAGAAAATTATAGCAAAAAACCTTATTGCGTGATATTCTTAGATGATGAAATACAATGAGCAACGGGATTTACGTAACAACAAAGACTTGAACGAACGCGTGTTACCAAATTTACCCAGTTTTTGCAACGCGTTTTTTGTCGGGATAGAACAAAAAACAACGCCACTTACCCGTCTTGGTTATGCTCGCGATTTGGCGATTTTTTTTGAGTACCTCACTACGCAAACCGCAACTTTTCAAGGGCGCGATATTGCCAGTTTAGAAAAAACAGAATTAAATCAGATTACCGTTGACAATTTAGAACAATATATGGCTCATCTAACTGCTTACGAGAAGGATCAAACTCAGCGCCTTAACGGTGAACGTGGCAAGATGCGTAAAATGGCCACACTGCGTTCTTTTTTTAAATATTTTTACCGGCGTGGTGATTTACAAGAAAACATTATGACCAAAATTGATTTACCCAAAATTCACGAAAAAAGCATTATCCGCCTTAATGACGACGAAGTTAATAAATTGGTGGTGGCCGCCGCAAAAAATCCGCGAGACGAAATGATTGTCTCTTTATTCCTATTATCTGGTATCCGGGTCAGCGAGTTAGTCGGTTTAGATTACGAAGATATTGATTTAGCCAATAAAACTTTTTTGGTAACTCGTAAAGGTGGCAAACAGACCATTTTGCACATGGGCGACCAACTGCATGACAAATTCGCATCCTATTTTCAAACTGGTGAATTTACCAAGGGAACACCTTTATTCACCAAATGTGGCCACCGTTTAAGCGTACGGTCTGTGGAAAACATCGTAAAAAAATACGCCCAAACCGCCGCCCCGTTAAAAAAGATTAGTCCCCACAAGTTACGTTCAACTTACGGCACCAATCTTTACAAAGCCACAGGTGATATTTACATTGTTGCCGATGTGTTAGGTCATCGCGACATTAACACGACCAAAAAACATTACGCCGCCATCAGTGACGACATACGCATCAAGGCAGCAAATAAAGTAAAAATATAATTATTTTTTAACTGTTTCGTCCAAATAACTGCTACTAATATCTGCTAAAAACATAATTAAGGCTAACGGGAATTTATGGAAAGCGTCCGTCAAAACGTAATTGTTACCAGCGTTGCGTGCGTCATATGGCCCCATGTGCCAATTAATCGCCATTGCTTCTTCACGTGTTAATTTCATAAAACTACTGATGATGTAAACCGATTTTTCACCATGACCGTATGGTAAGGGATCATCAACGGAATAATACGGAACTTCTTCCCATTTACCATCGCGTTTAACATTTCGCATTTCGGTTTTATAGGTATTAGCCTTGCAGACATCATGCAACAAGGCTATCACCGCAATTGATTCGGCACTGACGTTCATTTTTTCCATGGCCACCAAACGTTCCAAACGATGATAGACTTTGACCGAATGCTCAACCAAGCCACCGGCGTAATTGCTGTGAAACTTTGTTGAAGCCGGACAAGTAAAAAAATCTGAAGTTTCCAACCACTGTAATAACTTATCTGCCCCATCGCGTTTAATATTTTTTTGATAAATTTCAACAAATTCTGCTTTCGCGTCCATAACTTTATTTTAAGCGTTGTTTTTGGCAGTGTCAATTACTTCAAGAACATACAATCCCCAAACGAATAAAAACGAAAATGATTAGCCTTGGCTTGTTCGTATAAATTAAGGATCGTTTCTCGACCCGCGAATGCCGAAACCAACATCAGCAATGTTGACTTTGGCAAATGGAAATTGGTTATCAGCGCCGACACTACCTTGAATTTAAATGGCGGATAAATAAAAATATCGGTTTGGTCAGCAACGGCTTTTATCTCACCGTATTTGGCGTAACAGCCTTCCAGCGTCCGCAGGCTGGTTGTACCGGTCGCAATAATTCGTCGCCCTTCACGCAAGGCTTGGTTAACAATTTGGGCAGTTGTATCCGGGATTTGGTAACGTTCCGTATGCATAACGTGTTGCCTAATGTCGTCCACTTTAACGGGACGAAAAGTACCTAACCCCACGTCCAAAACCACTGGCGCAAAAATTACCCCTTTGCGTTCAGCAGCCGCAATCAATTCTGGCGTCCAATGCAAGCCCGCAGTAGGTGCGGCAGCACTGCCATCTACCCGGGCGTAAACGGTATTATAATTTTCCTTGGTCGCTTTACCATTTTGAATATAATGTGGCAAGGGAATTTCACCGACTTCGTCAATGGTAGTTTCCAAATTAGTCACTCCGCCGATACAACTTAATTGCATTACTGCGGTACCGGTAACTGTATCTTTACTTAATAAACACGCCGTCAAGCGCCCTGCTATGTTAACTTGATCACCAATTTTAACCCGTTTCATTGGCTTTAACAGCACTTCATATTTGGCCAAAGCGATTTTTTTTAAAAGTAGTATTTCAATTCTGGCACCAGTACTTTTACGCCCCAACAAACGTGCTGGAATAACTCGCGTTTCGTTAATTACTACTACGTCGCCAGATTGCAATTCATTGATAATATCACTAAATCGCTTAATATGTGAAGCCGCAGTGACCCGATCATAAACTAGCATTTGGCATGCGTCACGCGGTTCAGTTGGGGCATTAGCAATCATTGTTGCTGGTAAATCATAATCATAATCAGATAAAGAATCCACAAATATTATATACAACCAAAGCCACCACATAAGCAACTAACAAATTGGTAATAAATAATTTTACTCCTGTTTCATGGTTACAACTACTGCACACTGCGGTTTGTGCGGATATACATTTTGGATATAGTGTATAGAAGAGTACTAACGACAGTGCGGCGGGCAAAGTCAGGCCTGCCACCACATTAGGGAAAAGTAGCAAAACCGAAATAGCGGATTCTTTGGCAATAATACCAAAAATCAAGGCACAAATTAGGGCAGGATTACCTAAACCAATAGGATTAAACAGTGGTGACAAGACGCCACAGATGCTAAACAACATTGACGTCTGGGGATCGGCAGTATAATGCCAATGAAAATCAAAACGTGCCAGTATCACGATTACAAAAGCACTAACTGCAAAGGCGATAAAGATTTTTTTAGCGAACAACAAACTTTGCTTAATAGTTTCCAATAAGCATTGCCACAAATTCGGAAATTGCAATTTGATCGCCTCATACCTTACATACTGGGCGTTACCCTGTACACAGGTCATGACTAACAATCCCACCACTATACATAATAGATACAAAACAATTAACGACCAAAAGGGCCACCGCAATACCGAAAACAAAATGAATGTTATTAAGGGTAACTGCGCTGTGCACGGGATAAACGCCAAGAAATAAGTTAACCGCTTACGTGACGGGTTATCGCGGACAGCGCAAACCGCCAAAGTGGTACAACTGAATCCCAAACAAGTAGCCATTAAGTTATTTACGGGTAAATGCAATAAGTGCGCCAACCACGCCAATAAGCCACTTCTTTCCACCAAAGTTAATAAAAGATACAACAAAAAAACTTGGGGCAAAAATTCCAACAAAATAACCAGTACTTCCCATAAAGATGGCACACCAATGTATATTATTTAACTTTGTCTTGTTTGCGTTGTTTGCGAACTAAACGTGCTCCTTCAAATTGCCGGTACATGGGAGCAATCAAGAACATTGAGGAATAGGTACCCGCCACCAAACCCAAAATAATCGGTAAGGCGAATTGAATCAGCGTTGGCAAGTGCATGATTAAACTGATAATGGTTAACACCAGTAAAGTTGCCAAAGTTGTAGCAACCGTCAATATTGAACGAACCAAAGTGCTACTGATCGCTTTATTCAACATTTGGTCTAAGGTATAATTCTCCGTATTGTTTTTTTCAAAGGTACGCACCCGATCAAAAACAACCAAACTGTTATTGATAGAGTACGCAATTACGGTCAAAATGGCAGCAATAAAAGAGGTATTAATTTCAATGCGTAAAATTGCCATTAACGCACAAATCATTAAAACGTCGTGTGCTAAGGCCAACAAAGTAGTAATTCCCGCGGTGATTTTAAAACGGAATAACATGTAAATCATCAAACCGACGCACGCCGCCAATACCGACCAAAAAACCGTCATAACCTTTTCGTTACTGGTAGAGGCTTGAATGCTGTCACCTGAAACATAATCATCACCAAAGTATTCATTCAATTCTTGCAAAATTTCGTTGTTGCGTTCCGTATCGCTGGTGGCATTAAAGCGCACCGCAAAAGTTGTGGAACCACTGGTACTGCGTTCCTCGGTAATTGTGTACTTAATGTTGTAATCATCCATTTTAGCAGTAACGTAATCCTTAGTTACAGTTTCGGTTTTAGTTATCGTGGCAATGGCCCCACCTGTAAAATCAAGACCGAGGTTAAACCCTAAACAACAAAACAAGATAATCCCCACTAATAAAATAACCGCAGGAGCAATAATAAACCAGCGACCATTGCGTGCAAAATCAAATTTTGTTTGCTTAATCTTATCTACCCATTTCATTTTGCACCGTCCATATTTAGTTTGCGTTTAATTGGTTTTTGCGACGTTTGCGTAATAGCGGCTTGCTCCTCGGCTGTTAATTTAATGTTTAAGCGAGCAGCATTATCGGGGTTAATGTATAAATACAACTTGGCCAAACTGCGCGTAACCACCAAGCCTGTGAACAACGAAATCACCACCCCCAGTACCAAAGTAATCGCAAAACCTTTAATGGCACCATCACTTAAAAAATACAAAATTATACTAACAATGATGGTCGTCATGTTAGCGTCCACAATCGTCATAATTGATTTATTAAAGCCTGAGTGTACGGCCGCGGCTAAACGTTTCCCCGTACGGTACTCTTCTTTAATTTGCTCAAAGATTAAGATGTTCGCATCAACTGCCATACCAATAGACAAAATAATCCCCGCAATTCCCGGTAAAGTTAACTGAATAGAATCAATTAGAGCCAGTAAGAAAATGAAAATTACCGTATATATTAATAATGACAAATTAGCCAACATACCGAAGTCACGGTAAACTAAGGCCATAATCGCAAAAACCAAAAGTAAACCAATTCCCAAAGCAATTACGCCCGCCAGAACTGCCCCTTCCCCCAAGGTAGCAGGAATGGTGCTTAACTCACTGGCGGTCAAGCCAACCGAATACAAACCCGATTCAATTTGCAAAGCAAACGCTTCGGCTTCGGTCTTAGTGTAAGTTCCGGTGATTAGGACAGTACCATCTGCACCTAAGGTACTAGCGTTATCACTGGATATTTGGGGAGCACTGATAATTTTTTCGTTGGAATAAATAGCCATATATTGGCCACCCGCACTGCTGACTTTATCACGGAACTTAGCGGTACCTTCGTCAGTAAAAGTCAATTTAATTACGTAATTTGTTGCATCATTAGGGTCTACTACAACATCAACTTTACTGATTCCGTCGCCAGTTAAAAAGACATTATTGGCGTCATATTCCGTATTGCTGTTTGGTTGCGAAGTGGTTGGTGACATAAATTCAATATTGGCAGGTGTACCAATGGCTTCCATAATATCGGTGGTATCACTCATTCCCGGGACTTCAATGCGAATCTTATAATTCGGATAAGTTCCTTGCCGGGTAACTTGTGCTTCTAGATAATTTTTATTACTCAACGTTCGCTGAATACGACTTATTGTCGCGTTCACTTCGGTATCTAAATCTCCACTATCGCTGCTTGGCGTGACGTCATAAACGGCTAAAATACCACCATTAAGGTCAATGCCCATCCTACTTTTAATAGCATTAAAACAGCCAACGTATTTAATTTCGGTAAACGGAATCGTAAACTCCACACAACAAAGCAGCATCGCCATTAAGACAATAACACCAATTATACAAAACTTTACAATTGCCTTGTTTTTGCTCATATAATTAACATTATACGCCGGTTTTTCCATAACAACAAGTTAATTATTGCCAGTTTTGTATTTAGCTTGCCCCCAAATTTAACGCACCAAAACAGAATCAACATTACCGACACCAACGCAACGAATAATGACATCGTGCTGGCGGTGACTAAATTCCGGAGTAACTAGCGCCACAGTATTAGCATTAATCCTGATTTTGGTTAACGGGCAAGCCTGACCATCAACATAAATTTGCAGGTTTGTACCGTAACACGTCGCTACCCAAACACCAAATTGCGTTCCCGTAAACACGCACCGGATTTCCGCACCCCGTTGACCAACATAAACGTGGCCAAAACTTGAAGCCGTCGCGGTGTATTGCCAATTACCGACGTATTGCAAACTCGGTTCATCCGGCGTGTATTGTTTGAAAGTATTTTCGCCCAGTTGATAGGTGTAATTTGGAGTATAAAAATAATCCGTCTTAAAAGTTTGTGGAAACTGGTAAGTCAGGCGGTAAGCCGTAGCGTAATTAGGATTTCCCGTCGGCACAATTGGTTGCGGATTGGCAGCAACAGTTGGCGAAACTTCATTACCATTTTGGTCAAGATAATAAACTTCACCATTTTCTCTTTCGTGTGCGGTATAAGTTGGGGTTGTCCATTGCTTAATACCCATACCGATAAAACTGTTATAATGTCCCGGAGCATTCGGCACCATCATTACTTCTTTGAAATAAAGCCAACTGCCGTGCGTCACTGTTACATCATAATAAGTACCTACCGTATAAGTACTGCCCAAACTTTGGCATTCTTCCGCACTTTTAACGATAAAATAAGGCGAATCTTCATTATTGATGGTACTGTCCACATACGCCCCTAACGCGTAATCTTGATTATTAAACGAAAGGTACAACGCACAACTGCCTCGCCCACGTAAATAGATACGGTATTTACCGTTCTCGGGGAAATAAATTTTCCCGCGTACTTCCATGATTTGGTTTTTACCAACTTGTTCACCCGACAACCAAATGTCGGTATTGCTGTTTTGTGCGGCGTTAGTATTGTCAACAACCGTAACCTCACTGGCCCCCGCGTAATTGGTATCGTGATAATAGCGAGCATCGTAATGTTCAGCAGTTAGGTCATTCTTAAAAGAGTAAATAGTACGTTCCAAAACATTTTTCTTGGTCTCGTGCGTTTGTTGAAATTCTAAAACCAAATCCACATCGTCCAAAGTTTTACCGTTGTAAGTATGTTGTCCGTCCTTGGTTAAAATTTCTAAAGTAACATAAATTTTACCGGAGCGTAAAATACCATTGGGAACAAAACGGTAAAGATTGTCTCCCACGGCTTGCAAAGTGCCGTTCAAACCAAGGCCGTAAACCCTTTTCACGCGGTAGGTAAAATCCTTGGCGATTACTACACTACCGCTGACGTATTGACCGTCCTTATTGGTAGTATACGGATTCAAATCTAGTGTAAACTCTTGACCATACGGAATCGTATACGGTTGCATAGTTTCAAAATAACGGCGTTGACCATCGTAATTATAGCTACGTCCCGTTTGGTAAACACAAGACACGGGCACAAATAACGGATAATCAGTAGCAGTTGGACTTGTTGTTCGACCAAAACTTTTAACCAAGTCGTCATAATAAGAAAAGTCTTGGTGAGTAACCGCTGCCCAGCGATTAAAATAATTGTTACCACTGGCATTGGTAGTTTGGATAAAAGCGTCCTGGCCAAAGTTATGCAGTAATGTGGCGTAAACCGCCAAACCGTTAGTGCTTGAAATCGCCCCCGTATTAACACGGTTCAGTGCCCAAGTAGCACTGGTATAAGTATTCCAACCGGAGAAACCCGCACCGCCGTAATTACCGATTTGCCGAGCCGCCGAAATATTGGTAAACAAACTGTACGACACCAAATTTAACGCATTATTAGTTACTTCGCCGCGGTCACCGACGCCATAGCCCTGGTAATTATGATGGTATTCGTGCAAATTACCCCAAGTTCCCGAAGTAACAAACGCTTGATAATTCAAGGCTTCGCAAAACCAACTGGCGGGACAATTCACCGACCAGCGCCCTGGGAAAGCAACCGCTGCCCCTGCCGCCACGAACGGATCGAACAAGAAAACTACGCCGTGATTTTTAACTTGGTTAGTCACCAAACTGATTTTTTCCCACAGTGACGCAATCTCGTACATCTCGTCGTAAGTCATATTCTGTGCGTAAGTTCGTGGTCCAGAAAGCAGAACACCCGTTGACCATATTTCTAAATCGAAATAAGGCACGGAAGATTGTACAAACTGTGCATATTCTTCGGGTGTGGTAATACCCAGGATGAAATGTTGGTAGTTAACCCCACCACTAATGGTCACAGTATAGGCTTTTAATTCGTCGCGGATATAAATTGGCCCGCCCAAGAAAGATCCAATGTATCCTGTCCAAGTTTTCGTAGTTGCGTCGTAAACAGCCGTATTGCGATTAATTGACATGGTATTTAAAATTATGGGCATACGGTTAAAGTTACGTGCCGTCCAAATATTGTTGGCTTGGCCGTTATATAAGGCTTGTCCGATATGGAAAGTCAAACCGCCGGTGGCTTGCATGGCTTCGTCACTAAGTTCAATTTTGATCACTTCACCGGCTGGTGCGTACAGCCCAGTAACCTCGTAATAATTGTTATAAGTACGTGGCGTGATTGTCAGTTGCTTGACAACTGCCGGTTCGTCGTCCGCAACCTTACCGCCGTACATGCCGTCCGCCGCGGTATGTGCGTATAACTGACGGGGCTCTTCGTTTTTCAATACGTACTCTTTTGCATTGGTGTCATAAACATATAATTTCCCTTGCTCATCCATTCGATCGTAAGAGCCATTGCGAGCACTGCCCCCACTGTTACTCCAAGTTTCTTTGCCACAAAGTTTGACGTTTTCCAAAATCAAATTGCTCTTTTCAGCGGTTGTTAAACCGCCTAACGTATAGGCATAACGCGGATAGGCCGCTAAGCCGCCATTCGTCGCTTCGGAAATAGGTTTAACACGTTTGGTGATACCGAGTACAGAACTGCTGACCCCCACTTTGCTGTACGTTTTATACGGCGTATCGTACTCGCCACCCGGGCGACCGTTGTCGATAGCATAGATTATTAACAAGGCAAAAAAGAAAATAAAAACCGAAATAATGGTTGACGCACAAATTACAAAAAAACGGTTACCACGATAGTACCAATAATCACGCACGGACAATTTTTGCAATTTGCTCATTTGACCATTCTATTTTATGCGGAAACTATCCATTTGTAAAGTGCATATATGGATATATATTATTTATGGGGTCAGCAAAATTATTTTTTCGTATTTTTGACGTTGTGTCGCAAGCCGCCATTAACCCCACCCATTTAAAAGAAATTACCAAAGTTTCTGATCGACAATGCGATTATTATTACCAAACCGACCAATGCGACCGCCGTTTACCCGTGATTATCAATTTTCATGGTGGCGGGTTTGTAGCTGGTGATAAAAAATATCGGCGATACTGGTGCGAAATACTGGCCAAAGAAGGTTGGTTTGTCATTAATGCTAATTACCGACTTTGTCCCGCCGTTACAATAATTGAACAGATTAAAGATGTTTGGCAAATCCTAGAACAAATTAACGTGTTGACGTCCCGTTACCCTGTTGACCCCACACAAGTAGTAGTCACAGGTGATTCCGCAGGAGCTTTTTTCGCGGCCTACTTACTAGCACTACAAACTAATCCATCTCTCCGCACGCGATTAGGTTTAACCAAAAACAACAATGTTCGCTTTATTGGGGCTATACTATTTTGTGGTATCTACGATTTTAACGCATTACTAAACGATTCTACCCGCCGTCGTTCTGGCTTAGTGAAAGATATTGCACAAGCCATTACTGGCGTTAAATATCGTGAATTGAATGCCAATTACGCCTACGCCGACGTTTTGTCTCTACTACCTTTTATCAACCCAGATTGGTGTCCCGTGCAAATTTTTTACGCTAAACGCGATTATTTTGTCAAAGGGCAAGGCGAAATCCTTTTTCAAGCATTACAAAACCGCCAAGTTCCAGTTGAGCAACATTTTACAAAAAGTTTGTGGCAAAATCATTGTTACCACTTATTTTTTAATACCCAAATTTCCCGTACCACTGTTAAGCAGGTAAAATGTTTTTTACGTAAAATTCGTACGGCAAACAGTTACCTTTAATTCTGCCAACAAATTGCATAATTTGGTGACCGGGATAAGATTTCGTAAGCGTCACTGTCCCAATTGGCGTTATCAGTAGTTTTAATTATTAAGTACGCATTGTCCGTTTGCTTAAATTTGGCTTCTCCGCCGGTATCAAGATAATGATTGGTGTGCCACTCAAAGACTAATAATTCGGCTCGTTCTAAGGTTGTAGTATCACCGGACTGGTAAAAATAGGTTGCGCCGTCAGCAACCGGTAATTCGCGAATCAAAGCCTGTAATTCGTTAGTATTTTGAACAGTGATCACGTTAAACGCGTTGTAACCAACCAAAAAAATAGTTGCAACCAAAATGAGCACGACAATGACACGTTTAACTATTTCGTAACTTAATGAGTTTTGCCAAATACTTACCAGTTTCACCGCAGCAAACATAATCAATGGTACACAATGTGGCCAAATATACCACTCAATTTTTGTCCGTGCCAAACCGAAGATAGTGTAAATACTGAGCATACTGTATAAAGTTAATTTTTCCAGATTACTTAATTTTTGGTGCTTACACAGTTTACGGATAACAGTAAAAATCAACAACGCACCACAAAAGGTTACCACATTATCATACATAATGGTGAATGGTAAATAAACAAAAAAATTGGTCGAATGCTGTTCAATAACATTTGTTGAACGCTTAAAGACGTCATAAAGGAACATTTCGCTGATAAATTTCCACCCGTCAAACGCTACGCGTGCGACCATCCAAATTAAAATTGGTGATAAAGTAACGGCCGTGATTGTTAAATATTGCCACCATTTAATTTTAGGAAACCCCTTAGTAAAAATTAAATACAACAGAATAATCGGCAATAAGATTATGGCATGATAACTTTTAGTCAGAAAGGCCAACGCTACCATTAAACCAGCCAAATGTAACCAGTTACTATTTTCGCTGGACAAATACAATGCGATTAAACACACACCAACAAATAAGATGTACAACGCATCGGCATCACCCGCACGTACAAAATGTGCTATAAAATATAAGTAACAAGCCGCAAACATCAACATTGACACCAAACTGGCCGTACTATTAAATTTCTTTCTCAAAAAAATGGCCACGATTATTACTAAGGCTAAGTACGCCAAGGCCGAAAAGAAACGTAACCCCCAAGCGTTATAGCCGAAAATGCGGTAACCTAACATAATAAAGTAAAAAGATAATGGCGGTTTCAAATTCCAGTAATCAATTTCACCATTGTAAGAATTAGCAATATAGTTACCTTCTTTCATCATTTCGTAAGCGTTGACACCGTGCCTTCCTTCATCCGAAGATGCTATCGGAGCAACACCCAAACGGAAAAAACACAAAAACGCTACCAGCCCTACAATTAAAGCAAAGAAATACCAATAATAGCGATCTAGAAAGTCCCCTACCGTAAGTTTCGCTTTGGTTTTGTTTACCGTAGGTTCGACCAATGATTGTGTAGAAGTGTCCTTTACCACTTTTGCCATTTTCACTGTTCCCATTTAATCGTTGACATTAAGTCCATCTTGCAAAGAATGCATGGTATCAATGACTTCGCTGGTCATATGACTGATATTTGCCAAAGGCTTACTTTCACCGGCTAAAATCAAAATATCCCCGGCTAACATTTGGGTTTCCGGTTCTACCGAAATAACTGTATCCGCTCGCTTAATAAAGATTATTGAAACTTTATATTTTTTGCGTACATCTAATTCAACAATGGTTTTGTCTTGCCAATTATCAGGCAAAGGGACTTCCACAATTTTAAAATTATTGGCCAAATCAAAGATTTCGTTCAGACTAGGGTTCGTTAAAACGTTAGCCACTTTCTTACCCATAAAAACCTCAGGATAAACCACCATATCTGCCCCTATGCGTTCCAAAATCTTTTTGTTCTGTTCCGTATTGGAACGTGCTACCACATAGTTTACCCCTAACTCTTTGCAGATGTAGGTTACCAAAATACTAGCTTGCAAATTACCACCAATACAATTAATTACACAATCAAAGTTTTGTACACCCAACGAATGTAAAACATCTGTTCCAGTCGCGTCCGCAACGACCGCTCCCGCCATCTTGCCTTCCATTTGGTTAATCAATTCGCGGTTGGTATCAATAACTAAAACTTCTTTACCATTATCCGCCAAAGTTGTAGCCACGCTTCTGCCAAAGCGACCCAAACCGATAACTACAAATTGGTTCATTTTTTTTTCGATTTTTTTTGACTCATTCTTAATTTCATTATTTTCCATCATATCTCCTTATTTATCCTACCATAATTTTGGCATCTGGATACTGAATTTCTTCAACAATTTCGGCAGTTTTATTACTCATGGCTACCGTCAAAGTAATAGTACCAACTCGCCCAACAAACATTAACATTACAAATACTAACTTACTAAACCAACTGGCAGCGACCACCATTCCCGAACTTAACCCAACTGTTGACAGCGCTGATATAGTTTCAAACAACACTGTGGACAAAGTAAACTTGCTGCCTTCACAAAGACAAATAACTAACGTGGCTAACGAAATCAAGAAGACTGCTGAAAAAAACACTCGCATACACTTGCGAATAACTTTATTTGAAATGCGTTTCTTAGCAATAATAACATCACCATTACGCCGCGTTCGCCCAAACATTGCCAGCAATAAACAAACCAAAGTCGTAATTTTGATGCCCCCTGCCATTGAAGCAGAACCACCACCAATAAACATTAAAATACACGTTAAAGCCAAACTGCCATTAGTAACTTGGGTGTAATCAACCGTGGCGAACCCCGCTGTCCGTGGTGTTACGCTCATGAAACACGCGTTTAAAATTTTTCCACCGATACTCATCTTGCCCAAAGTGGCGGGATTATTCCATTCTAATAAAGCATACGATATTGTGCTCACCAATAACAATAACGCCGTTACTATTAAAGTAATTTTAGTATGCAACGACAGTTTGTGATGTTTGAATTTACCACCAATTTCAAATAATACAGTAAAACCCGTACTGCCGACAACGATCAATAGCATCAGCGGCAAAATTACTAACGCATTTTGAGCAATTCCCGTCAAACTACTACCGGTCCCCAATACGTCATAACCAGCGTTGCAGAAAGCCGAAACGGACATAAACAACGCCTTAAAAAGACCTGATCCCCAGCCGAATAAATTAACCATTGACGGCGCCAAAGCGATAAAACCTAACAGTTCAACGGCAAAAACCAAAATTACAACCTGGCGTATCATTTTAACTACGCCCTGCACCGTATCTTGGTTTAAACTTTCTTGAATCGCTTTACGGTCAGTATAAGTAATTTTCTTACCAATCAGCAGAAATACTAAACTAGTAATTGTAATAAAGCCCAAACCACCAATTTGGATTAATAACAATAAAACTATTTGTCCAAACCACGTGAAATGTAGTGCAATATCAACTACCGTTAATCCAGTAATACAAACCGCACTGGTAGCGGTTAACAAACTGTCAATAAAGGGCAACCAATGGCCATCTTTACTGGCGATAGGTAAACTTAACAAAAAAGTACCCACTATAATTGCCAGTAAAAAACTGAGGATTATTTTCGTAGCCGGATTAAGTCTTTTCCGTTTAGACATAGAACAATATTATAACACTGGGCAACACTTTACTCAACTCTTTAATGCGGATAGGTACTTACTTAAATATAATTGGTACACAATCGCCATGATCGTATTTTTCAATAAACGTTTAGATGGCGTTAACGGGCCGCCAATAAAGCGTATCGATGATTGATTTTGGAAAACATATTGTAAAACATTTTCGAACTCCGCACAAAAATAATCATAAGCTACCGCCAAGGTGTATTCATCTTTTTGAATAGCAAACATTTCGGTAATGTCTTTCAACGATACCACATTTTTTATCAACGTAATATAAATCAAATAAGCAATCTGTTGACGCGAATAAGTCTTTTGCTGGGGATTAGCAATAATTTTTTGTTTGACGTAATTACTGACCATGGTTGACGTCAAGGTGAACTCACTACCCAAAGGACTAAGAATTTGATTAACGTATTTCACCGTTTGCTCTAAAAATAGTCCCATGGTCGGCAGTTCAGCAAAACGAGGTAAATGATAATCTGCAAACATTTTACTTAAATCTTTGGCTACCATAATGTTTATCTTATCAAAAACAAAAAAATTTGGCAAATTTAATTAAGATAATTAAAAACCTTTGACAAGTTTTTTAAAAACCTATATAACATTTTTATACACTGTAAACAAAAGGAGTAAAATATGGCTATAAAAATCTTAGTTGATTCTGCCAGCGACATCGACGCTGCCGAAGCCGACTTTTTAGGCATTAAAATGATTCCCATGGTAATCACTTTTGGCAATGAACAGTTTATGGACGGAATTGATTTAACACACCGCCAGTTTTTTGAAAAATTGATTGAAACTGACGTGATTCCCTTGACCAGTCAAATTAACCAATACCGCTTTAATGAAGCTTTTCAAAACATGACTGCTAATGGGGACCAAGTGTTGTGCATTACCATGTCGGCAAAGTTAAGTGGCACTTTTCACTGTGCCCAAGCGGCTGCCAAAAATTTCCCCAACCAAGTTGCTGTTGTAGACAGTAAGAACGTGACCATTGGGGAAAGGATTTTGGTTGACTATGCACGCCAACTGGTAGATAAAGGTTTATCTTTATCCGCAATTGTGCAAGAACTTAATATCAAGAAAGAACGTATCCAATTAGTGGCTTTGTTGGACACTTTGAAATATTTACGCAAAGGTGGTCGCATTTCGGCCGTTACTGCGATAGCCGGTGGGCTACTAAATATTAAGCCCGTAGTCAGCATTATTGATGGCGAAGTAAAAATGGCGGGCAAAGCTATTGGTTCAAAGAACGGTAATAATCTTTTAGTACAACTAATAAACAAAAAAGGTGGCGTCGATTTCACCTTACCTTATGCAACCGCGTATTCGGGACTGAATGACACTCGATTACGCAAATACATCGCTGACAGTAGTGCCCTATGGCAAGAACATACCGACAGTCTCCCTATACACATGATTGGATCCACGATCGGTACTCACGCTGGCCCCGAAGCAATTGCTGTGGCTTTTTACTGCCGGGAAGGCCAAGGGGTTAACGAATGATTAAAAATAAAATAGCCCGTATTATTTATTTAACCGCTTATTGCGTTTTGGGGTTAATTGGTTTTATTGGTACTTTGGGGTACTTCAAAAGACAATTCAATTACGATTTTTACCTTTATTATACAAATCTCAGCAACTACCTTTGCTGGGGCTTGATGCTTATTACCTTAGTCCTTAGTGTCAAAAATTACCACCGCACTGACCAGCCCTTATCGCCCGCGCCTTGTTTTAAGTTTATGTGTGTGATTATGATTATGGTTACATGTTTGGTTTATAATTTTTTATTGGCCAGCGAATACGGAATAGTTGAATACTTTTTATCTTTATCTAATTTATTAAACCACTTAATTCTGCCAATTATGTTTATTTTAGATTGGGTATTGTTTTATCAACATAATCTAACCCGTTGGTATTACCCCTTACTGTGCGTAATAATGCCCTTAATCTACGTTATTTATATTGTGGTACGAGCAAAAATTATTGGCAACAACACTACTGCTTTGTTATACCCCTATTTCTTTCTAGACATCAATACCTTAGGAATAGGTGGTTTTATAACGTGGTTGGTAATCTTGATTGCCGTTTTTGTTGCAATTGGATATATCTTGTACCTTTTCGACAACATTAAACGTTTGCGTACTTTTATCAGTAATCGCACCAAAAACCCCGACACTGCTAAAAGCCAATAAATATTAACTGGAAGATTGCTACTTGTTGTAAGAAAAACATTCATGTGTCAATGTTAAAAACATTAACCCTCTTTACATTTGTTGTTTCTTTTTAATGAGTTGAAAACATTTTTAATTCTATTGAGTAGTAGTTTTACAAAAAATTTAAATTCTTTCGTCCCTAGATTAAACAAAATAAAAATAGTATTTATACCAAACAAAGATATTATTGCTAATACTAATAAATTAATAATTGGAGAAAAATTTAAGTGGTCCCTTATCAATAATATAGCAATTGAAATGGCAATACTTAAAAATAAAAATTTCATATACATGAATATAAAACCTTTAGGATTTGTTTTTAAACCATATACAAAAAGCACAATAAACTCATACACAGCTGAAAAGGTTAAAGATATTAAAGTTCCTAAAAAAATACCAATTGTACCCAACCATAGTCCAAGCGCTATTGAAATAACTAGATTAAGAATCGCTTCACACAATGGACGAAATCTATCTACATAGAAAATTCCCATTGCTTCCCTAAAAATCTGTACGGGAATTCTAAAGCCATCAATCAAGAACAATAAACATATTATCAATTCAACATTCATTGGTAATAAGAATTGGCTCCCCAACCAGAGAGAAATAAAAGGCTTAAATAGGATAAATAAACAAACAGAACAAAAAGCATATATCCAAAAATTAAGAAATGCAATATTTTTAAATATTGCATAGTTTTTTGTTTGATCTGCCACATTTAAATTTCCAACCGATCCCAAGCATGACCGGCCAAAAATCTGCGTAATTTTTTTAAGCGAATTAGTAATTAATAAATAATTAGAATAATAACCAACAACTGATACATTAACAATTAATGTTAACAAAATATTATCAGTGCCATTAACAACCACACCACCAATTTTGTGCATACTCATCCCCAGAGCGTTTTTACGAATTTTCTTTTTTTCTTCTTTATCTAATATTGTAGAATGGCCAACCACGTACGGGTATTTCTTATTTGCCCAAAATGCCAAAAAAACATTCGACGACAAAGTTATTACTATTTGAAATACTAAATATACCATATAGGCTTTAGTGGTAAGCAACAAAACAATCAGTCCTATATTACCGATTATCATGAATAAATTCCTAAAAATACTTATAATGTATTCCTTTTGATCAGCCGTAAAGATTAAAATCTTATACGCACATAAATACGAAAAAGACGTATTTAAAAGTTGCAATAAATAAACAAGATATAAATTCTCCGGGACACTTACGTTACCAATTAAATAGCGCAAAAAAGGCAATAAGCATAGTCCACCAAACAAAACCGTCAACGAGATTGTATGATAAATTTTTTTGAAATATTGCATTAAAGCGTTAATCTTTGCTTGATTTTGCTCTTGTAGTGGTTTGTACAAACTATAAGTTAAAACCGTTTCAAAACCTAAATCGGCCAAGGATAATATAGTCAATATATTTGAAAAGATTCCATTAATACCCAAATAAACATTGCCAAGAACATAAACAAATACTGTTCTTAAAACAAACGCAAAAACAAGGTTTAACAATTGCATTATTAAACCATATTTAAAATTTCTGATGGAATTCTCAGTCCTTGTCACTAATATTTAATCTCCTCAGCTGACAAATGTTTATAGGTTTTTAACGCGTAAAATAAACATCTTTTCTTGTGTCCGAATTTAGTTCGAAATTTCTGCATATTATTTTTTTTGTGCTCAGCAACTTTAAATTTGATATCACAAGTCTGTTGGATTTGAGAATGCCACGCCTTTATATCATTATGAATTTCAAAAATTTCAGGTTTCTTTCTATAACACATTAATAGCACTGTCTGATCATCATCCATAAGACCAACATCCGCCAACGATTCAACCTCGCGCTTATAAATTGGGTATAGGTCTTGCCATAGATTTGCTGGGCCAACAACTAACGAACCTTGTACATAAGTATCCATTCTTCTGCATATATCAAAAATTGGATCATTGGTTAACTCATGTTTTAAAAACAGATGAATTTTTGGGGAAAGTTTTGGTTCCCATAAAAAGGCAAATTGTTCACTATCTAAGTAGTACTCTCCGCCATGATTATAACCAAAATCAATCCAAGCTAACATTTCGTTATCATTCAAATGACGTGACGCATCTTGCATAAACCAATATTTCATATGCATAACAAAATTATAATCCACATTCCAACATTCTGGGTTATCAGGCGTCAATCTAAAATTTTTAGAATACGGTTGTGAAGCAACGCCTTGTAACATTTTATATATTTTAGGTTCCTTAGTAGTCAAATTTTTGATACCAATTATTTTAGTGGTCCTATCGCCAAAGGAATTACGTATCGTTCTAATTGGTTCGACCATGTCAGGTGACGTATAGATAATCAAGTCATTTTTGATTCTTGCCCAAAATTTGAAATAATCTAAATAGTTTTGGGTCGATTTAGCAAATTTACTCCATTGTTCTCTGCTGATCGGGAAAAATGCCGTAACTAATGTCACTGTTGTCATTTCAACATTTCCTCCGCGCAATATCTGTTATTATTCTCTTAAAATTAACATAGTAATTATGTTTTGTAAACTGTTTCGCATACTCTTTATTTGACTTTCCCATCTTCCGCAGTAGTTGCGGGTTCTCTTTTAATATTTTAATCGCCGCCACTAATCCTTGAACTACTTGCTGATCTTTATCCAAAACGATACTTCCATTTTGGTTTGCATATTCTTGCATCCCTCCTGAGCGTGTCATTATTTGTGGTAAGCCAGACAGTTGCCCTTCAATAACAACTAACCCTGCGGCTTCTTCCCAAAGCGATGGAATTGTTTGAATATCAGCACTTTGGTATATTTTGTATAAATCTTTATTATTAATATAACCAGTAAATCGTATACGATTATTGGATGAAGACGAAATTCTTTGTATTTCTCTCTGATAAGACGATGTTTGTTTTTTCGCGGACGAAACGCCACCAACAATCAACAGCTTAACACTTGGTTGAGATGCCAATATGGCACCACACAATTCTTTAACGCCTTTCTCCGACGCAATGCGACCACAAAAAACAACAACAAAGTCATCAGCATTAAACCCAAACTTTTTCCTAATTTCCGTCCTTTCGTTCTGAGTTATCGACTTATTAAATCTATCTTCATCAACACTGTTTAATAGTACATAATTATTCATAGGCTTATTAACAAAAGATTCATAATCCTTATTAATAAAATTGCTAACTGAAATAATTCCCGCCACATTTTGATCCATTGCGACTTTTTCCAAATCCTGTATGTGGAGATGTAAATACAATTTCGATTTTCCAAATCTTTTTTGATACTTTGGTATATTAGCATCAACTTGACCTTCAAAAATAATAATATCTGGATCAATTTTTTTTATTTCTTTTAATGCTTGGTTATGGTAATCGGTAGGGAAAACAGTAGGATAATTTTTTTTAATTTTTAATATTTTTAAACATTTGTTGACAACCCTCTGAAAAAAATTGAAAAATCGATTATACCTAACATAAACCAACTTGCTATTTTGAAGATTGTTTGGCATCATATATTTTTTTTCTTTTCCATAACAATACTTTTGAACAAAATAAAACTCATCCGGGCTGTCTGCCTTTTCGTTTTCGTTTAACAATATAGTCAACAACTCCTCCGCCCCGCCACCCATAGTAGATGGAATTGGTAGCCCCATAAATGAATTATAAAAAACTATTTTCATATAATTATTTCTCCTTAAATTTATATAGAAATTTTAAAATTTTAAACTTCTTGTGATATATCAATAAATTTCTTAAACGTAACAATAGCCCAAACGTAAACTTTTTACTTGCTTTATAATTTTTTTTAGTTGACCAGGATTCAATAGAAGTTAAATTATCATTACATCCATAAACTTCATTTCGCAATTTACAATCTGCATAAAGCATGAACTTAAAATGATTTAACAAATTTTGATCAGTTACTATCTTTTGCAAATGGTTAAAAAATGCTAAGTGGTTATCTAAAATCGCGTGTTTCATGTGCATCGCAGAATTTGGACGAACGCGATAATTATATAATTTATTATTCTCATATGACAATTTAATTCCCTCTTTATTTAAGATGGGTAAAAGGAATAAAATATCCTCCATTACCTTCACCTGTTCATTAAATGTAACTTTTTCAATAACACTTCTTTTGAAAATCATTCGCCATAAAAAGCAATGAATGCTATTTTTCACCAAATAACTATTACTAGTTTCGATTATTCTAGATCTATTGTAAATTAAATTTAAATCATTTGTCGACACAAAATCAGTCATACGCATTTCTTCACATGGTTTAACTGTGTTATTCTTAACGATGTTAAAGCCACAAATTGCTACATGAGCACCATTATCAACTATATTTTTAATAAGCTTTTCGTACATATCAAGTTCTAAATAATCATCTGCATCCACAAAAGACACTAAATCTCCCGAGCAAACACTTAATCCCATATTTCTTGCCGAAGAAACGCCACCATTATCTTTATGGATTACTTTTATCCTTTCATCTATCGACGCCCATTTATCACATATCTTCGGACAAGTATCTACACCACCATCATCAACTAAAATTATTTCTAAATTTTTGTAAGTTTGATTGCAAATTGATTTTATACAAGTATCCAAATATTCTTCTACCTTATAAACAGGCACAATAACGCTTAATTTTAAATTTTCATTTAACACGCGTTTACTTGGAATAGGAGAAACTGCTTGCTGCTTATCATCTTGCAACACGAAAAAAGTGCTTATCGCCAACAAGAAGAAAATTATTCGTGCCTGAATAAATGGATCAATAAGCATTACTAACATTATACCGGCAAGTGGAATTACTGATGATACAGTAAACTTTTTGTTACGATTAAAAAATTTAATGTAATGTATGATACTAAAAACAAATAAAACACTACCTATAATTCCATACCTTACAAGTACTTCAATATAATCATTATGTGGCGGTAACCATCCTGCAAAAATTGTGCTTGTACCACCTACACCAAATAGAATTTCAAGTATAGTACTTTTCCCCCAATACTCCAGATAGCTCACCCATATCGAAAATCTTCCAGTTGTTATTCTATCTAAAATATTACTTTCTAAGAATGAGTTTCCAAAACGCTTAAGATACGCATATAGGCCGTTCAAATCTAGTAACGCTATTAGCAAAATTATTAACGTAAAGCATAACACTTGCTGGAAGAATTTCTTTTTATTTCTGTAAAACAATATAGAGAAGTACAAAACAATATCAAACAAAAGTATCACTAAAAAAGTTTTTGATTTTGTAGACAAACCAACAATAGACAATAAACATAAACTTATACTAAACTCCAGGAAATTAATTTTATATTTTACATACAAGGTTAAGTAAAAGATAGATAGCATAGTTACAAAAATTGCTAAAATACCTTCGTGACCACAAAACCCCATAAACCGAAAAATATTATTTTCATCAACGTGAATCACATCTAGATCTAACTTAAATGTATAGTACAAGAATGCAAACAAACATGAAAACAAAGTTGTATAGAAGAACCCCCTAATAATAAAAACCAAGTCTATTTCTTCGCGTAGATAAAACAATTGCATTAATAGTGGTATTATTATAACATAATTAAATATTTGTTTTAAGTTATTAAATTCAAAATTAATTGAAAGAAACAAAATCAAAAGCAGCAAAAAAGATATTGACGGCAAAATATACTCTTTTCCAATTTTTTTTATATTGATCATCTTCTTGATACAACAAATAGTAAATATAATTTCAAAACACAAGGAGGCACTCCAAAAGTCAAAACATTTAGCAAACAGAATAATGAAAACTGACAATACTAGTGATTCATTAATACTACAAAATATAGCTGCGGCACAGATTATGAAGAAATACACAGCCAAAGCGACGTTCCGCGAATAAATCGAAATCAAACTAATTATAAAGAGTGACGTCCACATGAAAATAAATAGGGGCTTTAATCCCAAAAAGTTATAGGTTCTAATTTTTGAGCAAAAATCGTTTTTTACTTTTGTAGCATTACCCATAATAATAATTATTATAACAAATCAAAAACATAATGTACAAATGTTATTAACAAACAAAACTTAATCAAATTATTTTGTTATGTTGTTATAGTAGAAATTTAATTTTCTTAAAAAAGTTTAAATACCTATCATTGCATCAATAGAATAATTTTTTAAATTTGTTTAAAAAGTGTAACTAACTTTAGACCTAAATGGTTAATCTAATCAAAACACTACGATTAGTACCCTTATTCGTCCCGAAAACGGTACCGACGATGACCCAGATAGCAACATTTAGTACATATAAACAAAAAACACCACAATAAGTGGTGTTTGGTGGTTGCGGGGACTGGATTTGAACCAGTGACCTTTGGGTTATGAGGAAAAAAGCGAATTGCCACCATATTGTGTTATCATACTATATATTGTGGTCTTCAAAGATTTTTTGCTATATATTGTTGTGTGTTTAACAAGTACCCATACTAGTACCCTGATTCGGGCGACAAATCGTACTGCCACCAGCCATAAAATTATTATCAAAAAAGCCCCGCATTATCACGGGGCTTTTTATTATCACTTAAATAATGATGCGTGGCTACCTACTCGGTTAAGTAATAATATTAACTCAGTGTCGTAAATTTTATAAATTAACAACCAATCTGGTGTAATATGACACTCACGGCAAGATTGGTATTTACCAGTTAAGTTATGGTCATGATATTTTTCTGGTAATTCATCACCAGCAACTAATATGTCAACCACCACTTTTAATTTGTTAATATCCTTACCTTGGGCTTGTGCCAATTTCAAATCTTTCTTGAATTGATTAGTATAATTAACTTTATACATTAAGTGAACTCCACATTGCGTTGGTATCACTATAACCTTTTACGCCACGTTTAACCATAGCGTCACCTTCTTTAATTGCCTTAATTGTAGTTTTATTAGGCACTTCTAAACGTACATCAAATGGTATACCGCGTGCAACAATCGATTTCTTCAAAAAAATGTTAATTGCCGACGACATGTCCAAGCCCAAATCATTAAAAATTTGTGCTGCTTCTTGCTTTACGTTTTCATCCGTACGAACATTTATTGTTGCCATTTTTGTTGTCCCCCATTTCCCTTATTGTATGCATAATATCACAATGTATACACATTGTCAATATGTAAGCAAATTAAATTATGTACATTTCAAAGGAATTAAAATTGGAATTGTGAAATTATTCCAAGAAAAAGCCCCGCACTGTTACGAGGCTTTTTGTTGGTATAAATCCGCTTTATCTTATTGTTTCAAAACGATATAATCGAGATTCTCAACGTCCAAGCCACAATACATTGACCAGTTACCCCACTGTCGCTTTTCCGATTTGGCATGTGCTAGCCATTGGTTTAACTCAATGACCTTTACATTTGCCCCGGCATTTTCGTATTGCTCATAATCGCCCTGATATACTCGTTCCACCAGTGCTTTTGTTTCTAGAAATTCGTTATATTCATTTTTGGCTTTTATCGGGTTATAAATAGCGATACTAATCATTACAATACAAACTACACCACTCGCAATGGCAAAAAAACAAGCCACGATTGAACTCCAACTCATGCTAAACCAATCTTGTTTCCTTGATTCCAAAACGCAGTATAAAGTGCCAAATATAATTGTTGCGGCTCCCGTCGCGACAACTACCCACCATAAATTGTACATAATTATTTCACTCCTTTTTCTTTTTTGTTTAACCAGTCGATAAACTCTTCGCAAGTTCGACGTGTGACTTCGATGTCGTATGCCTGTAAACTTTCTAGCGGACAATCAATCACTTGATCGTCATCCCACGGCTCTTCACCTTTAATGCGGCAATGCGGTAACTGATCGTTACACAAACCGCAATTCTTCGTAGCGTCATGGTAATTGTGAAAATATTGGCATTCTCGGCAATCGTTTGGTATTTTTTCTGTTGTATATAACTTTTTCATTCTTCACCCCTTAACCCTTACTGGCAAAACGATTTTTTCGATTTCACCAACGCTGTCATCTCGGTTTTTAATAAAAATTGGCTTTTCTGGATCGCCGAAAGTAATTTTCACAATGCTATCTTTGGGAAAACCTTTTAACGCTTTCAAAAGCAAATTTACATCAAAATAGATTGACGTACTCTCGTCCGAACGGCTGCGCTCGTAGACTCCATCTAGGTCTATAAACGGGTTGTTGTTATCATTGACAATTTTTTCAACGGCGTTCAAGTCTTTGTCTAACCACTTAAAACTTACGCGATTGTCCAACTTTTCGACCGTTATTGTTTTGCGATATGTCTTGTCATTGTCAATCAAAAACGGATTAAAAATAAACTTGAATTTTTCCACATTGTCACAATGATGTTCAATTTTAATTATCGTTCCACAAAAACCGTCCAATGATTTGAACCTTACGTATTTAGTATCAACTTCGCATTGACATTTTTTTAGAACGGGTCGACTATCATCGACTGCCAACGTTCCCTTGATTGTTTTAATAGCTTCATTGAATAAATTATTGTTAATTGTTATTTTTTTCATTTTTTGTTTACTCCTTTTTTGTAATCGTAATATTTTTCTAAAAAACCATGCTTGGTTAAAAATGCTTTTGCCTGTTCTGTTGTTTCGACTTTGGCGATTTCTTCCCAGTACGGTCCCCACCTACTTGGTGAGTAAATTTGCATCCCTTGACAAATAAATCGCAATAAAACCATTTGTAAATTCCAAACCCTATGGCATTCTTCTAACCAAGCATTGTCTACGCAATTTTCCATATCCAATCCCCTTTAATTCAAATAATAGATGCGAGTTAAATACTCGTCCTTTGTTATTTCGCCGTGTTCCAGTTTGTATTTCAGCGTCCAACGTTTTTTGTAGTCGACACCGTTGATCACATTGGAATACGAGGCGCGAATATATGCCGTTCTGTTCGTAACACCGGGATCGCGTGACTGCTGCACAATTCTACACATTTTAAGCAATGCGGCACCGTCCAGTTTTTCCAATTCTGGTAAAGTGAATGTTTCTAACAAAATTTTGGTTTCGGCAGCAAAGGCACTAAACTCACGCCCCTTGGTTGCCCAAGTGTCGTTGTTAATAACTTTGTTAAGTAACTGAATTTTTTGTAAATAAATCGGGTCGTTTGCCGCTTTTTGCTCCGTTTCATCGTCAGCGCTATTATTATCAACAACACCAACAACTGGTATATCGTGCTCGGCCGTCCGCGCAGGCGTCGTATCGCGGGCGTGTAGGCGTAGCCCAAGCAAGCGAAACGCTAACTTGTTCAGCACCGCTTTTTGCTCGCGGTCGCTTAACTCATTAAAAACATAATTTAAGACATAATCAACTTTGTCGGTACTCATTCGTACAAACCTCCTTAAATGGTTATTGCGATTTTTTACGGGTCGTCGACTACCCGCAAAAAATCTAAATATTTAGTCTGCCAGTAGAATGTCGCCACTTAGTGTGGCGGACTTTTGCTTGGCAAAATAAAATTTTGTACCAATTCGCGCTAGCGAATGGTACAAAATTTTCACGCGTGCCACATTGTGGCATTACTCATTGCTAGGGCGGTTTTTTCCGTTCCACAGACTTTTTCTGTGGTTGCTTCGCGGGCGGTATCTGCTGCTTACTCTCTGGCACCGGCTGTTGCGGTTGTTCTTGTTTCTGCTGTGCTAATAAAGCCTTTAATTGGGCTATGGCAGCCTTGTTGGCTTTTTTTAGGTTAATCTTATCAATCTTATACTGCATGGCACATTGCTTCCGGTACAGCCAATTCTCGTACTTTAATTTACGCATAAGGAAATAGTCACTAATTGCTTTTCGCTTATTCATGCGGATTTCAGTCAACGTTTTCTCGGTTTCCTCTTTGGTCTTGGCTTGCCCCAGTATAAGTTCCCGGCGGATATGCAACAAACTACGATAATGGTTAAAAGTTGCCACGACGGAATCGTGCAACTGCCAAAACACTTTTGGCTGTAATACACAAAGACTGTTTTTGTATTTTTCCAAAATTTGTTTTTCTGCGGAAGTCAATTCCAACAATTTCTCTTCAATGCTACTAAGATCTCGACATTGGTCAATATCAAAAATCTTTTCCTCTTGTTCTTCTTGTTTTTCTTGTTTATTTTTTGTCATGCTGCTTCCCTCCTTTCAAAATCAAAAGTTTTATTTTCCATACCAACCAAAAATTCGTCATTTTCCGCATAACTGTCTACGCATTCACGAATGTTGCCTTTGTGAATAAAAATGCGTGGCGTGAATGACACTTCCACCGTGTGATTGGCCAAAAACTTGTCGCAGAGTTCCGCACTGGCGAACTCCAAGCAGTACCACGTGGTCTGAGTCAGACTGCCATTTGAAAATCCATCTTCGCGGTGAACAATTAAAAGGATATTCTGGCTCATCTGACGGAAACGCTTATCTGCACCACTGGCCAACAAGCAACCAGTAATTACTGCAATGTCGCGGTGACGACAAATCTGTAAAAATTTTCGCATCCCCGCCGGCATACTTAGGTCTTTTTTATTGAAATCGCGGGCATCAAATTTTTCCATCAGTTCGTCGATTACGACGGTTGCGCCATACGGGAAAAATTGTACGTCACCACCGTTTTCTTCGTTTGGCACTTGCATACGGCTTACATCTAATTTCCAAGTGGTACGCGGTAAGTAACCTTGATCTTTTGACGTGCAAATTGGTATATCGCTATAAACTAAATGTTCAACATAGTCAGGGATTTCCAAATTCTCATAGCCCTGCGTCCACAACATCCATACTTCGTCACGGGCAATCTGCACTTTATCGAAGGCGATCTCTGGTAACATCTGTTCGCCCGCTAAGTGAGCCGATAACGAAGTTTTCCCTGCCCCTTTTGGTCCAGTTAAAAAAACTACCATGCCGCCCGTTATTTCAAAATCATTTGGACGAACATTACGAAATAAACTTAAAGAGCAATAGCCCTGCTCAACCAGAGATGCCGCCATCTTTTACTCCAAACATTGCTTCGATTTCGCCGTACGAATAGCCAAAAATTTGTGACAAACGCATCATGTCACAGCGGGTTGGGTTGCGATCGCCCGTTTCCCAACTGCTTATTGCTTGTCGGCTGCAACCAACCATTTTTGCCAGTTGTCGTTGCGTTAAAACTGGGTCAAATTGTTCGCGTAATCCTTTTAAGGTCATTTTTTGTGTCATTCTGCGATACCCTCCTCATTATGTCGAAAGAACAATTCGTCAATGCAAAATATAGTATTGGGCAGAACTACGGGCACAACTGGTGTCGACAATTCGTTACGCAAACCCTTAAAGTAAAATTGAACGAGTGAAAATGAAACCGTTGATATGGTCGCAGGCAACAAATTGTTGTTCTTCATTTCGCAACACCTCCCTGCATAATCAAATCATCCACTACTTTTTGGCTGGCTTGGTACTTTTGTTGGGCAGTTTTCCATTTGTTGTACAATTCTTGTCCCCGCATAAATTTTTGCTGCGTCATATCGGTACTAATAGGATTGTTTTCTACCCAAGCGATATACGCCCTAAAAGCGGTAGATTCTTCGTCCACCAGTTGCGCATTTCGGGCTAATTCTGTCTGCGTACGGTTATGCAACAGACGATCGTTCAGCCTTTCGGCTATATTGATTTTGGTAGATTTGAAAAAGTGATCCAATTCTTCAATCGCGGTAATAATTTCTTGCTTGGTGTAATTGTCCAAGTTAGTCATGCGGCACCTCTTCTTCGGTTAACAGGTTGTATTTCTTCGTAAGCGTTCTTAATTTGCGGTGCAATTCCTCGCCCCGGTGCTCATCCACCGTTGAGTGCGAATTTTTGGTAACAACGGACAAAATCCAATCGCGATAATCCTGTGCAGCGGTTGATATTTCGTACGCGATTCTTATTAAATGGGATGCAGTGTGCAAATTCATATCTATAACCTTAAAGGCTTGGTTAAGTTTCCGTTCAGTTTCTGCGTTATATTCAGGATTAACCTTTGGTTTCGGTTTAGAATTACGCTTTGACAGGCAAATTAAGGCAATATTTAATACCGTAATTACTATCGAAGCCAAGATAATTACCAAAGAGATAATGTGGGACGCACTCATTTGGCACCTCGCTCGGCTAGTGCTTTTTCGGTCTCTCCACGGGGAGCAAAAATACAAGATTCTGGTACACTTTCATAAAGTCTGTCCTGGACTTTTACATTATAAGTGACCTTTAAGTTGTGCAATTCGTTACTGTCATAGTGGACAGCACAAATAGTGCCGGCTGCATCGGGAAGTCTGCACATCATCGAAACAAATACCCTTTGCCCGATCTTAAACTTCGGCACAATCGCGTTTTGCAACTGTTCTCTCATCGTTTGCTCCTTTTCTGCCCGTTGTGGGCTGGTTTACAATCTTGTGGATTCTCCATCCAAATGTTATAAAGTTCACGGGCGGTATAATTGCTTGCATACGGTAAAGATGTTTTCAAAGTCTTACCGTTTTCTTTGACTTTGACGCTAATAGTGTCGCCACGCACTGAAACCCGCTTAACCTTTCCCTTAACCCCGTAATCAATCTTTGCGTCTTTGTACCAACTATTATTGATTTTATCTTTTAAGTAATTTGCTTTGGCTTTAATAGTTGCAGTGTTATTAGGCAAAGCGTGCTTCTTAATTTTTTGATTTTTCATGTTTTGCTCCTTTTACCCGTTGTGGGCTGTTTTAAGACAACGGTTTTCTCGGTCGCCTTAATGGTTTGGATTGTCTCGCACAACCCAAGAAAGCGTTGGTGGCGCTCCCGTCCACTGGGGCAAGTTTTACGCGAAACTTGCAAACGGCGATTTCTTGCCGGCTGATCACTCCAAACCCGCAGGTTATTGGAGGCTGATCAAGAAATCACGCAACAGCAGTCGATCGACCCCACTGTTGCAGTTGTGAAAGGTTGTTACGCACAACCCAACAAAGCGTTACAATGCGTTCATTTTTTGCCTCCGTTTCGTTTTTCTTGTAAGCGATACAACATCGTTAACACGTCGGCGTTGGTCTTACAGCCATTGAATTTGGCAACATTAAGCAACTCACTAAACGTGGTCATCCCCAGTTTCAAAGCCAGCGAAATGATTGTTTGTCCCTGTTCAAAACTCATTTGCACACCTCGAACCGATAAAGCGGTAATCTAATAATTTGTGGCTTCATATTTTCTACTTGCTGATATGCGTCTTCACACATAAGCATTGGTTTTTCGATAACAAAACGGAAAAGTAACTGGCGACCGAATTCGTCATTTTGGCTAACTTTTATTACATAATTAGGATTGCCATAACTTTTTTCGTCAAGCATATACCGTTCCGCACCGGTCAAAATGTCGTTAGCATCTAACGCATTTTTGTCACACCACTTCCTAAATTTTTTGTAGTTCGATAATTTCATAACGCCCCCTTGTAAGTGCGTTCAAACAATGCTTTAAGCAAAGCATGTCCGTAGACCACACCGTGCGCTTCGCTAAGTTCAGTGATGAGTTCCCCTGCTCTTTCGCACGGCAAACGTAACACGCTGTCCACAAGTTGTTTGCTGATTTCGATTTTCATTTTTGGTTGTCCCCCTTTTAATTCTTGTAATATAGTAATACTATATTACAATATTGACAAGCGTTTTTTAGGGGATTTTTGCAACAAATTTTACAAATCAAAACAAGGTTTGCTCCTGCGCCAAACGTCTTGTCCGCGGGCGATCGTTTACTTCACGTTAAAAGGAAACTTGTTTGACCGCGTGCATCTACATTTGCCAATCTATCTTTCGCAATTCCATACCATTTTGTCTGATTTTCAAATCCAAGATAATGCCTACCTAAATCTTTCGCAGCAACAGGGATTGTGCCGCTACCGACAAAACAATCCAACACAATATCGTTTTCATTGCTACTGTTCTTTATGAAATTTGAAATCATAATAAATGGTTTAATTGTGGGATGAACAAATCGCTTTTTATCGGCAAGGTTTATTGGTATTTCGTAATGGGTAGATGCAGTGTCATATGTGGTATTCAATTTTATACCTTTATGGAAATAAAGGCAGTATTCGGTGTCAGTTAAGTATTTTCCACCACACAGGGGCATTGCATTAGTTTTACGCCACGTTATAATGTCAAAGCATAATTCTTTCTTTAATACAAAAAATCAATAAGTTTTGGAATAAGAGTTTTATTACACCAAATATAGAGATTTGGCTTTTTTAATACACGTAACCATTCGTCAAAAATTGCTTCCTTTACACCAACATCAAGATTATTAGTTTCTAATGATTCCATTAAATCTGTAATTTGCTTTTCTTTAAGCATTCCCGCCCCAGTTAGGTGTTCGATTTTATAAGGCGGGTCAGTAATTATTAAATCAATACTATTGTCAGGAATATCTTTAATGGCTTGATAACAATCTTCATTATAAATATTATCAATTTCAAATTTTCCAACTTTCATTAACCCACCAGCCAGTTCAGCAACGGCATTTCGGCCATTAACTGTTCTTTGGTTTTGTATCGGTCGCCATAGACTTTCTTTTGCCAAGCAACATCGTATAATTCGCCGAATAAAGCCATTAGGACGTTAACCACGATTGAATTGCCCGCCTGCTTGTAAAGTTGGGCGTTGCTAATGCCTGCGTCCTTACACGCCTTAAAATCGGCGTCTGTAAAGCCCATCAGCATAAAACACTCTTTGGGGGTCAATTTACGGATTCGATAATACCGACGCACACCGTCGCGACCAATTTCCACCAAGACGCCGAACGTACCACTGCCATTATGCGACGTGGCTACCGTTAGCGTGCCTGCGATTCCATCATCCCTTATAGTTCCGTTGTATAGGTCGATTACAAAATAGTTTTCTTGGAACGCCGACGTGGTAATACTCGGGCAAAAGTCGGTGCTCTTAAATCCGCCCTTATTATCACCATGTGGCACCAAGTATAAACCACTCTTGGTACCAAGCCCACCACCATTGCTGCTAAGTGTACTACTGACGCCGTCAACACTATAAACGCGGTAACCTTGGGCTTGTCCCTGTGTTAGTTCAATACAGCGTGCTTCTTCTTTAATCCAGTTACAATCAATTACCTGAGTTTCATTGGTTGTGATTGTCTTTGCTAAACCCGAACCGTCGGTCGGGGCAAACTTAAAACCCATACCCTTGCTTTTTTTCTTTGCCGCTCGTGCCATTAAACTTTTAATTTGTGCCGCTGTTAAAAAATACTTTTCGTCAACATTTTCTTCTAAAATGTCTTTTAGGCAAATACCGCAATCGTAGCCAGTGGGCATTGCAAATTTGGTCGCAATATCTTTTCTAATTGCCAACACAAAGACGCGGTCACGGTTCTGCGGTACGCCGAAGTATTTGGCGTTCAAGATTTGACTATGGACTTTGTAGCCCGCGTCCAACAAGGCGTTAAAGAATTTGTCGTAGTTCAATTTCATTTCACCAGACAAACAACCGGGGACGTTTTCCCACAGCACTGCCTTGGGCTGTGTTTCACGGATTATTTGCACAAAGTTCCACATTAGGCTGGAACGGGTGCCGCTGCCAATCTCACCGCCTTTACGTAAACCCGCATTGCTGAAATCTTGGCACGGTGTGCCGCCGACCAACAAGTCCAAATCGTGCGGCAACATGGCAATGTCGACCTTGGTCAGGTCGCCCAAATTTTTGTCGGGGGTTACACCGTGAATTGCACAATAAGATTCGGTAGCAAATTTATCGAACTCGCAAAAATACGCCAGTTCGTATTCAATACCCAAATTGCGCAACGCTTTTTCGGGTGCGCCGATACCAGAACAAACTGTACCGACTTTAAGCATTGTCGCACACCTTTTCTATAACCCCGGCTTCTAATAAATCAGATATTGTCTTGCTAAACTTTTTACCAATAAACGGGTAATTTCGCTGTTTATCGAAATAAATCTCATTGGCATTTACCATTACACTAGACGAATAGAAACTAAAATTATCTAATGACTTTACCCACCAACCACTTGCTGTATCAAATACAAACCCTAACTTTTCTAATACTGTTAAATCTACATTGTCTTTAATTTTTAACATTTTCTACCTCCTGTACCTTTTCTTGTTTCTTCAACTTACGCAATCTCTTTTTCCTTTTAAGCCAACGATTAAAACACATAATCAAAATCATAAACGGCATAAAAATAAATACTGAAAATTGTGCGACTATTACTTCATCTTTGGTAATTAAACCCACGATCAAACACCCTGTCTGCATAATCATTATGCCAATAACAATTCCTAGCCAAATCATTCCGCGGCACCGCCTTTCATAAACAGCACCCAATGCGTGTTACTGCGTTTACCCGACTTGTGGCCAAGGACTGGCTTTTGGTCGGTTAATTGCAAAATTTCGCGTAATGGTATGTCGGTTTCATTCCACTTAAAAATCAACGTACCGTTTGGTTCTAGCACTCGAAAGCACTCTGCAAATCCCCGGCGCAACATGTCCTGCCAACCATTATTTAACTCTCCATATTTGGTGTGCTGCCAACCAACTTTGTTGGAATTGGCTTTTATATTCCGCAACAAATGCGGCGGGTCAAAGACTACCACCTTAAAACTGTTGTCCGGAAACGGTAACTGCGTAAAGTCTGCCACCATATCGGGGGCGACTTCAAATTGTCGGCCATCGCACAACGTGGTCTTAATTTGGCGTTTATCGCAGAACAAAACCCGCGGGTCGTGTTTATCGAAATAAAACATCTTTCCGCCGCAACATACGTCTAAAATTGGTTTCATTTGTTCACCCCCCTTATCGAATTTCAAAATCAATGCTTGACCGGCCAATTTTAGGCCACAACACTGGCCGTTTCCGGGCGCTTAAACACGTATTGATTGTTTTGGTACGAGTAATAACGATCGGTTCCGTCCGTCCAAACTTGTCCACCAGCAAGGGTCGAATACCCACTCCAAGTCATTTCACACCATGTATGTGTGCTTTTATCCAACACGTATTGAGCAGAGCCAACAGAGTAATAATAATTAACACCATCACTCCAAACGTTGGCACCACTGATATTCGAGAAGCCATTCCATGTCATTTTTGACCATGTGTGCGTTGCAATGTCTAACACGTATTGACCAGACGAACTCGAATAGTAATAATTAATTCCGTCTGTCCAAACACCAGAACCACTATAACTAGAAAGACCGTTCCAAATCATTTTTGACCACGTAGATGTGGTAACATCTAATACATATTGGTCGGGATAATCCGAGTAATAGAAATCAATTCCGTCAGTCCAAATATCTTTTCCCACAAGACTTGCATAACCATTCCAAGTCTTTACTGACCACGTATGAGTGCTCACGTTTAAGACATATTGCTTAGAACCACTTGAGTAATAATACTTGCTACCATCACTCCAAACACGACTACCCGCAAAAGCAGATAAACCATTCCATACCATATCATGCCATGTGTACGTACTTATATCTAATACGTATTGATCTGTCGCACTTGAATAGTAATAATCTATTCCATCACTCCAAACATCAGCCCCATTAAAATAATGGGCTTGCGACAATGAAAGATGTCCGCCCGCGTTCCAATCCATTTTTTCCAGCGTAATGTTGCTACTGTATTTGAACTTCGCGTCTAAAATAATGTTTTCCGTTACTGCGTAAGTGCTTAAATCAACTGGTGTGCCGTTCAAATTCCACTCCACCTTACTAGTAAGCCCTTGAATAGCACTAGGTGCTTGTGGATCATTCACAGTAACGGTAGCGCCTTTTTCAACCACTTTAACCGCGTGGACGTCGTCATCGACCTTAAAAGTAACCACCTTACAATCGCCATTTTCAATGGCCGAATAATCCGCACTGCCGGTATTCTTTTGCAGTTCTTCAATTTGCTTTTGCAATTCCGCGATTTGCGCGTTCAATGTTGCAATTTCAGCCGGGTCAATCGCATTAGACAACTGTTCTTGCAAAGCAATAATTTTGGCATCACGGATGGCAATCTGCTGATCTTTATCTTGCCGTTCCGCTTCCAGTTCGGCAATTTCATCGGCACGGGAATCATAACCGGCACTGTATTGTTCTTGCATTTTAACGTCGTTATTGGCCTTTAACGTGACATAACCATAAGTGCCACCCAAACCTAATACCGTCGCCAGCAACAGGCATAAAACCGAAATAATGACTATTTTAATATTCTTGCTCATGTTTTTACTCCCTTTAAGCAATCACCGCGGGATCGCATTTTTCGAATAAATACTCTACCAAAGCCGGACTTTCCCCAGTTTCCGGATCGTACGGTAAAATTGGTGCATATATGGTGTTACCACAATGAACCGAATGGACTGCGCCCGTATCGTACGCATAATGAATACTGTTATAAAAGTCTACATATTGACCATCGCTTAACTTCAAAACGACGTTTGCACCATTTACGTATGCATCCGTAACGGGTAGTTTGTAACGATAGACATCGTTTGAACCCTTACTTGAAAAATATAGTTTTCCGTCTTTCAAATAGTAAGTGCGTACACCAAAAACCCAATGGTAATCTTGTCCCCAAATACTATTCCCCAAAGTAGTGCTGTCCGCGATTTTAATGTCTTGTACTTCATAAACCGCGTAATAAGTTGTATTATCTATGACCGCTGTGGTGGTCACATCGACAATAGTCGTACCATCCTTACTCCACCCTAAGAAACTGTGATACGGATTATGTCCAGTAGGCTGAACTGGTTCCGTAGCATAACCGCCGTCAATAACTTGCTGAGATTCGCAATCGACAACATCATCTGTTCGACAATTTTTGAAACTTACCGTATAGGTTTGCTTAAAGACCGCACTCAATACAATTATAGCATCAATAGTAACAGTAACCGGATCCACGATATCCGTACCGTTCAATGACCAACCAACAAACCCGTAACCATCCTTGGTCGGAGTTTCAATTTGCGAAATCACCGTGTCCAATTTGGTGCCTTTGGGCAAGACCTTTATGTCGTGCAAGATGCCATCGCATTCAAAACTTACGACCGCTAATTCGTCATTACTTAAAGTTTCAATGACGGCTTTATACTCCGCACAGGTTTGTACTAATTTGTCATTAACGGCTTGCAAGGCCGCATTATCACCTTGAGCTTGCTCTTTCTCGGCACGTAAAACTTCCATCGCATCCCGGTAATTGTTAATCAAAGCAAGGTATTCAGCCTTATTCGCCAATGCCGTGTTATAGGCATCTTGGGCGGCTTTTTCCAAATCTTCCTTAGTGTAAATATTTGTTCCCGACATCATCTCTTGCACACGGGCATAATTGGTGCAACCCCATACAGCGGCAAACACCACCCCGCCAATCATTATTAAACTGATCAGCGACGCCGCAAGCGAAACCCATAGTTTCTTTCTCATAAATTTTCTCCTTTTATTTCTTCAATCAAAATGCGACAGTTGTTGTCGATAAAATATTGATTGAGTAATTGAGCCTGTTCGGCGCCCGCGGTACTAATGGTTAATTCCGTACGATTGCTTAAAAAGCGAATACGGATAGTAAACCCAGTACCTAACTTTAACTTGTTGTCGGTATCATAAAAGTCAATATTGATTTGTGCCATCGCGGTGCCAGCCGTGTAAGTTGCGTCGTAAATGATGTACTCATTAAAAGTAAACCGGTATTGTTTGTTAACGCCATCAAACGGCACTTTGGCTAAATTCGGCTGGTCATAAACATAACTTACATTGTCGGTTGTTTTCAAAACCACGGCGTCGCCAATAAATTTAAACTTTTCAGCGTAAAACTGATTACCAAGGTTAATACTGCCCCGGATATAACTTTCACGGTGGGCGTCTTGCACCCACGTCACACAGCAATAAATTCCCGACGCCATAATCAAAGCGCAGACCACCGCAAAAACTGTAAACTTGACAAAATTTTTGGTACTCATAAAATCACCTCCACATAATCACTGCTAATTGCATCCTGCATTGTCAGTGTTAAACCAGAACTGCGTTTAAGTGTGGTGAGATAAGTATTATTAAGCGAATTATCTAGGCAAGTGAAGTTACTATTACCGCGGATAATTAACGTGTTCAAGCGCAAGTTTTCAAACGCGTTATAGTCCAGTCCCACCAAATTGATTTTGCGACTGGTCAAGTATTGGTCATTCAAGTTCAGGTCGATGGTAACTTCCAGTTTTGGCATATCCTTAAAATCGTTTTTCATGGCCAACGGCATCGATACCAAATAACCACCCAACGTTTCACTATAACGGTAGGCCAAGTCCTTATCCGTCAAGGTGCACTTAACGCGTTCTTGCCAATAGTCAGTATTGTAATCGTACTTCGCCATACTCCACGACGGGTCACCGTTAATCACGTGGGCCAACGATTCCTTACTGCTTACCGCACCGTCTTTGGAGTAAGTGAACTTGATAGCGGAATAAGTGAAAATTTGGTCAGCGTCATTTTCAACATCTTCCCAACGTTTACTTTCCGTATTGTAATGATGAGTTACAGTGAAATATTTGCTCAAATCGATTGTAGTGTAAAACGTGCCTTCACCAATCGAGTTGGTGTCGATACCATTCATAATATCACTGAATACCAAGCCATACATGTAATGGGCATATACTGGTACACGACCACTAAAATAGCGAATTAACGGAATAGAACTCTTATACGTATATCTAGATACCATGCAACCGTCTAAAACAATCATGTAGGCTTCGCCACCAATTTTAACCATCATCTGTGTGTTACGGGTTAATTCGGTACCCATTCCACGCCAATCCGCCATTAAGTCATCATTAGTAGCCGAATAATAATTAAACGCTGGTGACTTGTGATTTTGAAATTTATCTAAATTCTTCTTAGTGCTTTCACCTAAAAAGTTATTATCTGGATCATCTATATACGAATAGTCCCAAATTCGTTTTTGAGTAGCGTTATAAAGATTTTCAACATTACCAAGATACTGCATCACATAACGCTTACGATCAGCTGACAACAAAGTCGGTGCCGAAAAACTATTAAACTTCATTTCTTGCAATTCAATACCGTTATTGTTTTCGTTCGAGTAATATTGTGCTTCAATAAACCATTCATGGTTACGCGGATCGTCTTCTTCTTTCGGGTCTAGTGGTTCAGCGTCAACCGCGTCTTGATCGCCGACGTTGTTAATGCCCATTGAAAAGTCTTTATTAAAAATAGAATAACAAATATAGCCAACATCAACGACAATTGATGCGGTCAGCAACAAAATCAACGAAACAATACCCAGTCGTTTAATTAAGGTCATTTCTTACCCCCTTGTCTTTTGGTCTTGACATTCGCCTTGGTTTTTGTTACATTATCATGAAATTCGACCGAGCCGACTTTGTGTTGGCAATTAAAAGGTGGTAACGCCGCACGGGTCGAATTTTTTTGTGCCTTTTTGTTCTTGACATTACTTTTTTTAGGAGTTAATATCTTATTAGATTCGACCAAGCCCTTTTGGGCGGAACTATTGGTGGAAACGCCGCACGGGTCGAATTTTTTTATGCTTTTTTTATTGATTTTCTTTATTTCGGCTTTGGTCTTTTTAGAAAATCGAAAATTGTTTAACTTTTCTTTCCCAAATAATTTATCACTTTGCCAATATGGATCAGTTATCCGTACTGGTCGTTTATCTTTCTCGGTATTGACAGTCTTATCTGGATTTTCGCTGATTTCATGATTCACTTTACCTTCGGTAGTTATACGAGAATGTGTAATACCATTGGCAAAACATTTATGACCGCTTCGTCCGCTCAACCAAGCAGGATGCGGTTTATTCTCCTTACCAAAATGCTTTGGGTTGTTATCCATACGAAATTCGTTTTTGGTTAAAAATTTTTTCTTCGCCATTACAAACACCCCACAATGCCAATTTGTAAAATACCGTTCCAATGGAAAATGTCTAACAGTTTGGCTACCCAGCCCACTGCCCACGCAGTCCATTCAAGCAATTTTGCTATGACAGCAAGCGGCCAAGTCCCAAAAATCAGTACTAAGCCGACAATCAACAAAATCCACAAGAACGTTTTCATCTTTTCTTACCGCCCTTATTCTTGGATTTAGCACAAGCCAATCTTGTTGCTGGCTTAACGTCCCATTTCTTTTCTTTAATAACGTCATCGACGACCGATAAGTAAGCGTCATTAAAAATTTTTGTCATCCGCCCGTTATAAGTTCGCTTATCGGCAGACTTTGTTTCATTATTCAATCTGTTTTGTTCCTTAATAGCAAAAGTCTTTCCGCCCGTTAATAATCTTTTGCGGTAATCGCTTTGCCAATCATTACGCCCAGATTTCACTTTCACATTCCCCTTTGCTCAAATTGACAACTACCGCGCCGTTGTGTTAACCTGTTGGTGCCTAATCCAACTCCGCCGGGGGTACTCTTTTTTGTTGTGAATTGGGGGTAACCAAAAACAAAAGATATGAGTCCCCGGCGGTGATTGCGACAACGGCGTTATTTTGTTGTCTTGTAATATGGTAATACTTTTTTACAAGGCAGTCAACTGATTTAAGGAGCAAAAATGACTGACAATATTGTATTAAAAAATATAGCTGATTTAATAAAGAGTAATAACATTACTCCCAACAAATTACTTGTATCATGCAACTTGCAAGGCAACGCATATACTAAATGGAAGAGCGGAGTTGCTAAGCCAAGTCTTGACGCTCTTATTAAAATTGCTAACTATTTTCATGTGTCTTTGGACTACCTTGTTGGGCGTGAAACGTCACTACTAAACACTAACAGCATCACCACTACACCAAACGCCAACCAAACAGTTAACTATGATGCCCCAGCAGATTGGGATAAATTAGACGAAATACAACGCAGTAGGGTTAACGGTATCATTCAAGGTATGCTTATGACAGATATACACGAAAAGACCCGAAAATCAAATTAAAGCCATTACAAGGGCTTAAAAACGCAAAGGGGGTGGTAATCAAAACTAATATTCTGCTATAATGTCCGTAAAAAATGGGGACATTATGGAAATTTATCAAGAAGTGCAGGAAGCCAAAGCACTAATAAAACAGGCTTATATTTTTATCGAAAATTTAGAGGGAAAATTGCAAGGCGAGATGATCCAATATGAGATTAACAAAGCCAGAACAATTACACTACTTCCCCCTGATTTCGGTGTTAAGGAGGAACAAGAAGAAATGCCAAGACCACTGCGCTATGGTCAAGGCAGTATTCGATTACGAACCCGAATTAACTCAAAGGGCAGCGTTTATCAATGGTACGAAGCACGTTGGTTTGACGTAAATGGTCAGCAACACACAAAAACCTTTAAGACCAAAGAAGACGCCCGCCGTGTACTTTCACAATTAAACACACACACCACCCGCAATATGCACCGCAGCAATTCACGATCGTTTGGTGCTTACTTGCAAAGTTATTTTGATACCTACCGCAAGAACGAAGTTACAGTCGCTACCGCCAAACGATACCAACGAATGATTGATTTGCTACCGGCAGCAATCGCCAGTACGTCATTGTCAAAGTTGGAAGACCTGCCAATTCAACAACACCTTAACGCCATCGTCAGCGTCAAGGAACGCAACGAAACAAAAAAGTTTTTGGCGGCTTGCCTGAAACGCGCATTCTTAACAGGCAAAACCAAAATTGATATTGGCGCCATGTTAAAGGTCGAAAAGTACGAGGCCAAGCCACGGCAGATTTTACCACGCGAGCGCGAAGCCGAATTCATCAACAACATTTCGCCGCGGTACCGCGATTTTGTAATTGGCTATCTATACACGGGTTGCCGTTTATCAGAGTTAATGCGCGTTACCGCCGACGATGTGGATCGCGTAAATAACATGATTACTATTAAAGGTGCCAACAAGGGACGCGGAGCAACCAAGGAATACCGGATTCGTCAGATACCGTTACTGCCGCAAGTTCAAGCCTTACAGTTCCCGTTGCCCAAAATCAGCAAGCGTTGGTTTGAGGAAGACATGCGCCAAACTTGCAAAAAAATGGGTATTAAAATCACGCCGCACGATTTACGTCATACCTTTGCTACCCGTTGCCGCGAGGCAGGCATCGAGTTAAAGACTTATTCGCAATGGCTAGGGCACAAGAACGTCAGCATCACAATGGATCTGTATGCCGCGCACACTTCAAAGGAACAGTTCCAACGTGAAGCGGAAAAATTGAAAAATAGTACCCATATTAGTACCCATATTCGTTCCAAAGAGCGTACCGACGATGACCCGCAAAACCACAATTAGTGGTACATAAATAAAAAACACCACAATAAGTGGTGTTTGGTGGTTGCGGGGACTGGATTTGAACCAG
>CAPRTS010000002.1:0-3874 GCA_948695535.1 uncultured Eubacteriales bacterium | reverse complement strand
TGACCTTTGGGTTATGAGCCCAACGAGCTGCCGGACTGCTCTACCCCGCGATAAACATATTATATGCCAGTTTTGTACTGGCTGTCAATGCTTTTATTATCTTAAAGAGTTTTATGTAAGTGTTGCAAGGCGTAATAAATATATTGTTGAGCAACCCCCGCATATTGTCCGTGCAAAATGGTTGCTTGTTCGGCCACGGTTAATTGAGTTATGGCTTTTCTCAACCAAGTATCAATCGGCGCTACTTCCAAACGGTGGAAAGCAAACAACATAATACACGCCGACACTTTGGGACCAACTCCCGCTAAGTTTAGCAAAGTCTTATTTAAGTCTGTTGTCGGTAAAGCCGCCAAAGTGGCGAAATCTAATTCTGCCAGTTGTCGTACTGCTGTAAATAAATATTGGTCACGATAACCACAGCCCATAGCACGCCAATCAGCAGTCGTTATGGTCATCAGTTGTGCCAATGTCGGGAACGCGTAACCGTGATCTTTAATTGGTGTCCCATATTGTTCGCACAAAGTGTTAAGTGTCTTGGTAAAGCGCTTGATATTATTATTGGCGGAAATAATGAACGAAATAACAATCTCCGTCCAATCGCCACGCAAAATACGAATGCCACCACCTGCCTGCATGGCGGTTTGCAATTTAGGAAACGTCAAAGCCTTTTTCAGCACATTATAATCAGTATCTAAATCAAAGTAGTGATAAAAATAATCGGCATCATCACCATCAATAATTACCTTATCGGGTAAAACTTGCAGTTCTGCCCAGTGAGCACCTGACCAAACTTTAAACCCGTTGGTAGCGGTTTGGTAACGAAACACTTGCCCACTGTGCATAATAGCATAGGCGTCAAATTGACTCAAATCGTAAACTTCAAGACGATGGCGGTTAATAATTTTAGCTATCATTTTCGGTTAGTGATTGGTTTTATAATCTCGGTACGCTTATCCGGGAACGCTTGGTAAAATTCAATGACGTCATTAATAAATTGACGAGCTGCTGCTTGGTACCAAAAACCGTCAGCTCGCCCCCAAAATGACCAAATTTGATTTTGGCAAACAAAATCGTCAAGGTCAGCAAAATTCAGCCAGTTAATAACTTTCAAAAATACCGACAATAACTTACCATCAGCCGAAAAATACATTTCATTTGGCACATTATACAACATACATTCAACAAAATAACCGCGCACGCCTTGAATATTCATGTCTTCACGTAAACTGATAGCCACAATATGTTTAAATAACCGCACCATACGTTTAAAATTACCTTGGGTAATTTCGTCTTTTAATTGACCATTCGCTGCGTGCAGATTGGTAAACATCAAATAATGTTCGTCTAGGGTTTTATCGTAAACTAATTTACAACGTATACTACCACCATCAGGTGTAAAACATTTATATTTGAAACACGGCAAAACATCAATGGTGTGTTGCAAATCAGCCAGTGGCGGAATCAAAATGTTGGTAACCCCCACCGTGATTTTCTGTTTAACTAATTTTTGCAATTCACTGACCAAAGCGTCCTTAAAACGTTTAACATCAAAATAATATTCAAAGTTGACAAAAAAATCTTCGCGCATAACGAAATCAGCATTAGTCATCTTTTCATAATCATACTCAGTAGTTTTTTGCAGTTCAACAACCACTTCCATTTTAGCTTGGAATTTCGTATTAGTCTTACACGCGTAACTACCTTGCAAATAAATTAAAACATCTTCCGGTTTGAAATAAGGTGCAGTCACTGCCGCGTTATTAACCGCTTGACGTAAAATTTTTTCAATATAGTCGTAATCAGGCTTAACCGATTTAGAAACAACAACTTCAGCCGCATTATTGACAAATTCTTCACAAAAACCCAAAGTATTTTCCCCCACACATAAAATAACAAAATTATTACCAGTTGTCTAGCGAGAAAATATTTTTGATTAACGCTGTATTCAAGGCTGACAGAAGTTGATTTGTTTTCGTAACATCGGCAAAAACTACTTCAAACAAAGCCAAAATATTTTGGTTACCAGCATAAATCATGCTGGCGACCAGCGGACTGTTTTCTTGGGTGTTAACCGTTTGCAAAGTCTCAACCGTTGTCCGCAGTTGCTGGTAACTGTCGGTTAAAGCCAATACCGCATCGTTTACGTTTTCGCCTGCCGTCACCATTTCTCTTGTTGCCACTAATTGTTCTTGAATTGTTACTAATAGCGCCAATAATTGCTTCACTGGAATAGCAATTGCTTTCTCGACCGTAAAACGCTTGCCAGTAATTTGGTACGCAGTGTTCACGACATTAGCGGGCAAACTCGCATTTTGACATAAATTTTCGGCTTGTTCGGACGTAGAATAAACCCCAGCCACCCAAGTCCACTGTTGATTTTCGCTTTGAGCGTAAATACCAGTGCCGGTATTACTATGAGCATAGGCTGCCTTATAAGCGTCCATTTTAGTGGCATATTCTGGTATTTTAACCAACCACACCGACACCGCTGGCGTTGTTACGGCATCACTGGGCTTGGTTAAATCGCTGACCCGAAAACCGCGCACAAATAAGGTTATTATCCCGGCAATAATAGCCACTAATATAACCATTACTAATGGCCAAAAAACCCGCGGTTTATGCTTAAATCGCTGTCGCTTATATTTATAAAAATCATAAATGTCGTCGATATTAATACTTATTCAGTATAGGTAAATAAATGCCCGGCAATTTCAATCGTATCGCCATCAGTCAAACCAATTAACCGTAGTTGTTCAATAACCCCATGTTTTACCAGTTGTCGTTGGAAATAGTTATTACTTTCGGTATCTTCCAAGACCACCCCGCGGATCAAATTTTCAATAAACGGTCCCGTAACTATGTATTCGCCATTTCCGCCCGCAACGGCAAATTGGTTCTTATCAATTTTTTGTTCCAAAATAGTTTCCGGCAATAATGGCTCGGGTTTAGGAATAGTTTGCAGAACTTGAAAACAACGTTGCAACAGCGCATCGATACCCGTGTGGTTTAACGCCGAAATCTGCAATACTTCGGTTTTTTTACCAATTTTTTGCTTAAAGTTGGCAATTTGTTCAGGAGTAGCGCTATCAATTTTATTGAGCACAACAATTTGTTGTTTTTTTTCTAAATCCACATGAAACTTTTTCAATTCTTGGTTGATGACTAAATAATCATGATAGGGATCGCGCCCATCCGTTGCCGCAATGTCAATGACGTGTAACAAAAGACGGGTACGAGAAATGTGCTTCAAAAAATCAGTGCCCAAACCGATACCGTCGCTGGCTCCTTCAATTAAACCCGGAATATCGGCAAATAATAGATTCTGATCATAAACTTTGACCACCCCAATGTTTGGGTATAGCGTAGTAAATTGATAATTAGCAATTTTGGGTTTAGCCCGGCTGATAATTGACAACAGAGTACTCTTACCGACATTGGGGTAACCAACAATGCCGATGTCCGCGATACAGTTCAATTCCAAACGAACTTGATAGGGTTTTGTTTTTACCCCAGTTTTCGCAAAATTTGGTGTTTGGCGCGAAGCCGTAGCAAAATGTGTGTTGCCAAAACCGCCTGCTCCGCCCTTTAAGGCCAAGTATTCTTGACCAACTTTGGTTATGTCGCACAACAGTTTACCATCTTTGTCCATTATTTTAGTACCTATTGGCACTTCAATCCGCAAGTCTTTACCATTAGCACCGGTCTTATTACCGCCTAATCCGTTGGCGCCATTTTCGGCTTTGAATTTTTGATTATAATGGAAGGATACTAAATTATCAATATTAGTAGTTCCGACAAAAATTATATTACCGCCATGACCACCATCACCACCATTAGGTCCACCAAACATGGTTAAAGTGTCACGATAAAAAGT
>CAPRTS010000001.1 GCA_948695535.1 uncultured Eubacteriales bacterium | reverse complement strand
TCCCATTGCCAACACTGCTGAATGTTTTGTCGTCGCGAACATATTGCCCGGTCACTGCCACCGTCAAATCGTCGCCGTTAACTTGGTTAGTATAACCAATCTTACTGGTGTCTAAAAACGCCGTGGGTGTACCATCGTAGGTTTTATCTCTTACGGTTATATTGCTAATTGTTACCGTCTGTGGGTTAATCTGTGCGGTTAACGTCAATTCCGGATTGGTTAATTCGTAATTTTTGGCGTGCTTACCGGTCAAACTAATCGTGACCGGCACGGACTTTTTGCCCACGTTTTTGTCGGTGAACTTGCTGGAAACGATGTTAACATCTAAATTGTCGTTGGTCATTTTACCGTCACCGCTAAACTTCACATCGCTTTTATCAATGTTAACGCTTGCCGTACCATCATAAGTTTTATCGTTGGCCTTTAACCCCTCCACGGTCACTGCTCGTGGGTTAACTGTTATGGTAATGGTCTGCTCTAAACCACCCAACCTGACCGTGGCGGTGTATTCGCCCGCGTCCTTGACCGTTGCGGGTTGGCCGTCCTTGGTGTACGTAATTTGCATGTCATCACGGTACCAATTGGGTTTAATTTTGGATAATGGTTGGTCGGTGCCGTTGTACGTTACCGTTACGTCGGTCGGTTGTTCCGCCCAATCCGTCCACAATTCCGGCGCGCTTAAATCGATGTGTAACGCGGGACGGACATAATAGGACGTATTTACCATATCCCACATACTACCGTCACATATTCCTAACCTAGCAGTATTAGTAAAACCCGCATTTACGTAGTCACCATTTAATTGAAACTCACTATACCCAGAACGTAACCAACTTCCATATGGCACTTGTTGAGAAGAAAGTTTCCACAACTTACCACTTTGTACTTCAGACCAACTGGGCAACCAAACGTAATCGTCTTGCCAAACACCATAATTGGTAGTCTTGGTTAAGTTTCCTACCCCAGCATAACCCTCATTGCTTTCATCGACAGCGTATTGTTCATTATGCAATTTATAGTAAGCACCAAAAGTAATAGAATTTTGTTGTTTTTGCCAATCAACCTTACTGGGTGTGACTAAACAATTAGTTAACGAACCTCCATTAGTAAAAGCCGATAATGAATGTTTATTTTTTGGTGTTGCGTTTTCTGCCTGTGTAGCACTGGTAGCATATAAACCACCGTTGTTTAAGACGACAGCACGCATATAACTGGTGCCATAGACCACACAGTAATAAGTGGTGCCCGCCGTATCTCTGTGAGTATTCCATTGATAAACTTGATTATCTAACGCATTGGACATATACAACGTCAAAATCGGGCGCGGTTTGGTTTCGTTAGTCTGCGACAGGTAGCACACGTGCCACTCGTAACCACCGAACATGACCTTGATGTCTTGCCCGTTATTCAGTTCGCGGAAGTTTTGCGCGTTTTGCTTTTGTTCTGCCAGATCCGCAATTTGCGCGTAGGTGGTGCCCGTTACCCCACCCACTGCGTCATACAGTTTTTGCATGTTGGCCGGGTTATTATAGATTTCGCCAATGGTAATAAACGTATCGTCGTCCGCGGCGCGCGTCGGGATTACCGTCACGCACAAACCGAGCAACGCAAAACACACCGCGAACACCGCCACGGCCACGTTGCGCCAGATACCCGTTACCGAACTTTGACTTGAAATTTTGCTTGACATATAACCAGTGTACCCCCCCCCCCCCTGTCAAGATTTTTTACGAAGTTTTTGGGGCGGGTCAAGCGGTTACCCATTTTAATTATTAACAACCAACAATTTTTTATTTGCCACCACTATACGAATCAGCGGCCATATTCATCCCTGTTTGGCGGAAGAGACAGGATTTGAACCTGCGTTGGCTTGCACCAAACTCGCTTTCCAAGCGAGCGCACTCGACCACTATGCGACTCTTCCAAGAGTTAAAATATTCTACTATACTTGCCAAAACATTTCAATTATTTTATACTATTGCTTACGGAAGGTTGGCAGAGTGGTCGATTGCACCTGTCTTGAAAACAGGCGACCTTAACGGGTCCGGGAGTTCAAATCTCTCACCTTCCGCCAAACAATCAGCCCTCTCCCCAAGAGCGTCGTTTTTTTCGGGGTTATGCTGACTTTAACGTTCTCTTTCACTGACGTTAGTTTCGCTTCTTGATTTGAGAATACTCCTTACCGCTTTGCTCGTTAATTGTTCCTGATCTTGGCTGTGGTTATACAAGGTACAAAGTCTTTTACTGGCTTTGATTATATTAAGTTCTATCGTCTCTTTTGTCATCTTCATTTCTTGTGCGACTTGCTGGTTGGTCTTTTTACTTGGCGAAAAAAATTTACACAACGTTACCATTTTTTGTTGTGGCGACAATTTAGTCAATATTAAAGTTTTCAATTTTTCCTTCGTCGCTATCTTTTCTGTTGGCGTCAATTCAATTGCTGTTTCTTGTTCTGCTTGTCCTTTTATCTCATTTTCTGCGGGATAATCTCGATAATACATTTTCCTTAATTTAGCGATTGCACCATCCTTGGCCGCGGAAACACTAGTCGGCCAATAATTAAATTTCTTAGCCAATGCATTACGCCCCAAGGTCTTTTCCCCCAATAAATATTGGTTAATTAATACCCGTTGTTGTAAAGGGGTCAGTCGGTCAAGATTTGTTCTGACCCATGTCAACTGCCGTTCTTTCTCGTCATTTTCAACAATATCGGTTACAAAATCGACCGGTGAAGCAATGGTATTACCAATTTTTAGTTTATTTCCTTCTTGGTTGGGTATTACGCTATCTTCCAAGGAACGGGCTTTATGCCTTCGCTGTTTTCTTAGGTAATTTAACATAAATCCCTTAATGGTTATTGCCGCGTAATTACCAAAAGGGATTTCTTTCGCCGAATCAAATGATTTAACCGCATGGAACAGACCAAAAAGTCCTTCCGCAATTAAATCGTCGCAGTCAGACGCATATCGCCTATCGAGAAAACCCCTATTGGCAATGTAGTGTACTAAGGACACGTTATTTTCGACGATCGCCGCAACAAGCCTCTGGTACTCCGGAGAACCAGCCGTACATTTTTGCAGTTCCGCCAATAACTCATTATTTTTTTTAGTAATCTCATCATTTTCCATTACCGGAATTATAAAACAAATACCACTGAAAGTCCATAGCAAGGGGGAAAATATACGAAATTGGCGTTGTCATATCGCTAACGATTTGTCAAAAAAATAAATTTTTGCTACCATTAACCTATGGAAAATTTTAATCCTGAACTAGCAATCCAGCAAGTTGTTGCAATAATTAAAAAATATTATAGTCAAACCAAAGCAATAAAGACGGTCAATAAAAAAGAGGGCAACGATATTGTGACGGATATTGATCTTTTTATGGAAGCGAACATCATTAAAGAATTATCTGCCCTTTACCCAACTCACTCGTTTATGGCCGAAGAAAATGGCAGTATCAATAAAAAATGTGATGGTGATGCCTATTGTTGGATTATTGACCCGATCGACGGTACAATAAATTTTGCCGCTGGATTACCCGAATATGGCATAGTTGTCGCACTACAAAAAAATGGTGAAACTATTTTAGGGGTTACTTATTTACCCCAATTCAACGAGTTGTACACGGCCATTAAAGGGCAAGGTGCTTATTGTAATGGCAAAAAGTTACGAGTTTCGACTAAAACGGATCTTAATGATTGTGTTGTTATGATTTGTTTAGATGCTAAGCACACTGCTGAGGAAATTGAACAATCCTTAAAATTTATCCGCCGTATATTCCCTAAAATACGCGGCTTACGTATTGCGGGATCTTCTTCTGTGGCCACTTGTTGGGTGGCCAGTGGCAAAATTGAGGCCATGATCAATTTAAGAACCTCAAAAAGCTTAGGTTCAACCGCCGGGAGATTGTTTGTCAGTGAAGCCGGCGGAAAGGTTACCAATCTTGTTGGTAACCCCAGGAAAGCTAAGGACACCATACTCTGCTCCAACGATTTAGTTCATGACGACATTTTAAATTATCTGCAATGATCAATTTGCATTTCTTTACCAACGAACTTGACGGCCACACTGCCTAATAAAACCCCGCAGTCAACGGGGTTTTTAATTATTGTTGTTTTTCTTCGCCCAGCATAATGCGCGAAAATTCGGCGATTTTTTCGGGGCTAACAAATTCGACTGCGTGGTATTTTTCACCTTCCAAATGCGACAGTTTGAAACATTTTAATTTAGGTTGCTTTTCTTGCGAACTACACGCTACCACCAAGTGTTCTTGTAGATTAAGTTGTTTATGTGCCAAGATTACTTGTTCGCCACCGTTTAACATATCCAGGTTAAAGGCTTTCAAGTTCCAATCCGGTTTTTTGGGTTCGCTTTCCGCCATATTTTCGGTTGTGTTTAATGGTTCGTTTTCCATATTTTCCTCCTTATTTAACCGCACTTACGGTTTGTGTTGCTGTCGCATTGGCTTGCCAATCGTTTTGTTTACTTTGCTGACGTTCGGCCAAGCGTTGGACAATAGCACTGGCGAATTTTCTAATTGATTCTAAGTCACGGTGGTTAGTGCTAATCCCGACCATATTGTAAAAGTCGTTCAAGTTGCCATTAATAAAACCTAAATTCATGCGTTGTGCTCCCCAACGGGCGGTCATTTCTTCAATTAAACGATCCAAGTCTTTTTCTTGGGCATCATGCATTTCGACAACACCATGGTCGATTTCCCCGTTTTTAATTTCCTTTTCGGGAGAGTTCAAATCTTCAATAATGGCTTGCTTGTCCAAGGAAGAAATCACACCACTTTTGGTGCGTTCCATATTGCTTAACAAAATATCCATTTTATTGGAATCCAGTAATTCAAAGTCGGCTAAGTATGGGTCATCGGCTACTTTGTATTGATGAGCGGAACATTTTTTTTGCATAACCGCCATATCCAAGCCCATAACTCCGGCCTGCGCCATGACCGTGTTAAACTTTTTAGTAATCTGCGGTGTGTAATGGTTTTCGTTACCATTCTCAAATTGCCAAGAACCTAAACATTGGGTTAAGTTTTGCAAAGTATACAAATACAAACTGGCTTTTTCGTCGTCGATGTCTTTTTTATTGGTTTCATTTAGTTCACGGATACGCGTCATTGCCGTCTGCAAAGCCGCCTCAACGCTACCCAAATTGGTTTCATTTTGCGCGTTCTTCAAATTGGTAACCGCACGATCAAGCGAATCAAATCTTAATTTATCATTCAAAAGTGCGTTAATACCTTCTTTTAACTTTGGTTCCTTACCGGCCAAAGTGGTCAACAACGCTTGTTTATCGTTTTGTAAATTCCCCATACAATAATATTATAGCCTATTTTCCTGCCCAAAGCAAGAGATATTACCAAATCACGGTTTCAATCTGGTTGGGCCACGGAAAATGAAACTGCTTTCTTTCACAGTTGGCAAAGACAATATACGCGCCATTAGACGGGCTAGGCCAATTGCAAAACCGCCATGCGTGGGTACGCCGTAACGGAAAAATTCTAGATACTCCGTCATGTGGTCGGGGTTAATACCTTTATCAATAATGTTTTGACGCAGTTGTTCGTAACGGTGTTCACGTTGCGCCCCACTGGTAATTTCCACGCCTTTGTACAATAAATCAAACGAGTTATCGCCTAGCGTATAGAACGCGCGCGCTGCGTGGGGGTAATCCGTAATAAAAACGAAATCCGAACCGTACTTAGCCTTAACGTATTCACCAATCAAACGTTCCCCGTCGGGGTCAATGTCACCTTGGGCGGCCTTAGGCATCGTGTAGTGCATTTCGTCACGCAAAATGTCGTAAACTTCGGTCAACTTCAAACGCGGAAATTTTACGGTGGGTACCGCAATTAAGTCGCCAAAGTCTTTATGTAACTGGGTAAAGACGTAACGCAGTAAATCTTCTTCAATATCCATCACGTCATGGTGGTCGTTAATGTGCGACACTTCCACATCGATGGCGGTGAACTCGGTTGCATGCCGCGAAGTAAAACTACTTTCCGCGCGGTAACATTCGCCAATTTCAAAGGTACGGTCAAACCCAGCCATCATGCTCATTTGTTTATACAGTTGCGGACTTTGGGTCAAGTAGGCTTTTTCGCCAAAGTAATTCTTAATTTCAAACACTTCACTGCCACCCTCACTAGATATAGCGGTTATTTTAGGTGTGTGAATACCAATAAAGCCGTGCTGATTAAACCAAGTAATCGCGTGGTGCTCTAACGCTGTTTGCACTTTGAAAATTAAAGTTTTGTCGGGGTCGCGTAAATCCAGCCAACGGTAATCCAAACGCAAATCTAAGCCACTGTCTTTATCAATCGGCAAAGTGGCAGCCACACTGTCGACCGTCACCTTGGTCGGGATAATTTCCATACCGCCCAATTTAACGTAATCATTCTTAACGGCTTCCCCTTCCACGGTCAGCACGCTTTCCACGGTCACGTCGTCGATAATCGTGGCGATTGTCGGCAACTTGGCTTTTTCTACCGTTATTTGTATTTTTCCCGTTACGTCACGCAACACGATAAATTGCATCGTAGCCTTGTTACGCAAATTTTCCACAAAGCCCGCAATTTTAACCTTACCCGGTTTAACGTCTTTAATGTAAGTGCGTTTCATCAGCGTAATTCTCCTACTGCCCGCGGGTGCAACTGCACATCGCGAATATTAGTAATACCCGTCAAGTACATCAGCATGCGTTCCAAGCCTAAGCCGTAACCACTATGCGTCACCGAGCCGTACTTGCGTAACGCCAAGTAATGTTCATAATTAGCCAGATTCATGCCCCGGGCTTGCATCACTGACACAAGTTTGTCATAATCAGTTTCCCTTTCGCTGCAACCAATGATTTCGCCAATACCGGGCACCAACAAATCCGTCGCCGCCACGGTACGACCGTCCGCGTTTTGTTTCATATAGAACGCCTTAACACCGCTCGGGTAATTAACCACAAAAACGGGCTTCTTAAAGTATTCGTCCGTTAAATAGCGTTCGTGTTCGGTTTGCAAGTCCACACCCCAACTGACCGGATACTTAAATTCCTTACCTGACTTTTGTAGAATGTCAATGGCTTCGGCATAGCCCACCCGCACGAAAGCGTTAGCCGCTACCGTTTGCAATTTAGCCACCAAGCCTTTTTCGTAGAAACTGTCGAAGAAAGCCATTTCGGCCGGACAATGTTGCAACACGTAATTGATGATGTGTTTAATCATCGCGGTGGCGTTGTCCATAATCGCGTCCAGGTTCATAAAAGCGGCTTCGGCTTCCACCATCCAAAATTCGGCAACGTGTCGCGTAGTGTTGGAATTTTCCGCACGAAAAGTCGGGCCAAAGGTGTAAACCCGCCCCAAAGCCATCGCGGCTTCTTCGGCTTCTAATTGCCCCGACACGGTGAGACTGGCCGGTGCGCCAAAAAAATCACCTTGGAAATCAGGTGCCGTAACTTGGAACGCTTCTCCTGCGCCTTCGGCGTCACCACCGGTAATAATCGGTGTGTGCACGTACAAGAAATTATTGCTTTGAAAGAAATCGTGAATGGCCATGGATAACGCGTTACGCACACGCAGCATCGCCGTAAAGGTATTGGTGCGCACGCGTAAATGCGGGATTGTACGCAAGAAATCTAAACTAGTCTTTTTCTTTTGAATGGGATAATCCGCCGCGCAATGACCAATAATTTCAATTTTGGTCGCGTTGATTTCAGCATCGTCAGCATTGTTGTAAGCCGAAACCACCACCCCGTGCACCAAGACGGCCACGCCCAGTTGCAACGCTTGTCCCAACGTAATACTATCAATTTTATTATTACCTTCTTTTTGAATCACGATTTGTAAGGGTTTGAAAGTACTACCATCGCTGATTTCTAAAAAAGAGGTCGCCTTTGATTCGCGAAAGTTTTTCACCCAACCGCCAACCAGTACGTCTTTACCAATGTAAAAATCTTTGTTGTTTTTCAATTCCAAAATGGCTGTTTGTTCCATACCCAATATTTTACCGTTTTTTCGGGTCACCGTCAATTTTTATAATTTCGTATTTGACAAATTGTAATTATCCGTTATAATACAGTTATTATTGGTGTTCTGCTCTGGTAGCTCAGCGGTAGAGCAATCGGCTGTTAACCGATCGGCCACAGGTTCGAACCCTGTCCAGAGCGCCAAATAACTTAAATCTTCCGGATACGGCCGGCAAAATATTGGTACAATATTTTATCGGCCACAGGTTCGAACCCTGTCCAGAGCGCCAAATAACTTAAATCTTCCGGCTACGGCCGGCAAAATATTAGCATAATATTTTATCGGCCACAGGTTCGAACCCTGTCCAGCGCGCCAAATCCGCAAATGGTGTCGTTACTCTGGCACCTTGTTTGTCATAGTTTTTTAATAATCCGTACTTGCGACACCATTATCGGCCACAGGTTCGAACCCTGTGGCGACTATCGTCGCAGGCTACGCCCAGAGCGCCAATTTAAGTTTTATAGATTGATAACTTTGTCGGCGATGTTGACTACCCGCTTATCGTGAGAAATGACAATGACAATATTATTGGTTTTTACTTTTTGCATCATTGCCAACACGTTGCTGACATTATCCGCGTCTAGGTCATTGGTCGGCTCGTCAAAGATGTAGCTGTCACCCCGCCGCGAAACCGCCCGTACAAAAGCGATCCTTTTCATTTCACCACCGGATAATTGACCCGCCAAGTTCAGTTCGTTGTCAGTAGTGCGTGCAATGGCTGGGGATAATCGAAATTTATTGATGTTCTTTGCATAAAGGCGTAAAGTACCTAAGTTAGGTTAAACGAATAATACTAATCGGTAAAGTTTTTTTTGCACACGGTTTTATTTTTATCATTACTTGCTAAGCGGGTAAAATTGGTACATATTATAGTTAGGTAATTACCCATGAGCCAAAAAATTTTCACCATTCCCAATGTTTTATCTTGCTTGCGGATTGTTTTAATCCCGTTTATTTTGTGGGCTTTTTTTGCGGGGGCGATTTACTGGGCGGCGGGTTTAATTATCTTGTCGGGGCTTACTGACTTAGCCGATGGTTTCATTGCGCGCCACTTTAACCTAACCAGTCCCCTGGGTAAAGCTTTGGACCCCATCGCCGATAAATTAACCTTGCTGGCCATTATCATCAGTTTGTGTATTAATAATTACGTAGTATTGATCATTTTAATTATGTTTTTAATTAAAGAAACTATTTTAGGTATTGAAGGTCTGGTCATTATCAAAAAAACGGGCACCACGTACAGTGCGCAATGGCACGGCAAAGTCACCACCTGCTTTTTGTATTTCACCATGTTGGTACACGTGATTTGGACGAACATCCCTAATGCGTACTCAGCAACACTATTGATAATTTGCGATGTACTGATGCTGATGACCTTGACGTTGTACACCGTGCGTAACGTTAAAGCCTTGCAAAATGTGCAGCAAGCCACTGTTACCGAGGTGTCAGCATGAAAAAAAATTGGTGGCTGATAATAGTTAATTTATTGTTGTACGGACTAATGTTAACCGCCATGTTCACCAGCCTTAACCGTGCCGAGTGGTACTTGCAAGCATTGGGTTACACTTGCTGCACGCTGTTTACTTTTGGTTCGCTGTTGTGTTTAGTTATTAAACGCGAAGCATGGGCCCGCAGTTTATTTGTTTTTAATGTACTTACTTTTATTATTATTGGCGCATTAGCCATTTTGCATTGGTGTGGATTATTCGAAGATTTAACCGACCTTGATGGCATCAAGGCCTTAATTTTGCAAACCGGTGGCTGGGCTTACGTGGTTTACATTATTATGAAATTATTGGACGTCATCTTGCTACCGCTACCCGGTTTTTTAATCATCTTGGCGGGCATTGCCATCTTTGGCCCTTGGCAGACTTTTTTTATCACTTACGCCACTGCCGTAGCTGGATCAATTATCTGCTTTTATATTGGTCGCCTGTTTGGACAAAAAGCCGTTGTGTGGTGCATAGGCGATGAAGCCACCACTAAATACAAAAATTACCTGGGCAACAAGGGCAATGTACTGTTTTTAATTATGCAAGTACTGCCCTTTTTCCCCGACGATATTTTGTGTATTGTGGCTGGTTTGACAACCATGAAATTTCCGTTCTTTATTACAACCATGTTAATTGCTAAACCACTTTATATTGCCACTGTCTGCTTTCTCGGCACGGGGTCAATTATTCCGTTCCACGGCTGGGGTATCCCCGTTTGGATAGCGATTTTTGCCGTCTTAGGCCTTCTTTTTCTTCTTTTTTGCAAATACCAAACCGCAATCGAAAATTGGTTTGCCAAAATCACCAAACGCCAACGTAAGCCTAAACCAGACACTACTCCAACCGACCAAAACTAACCATTAATCTTGGTCGTCGTCATCGTCATCATCATCTTCGTCCAAATCAAAGTCGTCGTCTTCTAATTCATCTTCGTCGTCGAAGTCTTCTTCCAATGGGTCAACCATTTCTTCGTCATCGTCATCGTTCAAATCGTCGTCATCGTTATCAATACCGGCAACGTTTAACAATTCCAAATCGTCATCCGCAGTCAAACTTAAATCATCGTCATCATCGACTGGGCTCAAACCTTCGTCGTCACTGCTGTCGTCATCATCATCTTCATCGTTACTTTCTTTTTCACCATACATTGCCACAATTTCTTCATCGGTTAAATCCGTATCCGCATAACATGTCGAACAAACTGTTTCATCTTCGGTAATATAATTCACCTTACAAATTGGACATAAACCCAACTCGGCCACTTTACCCGCATCCAACAAGTTAGGGGTAATGGCTTTCATTTTCTGCTTACAACTGGCACAAATCTTTTCTTTTTTAGTGCAGTAATTTAAGTCGCACTTTGGACACTTAATGTATTGCTCTCCCATATTGTACAATATATATTCCCAAATATACGATCTGTCAACAACAAATGTTATTTAAAATGTATAAATCTGTATATTGCTTTCGTTTGGTTATTTCGTGGTTATTCGACAAAATGTTTTTTATTACGTCGTAACTCGACAAATAATATGGGGGAAAATGTTTTTATGAACAACAGTAATGCAATTACGCAAGCACAATTCACATTGTCACAAATGACACGGGACGAATTACAGGAGTTAATTTTGTCCCTTTTCAAAGAAAAAGAACAACGGGCGGTCACACTACTGAACGAGTTCTTGCAACCGGCGAAAATCCAACCATCTGCGCTGGATAAAAAAATTTCCAGTATTTTCGTCACTATTGGTATTCCGCCACACATTAAGGGTTACCAATACTTACGGGCAGCAATTAAACTGTGCATCGCGGACACCGAAATTATTTCGTCAATCACTAAACGGCTTTACCCAGACGTAGCCAAACAATTTGATACCACCGCCAGCAAAGTTGAACGCGCGATTCGACACGCGATTGAAGTTTGCTGGAACCGCGGCAAAATTGACAACATCAATAATTTGTTCGGTAGTAAAATCTTCACTAAAAATGACCGGCCGACTAACGGCGAATTCATTGCCTTACTGGCGGATAAGTTACTTTTGGACGGCTGCGGCGATTAAGCCCTTAAATAACGGGTGCGGTCGGTTAGGACGCGACAACAATTCAGGGTGACATTGACACGCGATAAAGAACGGGTGACTGGGCAATTCGATAATTTCCACCAAGTTAGCTTGCGGATTGATCCCACTGAACACCATACCCGCTTGTTCCAATTGCGTACGGTATTGATTGTTAAATTCGTAACGGTGGCGGTGGCGTTCCTTAATCGTACTCTTGCCGTACAATTTGGCCGCCAAAGTGTTTGGTTTAAGTGCACAATCGTACAACCCCAAACGCATTGTGCCACCTTTGGTCGTAATATCTTTTTGGTCCTCGATAATATCGATAACTGGATACTTCAATTTGTCCACAAATTCGGTACTGTTTGCGTCACGTAAACCGCAAACATTACGTGCAAATTCAATAACCGCAGTTTGCATACCCAAACAAATTCCCAAAAACGGAATGTTATTTTCGCGAGCGTACTTAATCGCGGCAATTTTACCTTCTACCCCACGGTTACCAAACCCACCCGGCACTAAAATTGCTTGCACGTCACTTAACCAAGGTTCTGCCCCGTCACGTTCAAGGTTTTCGGCTTGCACCAACTTAACTTTGGTACGAACATTGTTGACAATTCCGGCGTGTTTTAATGCTTCGGTTACACTGATGTACGCGTCAGCAACCGCCACGTATTTACCAACAAGCGCTACGGTCACTTCCGGTAAATGATCATCACATAATTTATCAACAATTTTTTGCCATTCGCTTAAATCACATTTATTTAACTTTAAATTTAATTTTTTTAAGACGATCTGGTCAAACTTCTGTTTAGCGAACATTAACGGCACTTCGTAAATAGTACGACAATCGCGATTATGAATAACGTCTTCTTGATTATCTAAGCCACAAAACATCGCAATCTTATCACGGTGTTCTTGGTCAAGTTCAATGCCCGCCGTAGTACGACAAACCAATACGTCGGCAAAAACACCTAATTGTTGTAGGTCTTTGACACTGTTTTGGGTGGGTTTAGTTTTAATTTCACCACTGGAAGCGATGTAAGGAATTAAAGTGACGTGCACTGCAACACTATTACCAATACCCAATTCCCGACGGAATTGGCGAATAGCTTCGATATAAACTGATTGTTCAATGTCACCGACCGTACCACCAATTTCAATAATCACAATGTCTTGACCTTCGCCAATTTCGCGCATATAGTTTTTAATTTCGTTAGTCACGTGGGGAACAATTTGCACCGTATGTCCCAAGTAATCGCCGCGACGTTCTTTGGCAAAAATTTTGGAGTAAATTTGCCCCGTGGTAATTCCTGATTTACGACTGCAATTGATATCCAAAAAACGTTCGTAGTGACCAATATCCAAATCAGTCTCAGCTCCGTCGTCGGTAACAAAAACTTCACCGTGCTCGTAAGGGCTCATCGTGCCGGGATCAATATTCAAATAAGGATCAATTTTTTGTACCGACACACGGTAACCTCTTAATCTTAATAGTTTACCCAAACTGGCCGCGGTGATACCCTTGCCTAAACCCGAAACAACCCCGCCCGTTACAAAAATATATTTTGCCATAACGGAATTAAGTGTAAAGCAGTATTTGTCGAAATGTCAAAGTCTTTTTCTCCATCACCGCGTAATAAAATTTGGTATGAGCAAACTGCAACGTAAAATTTGGGCCTTGGTTATTGCTTGCGTATTGACCATAACCATTGTTTTCAGCGTTATCGGCTTAGGTAAATTAACCCCGACCCGGGTTAACTTGACCGCCTTACAAGCCGCAGCCCAAGATGCTGGCACCATTAAGTTGGATTGTAATTACAGCGAAAATAATCATACTTTGGCCGTTAAACAAACCACAACTTACCATAACCACAGCGACCAATACCTAACCGCAGTTAAATTTTATTTGTTTGCCAACGCCTACCAGAAAGATGCCCGTTACCCCGCTGTCGCTAAAAACGAAATCGCTCGGGCTTACCCTAACGGTTTTGACGCCGGTTACGTCAAAGTCACCACGCCACACACTATTTTGGGAGAAACCGACAACACGGTACTAACCGTTCCGTTAAAACAAACACTGTCTCCTCACCAAACCGTAACCATTGACCTTGAATATACAATTAAAATTCCACACGTTAAGCACCGTCTTGGCTATACTACTAATGCGGTCAATTTGGGGAACTTCTACGCTATCCCCGTGGTTTACGACAATGACTGGGATATCTACCCTTACAGCAGTAACGGCGACCCCTTTTATAACGAACCATACAATTTTGAAGTTACTTTTAACGCACCCGCCGGCTACATTGTTGCTACCAGTGGCGAAGCCATCGGCAACAACCAGTATCGCGGATATCTGTTGCGCGACTTTGCCGTGGTGCTGTCCCGTGACTTCAAAGTTATCTCGCGTGCGGTTGGTGATACCATGGTCAATTATTACTACCTAAACGACACGATTCCTGAAATCAGTTTATATACCGCCTGCAACGCGTTGGCGTATTTTTCCAACCAATTTATTGATTACCCTTACGCCACTTTATCAGTCGTGCAAACTGACTTCCTGCATGGTGGTATGGAATACGGTGCCTTAGTTTACATTGCTTTGGACGTTACTGACCAAAAACAATACCAAACAGTGATTGTTCACGAGATTGCTCACCAATGGTGGTACGGCCTGGTCGGCAATAACCAAAACACAACTGCGTGGATCGACGAAGGTTTGGCCGAATACAGTACTGCCGTGTTTTTCGAAGACCACCCGCAATACGGCAAAAACCTAACCGGCACCGCCGAAGAGAACATCAAGGCCATTGAAATGTTTGAAAGCATCATGGACGAATACCAAGTCCCCTACACACGCCAGATGTTGTTAGGCCCCGTCGGTTATAAATCGGCCAGTGAATACACTATCAACACCTACGCCCGCGGTATGTTGCTGTTTTACAATATTACCACCATGGTTGGTCACGTCAACCTTAACCACGCACTAAGTAAATTCGCAACCGACCACTGCTTCCAGTTTGGCACTACTTACGACTTAGCCAGTACTTTGGAAGCCGAATTAGGCCATGATTTGGTCAAATATCTTAACAATTATCTTGCCGGCAACGAAACAGTTATGCTATAATTTAGGTAATGAACTTACGCTCATACGACAAAAGCACAAAAATGTTAAAATTGGCGGATTTAGCCGCTGCCGGAGTTGCTATTCCCGGCGAAAACAACGTACTGGTTGTAGGCATCATCGATTGTATTCAAAACCACAGTCAAGCCATGGTTAGCAATTTAGCATTTGGTATTCGCAAAGAAAATGCGGTACCTTTAACGTTTAACCTAGAAAATTTTGACTACTTAAAACGTTTAACCCCGGCTACGGCCAAATACGCCCGCAACTATACTGACTTTGTCGCCAAAAGCGTAGCCGCCCTTGTGCGTACCAATTTGTTGGATTGTGTGGTTGCGGTCGTTGACAATAACGTAATGGGCTTAGGCATTTTGGAAGGTTGCACCCAGATCAATTGTCCTGTTTTACTAATGCCGATGGGGATTAACCCTACTTACGATGAAACTATGTTACTGGCGGCGGGTAAACTTGCCACTCGCGAAATTAAAGCCACCGAGATTGATCACTTGACCATGACTTACGCGCGTCAAGTCGGTATCGCCCCTAATGACACCTTATCCTTAACTTTTTTCCAACTGGCGGAAGCATTGGGGTTAACTTTACCTGGGGCATCTAAATTAGTAGTTAACCAAGGGGCAACCCTAGACTTTGCGGTAGCAACTGGCGTAGCCGCCAAAGAACGTGCCGACGATATTATCACGACCAAACGTTTAATCAGCAAACGCACGCTGACCGAAAGTTTGGCACAATACCAAGCCAACGGCGGTAATATCACCGGAGTTTTGCAATTTGCTAAGTTACTGGACATGATCGAGTTGAAAATCCCTACGGGTTTGTTCCCGTCCTTAAAAGGCAATCTTGCCGACGAAGCCTACGTAGTTTCGGCCGACACCGCCCCCCTGACTACCGAAAGCCAAGCGTGGGTGTACCGCAGTTTAACCGACGCGTTAATGGCCTTAACCTCGAATGCAATTGATAACGGCGTGATTGTGTTGCAAAACTGCTTACATTGCGACGTTTCAATTATTGTTCAAACCATTGTTGCTATGAACAAAGCCAACGACATTGCTTTAATTACCGACGGTTATTGTGCCACTACCCCGGTACTAACTGTGGCCAACATTACACCGAACGGCTTTGATAACCAAGACTTTGCCAACATTCAAACGGGCGATACCATCGAAATTGACGTCACCAAAGGCCGTTTAAGCACTAATGTCAGCAGTAAAGACATGAAACTCCGTGCCAAGCGCAATATTGCGAAAAAGTATGAAATCTATTTCTAAAAACCACCACTTGTGGCCACCCTTTATTCGGGCTGTTGATAAGTACCACTTAATCAATGATGGTGATAAGATTGCCGTTTGCGTTTCGGGCGGTAAAGACAGTTTCGCTTTGGCATTGTGTTTACAAGAACTAGCACGCCAAAGTAAATTGGCTCATCGTGAAAATTTTTCGGTAATTTTTTTATGCATGGATCCGGGTTACAGCGAAGCCGACTTAGCCACCGTCAAAACTACCGCCGAACAATTAGGTATCCCTTTGGAAATCTTTTCGTCACCCATTTTTAAAGTCGTGACCAAGGCGGGTGGTTCGCCGTGTTACCTGTGCGCGCGCATGCGACGCGGTTATCTCTACGCCGCCGCTAAGGAACGGGGGTGCAACAAAATTGCGCTGGCGCACCACTTGGACGACATCGCCGAAACGGTAGTAATGAACCTGTTTTATAACGCCAAGGTCAAAACCATGCCCCCCAAATTGGACAGTAAAAACTTTGCTGGCATGCAACTGATCCGCCCGTTTTGTTTAGTCCGCGAACGCGACATTGCGAACTGGCGCGACGCAAACGCTTTGCACTTTATTCATTGCGGTTGCCCGTTAGGTCAATGTGGCAAAACCGGCAAGCGCCAAGCCACCAAAGAACTGCTCCGCCAACTGGAACAAGACAACCCGAACACCATACTGAACATCTACAAAGCCTTGGACACGGAGTAACTATAAACATAAAAAAGTCCAACCAAGGGCATTAATCTTTACAACTACAAAATAGGTGAGATTAAATAATCTCACCTGTTTTTATCCGCTCGACATTGTAATTCATTTACACAGTTTAAGGATTGCTTCTTCTTTTGTCGGGACGAAAAAAATACTTTCGCCTTTATTACTTTCATAAATAAAATCTTTTAACGGCTTACTTGTGTATTTTGAAAAATCGCCGAAAATTGCAATTCTGCCACCATAGTTTATAAATTTTTGCAAAATTGCACCGGCAAGTCCCGTACTCAAAATGAAAAAATCTTCTCTAATCAAATTTTTGTCAATAATTATATTTTTCGTTCCGGCCTTATGTTTTGCATTTATTAACAAATCTAAAGCAGATTGCTCGTCATAAATAACTTGTTCATCGTTATCTACAACCGCACAAATAATGCCGTTTTTATTTACAATAGCAAAATTCATCATTACCCCGCTAAATTACTCTTTATTGTTTTGTTCAAGCAAAAATTTTATAGCATAATAAAATTATAATGTAAACATTTTTAACACTACTTAGGTGCGTGCTTGTCTTGCTACAAGTGCTGTCGCTTCGCTCCGGCAGTCAAAATGGCTTAGCTAAAAGCGGGCTTTTTACTGTGAAAACTAAATTTGGTAAAGTGCGATTATTTTTCTATTTGGCTTTCGTCGACAACGGGCAGCGGTGCTACTTCAACAGTTCGTTCGATTTGTTGAGATTATTTACTTTTCGTAAACCAACGGCTTTTGGTAAACCCGTTCGTAAACTTCGCGCCACGCTTGGGCGTTTTTGGCTTGCATTTGCTGCTCATTATCTTTGACCGACAATTCGGGATTGGGGTAAATTGGCGGTAGAATGTGAATGGTATAGTCTCCGAAGTTGGCCTTACCGTTAGCATCAACCATTTGCGGTTTGTCCTTAATCGTAATAAACATGGGAATAATCGGGACGTTGTTTTGCACCGCATAATGGAACGCCCCCGGCCGTAACGGTCGCGGTTTGCGGTACTCGCGCCACATGGCTTGCTCGGGATAAATCAGAATCTTTTTGCCTTTACCCAAATAATAACGAATTGCCTTGTTAAAGTTACGCATCAACGAAAACTTCATGGTACTAGGCAAAGCAATATACCCCGTGTTGCGTGCTAATTCGCCCATGTAACCACGCCAGTTATTCCATTCGGCCGCCACGTACATTACGTCCGACCGTAAGGCTCCCCGTACCGCGAAACTGTCAACTTTGCTCACGTGATTACAAGTCACAATCGCCGCCTTAACGCCCCGCAGGTTTTCGCGCCCTTCAACTTTAAGATTCAATAATTGGCGGTTGATTTTCTTACTATATCGTCGCACCACCCAGCCCCAAAAGTGTTGTTTCCACCACCACTTAAAACCACGACGAATATAAGGGAAATTCTCATCCAATGGTTCATAAACATTAGGGTCAACTACGTCATGGTGATGGGTGAAATTACCCGTTTTTTCGTCGTCAACCATCATGGCTTGGTACTTGGCCAATTCGGCGGGATCTTCTTTCAAACAATCAATATCAAGTTTCATCTTTACTCCTAATCGGGGCAAACTTCCCGGACGACTTGGGCAATACGTTGGTTTTCGACCACGTCTTCGGCTTCGGCCTTGGCTTTGGCAACCAAATTTACGGTTTGTTGTTCGGCTTCGGCCAGTTGCTCAGGCGTAAAATTTGCCAAATGTTGCACAATCTCGTCATAAAAATCGGTTTGCTTAGCGTACTGCCAAAAATAATTTTCGTACAAAAGCCCCCGTTTGTGCCACGGTTTTTTATCGACTGCATAATGCAATAACTTGACGTCTTTATCTTTAATCCACGGTTTTAAGATTGGCTCTTTGTTCCAAACTCCGGGCAAGTAGCGCACTTGGTTGCGACAAATCACGTTCAAATAATCTTGGTCAGGGGCAACGTAAAAGGCCACCTTGTCCACCAGACCTAAAAAAATCTTTTCAAAATTGATTTCCCGCAAGCGACGTAAATTCATCACTAAAATGCCCGAATTGAAATATTGTTTACTGTCGGCTAAGCCCAAATGTTGTTCGGTATATTTCTGCAAATCGGGCACCGTTTGGACGAACTCTTCGGTCACTGCCCCTAACAAATTTTTACCCAAACGGTAACGGTATAAACGTGAAATATCCCCCAACACGACAATGTCACTGTCCAGATATAACACTTTGTCGTATTGCGGAAACAGCGACGCAATAAATAAGCGGTAATAAATCGTTTGCGAATAGTAATCGCGCACGTGGAATTTACTGGTGAAGGCTTTAACGACCTCAGTCACATCAACGCACTCAATAATAAAATTGCCACCGTGATATTTTTGCTTAATTTTGGCTTGATTAGTCGCGTTAAGGCTGTTAGCGTGCAGAACGCGAATGTGGTAATTATAGCGACGACTGGCGTTCTGTTCTAAGGACTCTAAGGCTACCGCCAAAAACGGCGCGTATGCGTCATCGCAAGTAAAGAAAATCGGGATTGTTTTTCTGTTCATGTTATTTACTCCTTTTTGATAACAAGCAACCATACTTTAAATAATGTCTTTTACCAAGAGAATACGCCTATAAACGCTATAATCTTTTACACTCTCCCGCGAGAGTTACCAATCTTTAACTCTCACCAAACGAGAATTGTCCTTTACAAACCGGTTATCATTAGCTACAATGAACACATGGAACGCGAAAAGAGTTTGTTGGCGACTAATCTTACTACTTTACGCAAAGCCGAGAAATTAACGCAACTGGAATTGGCAGAAATACTTAGTTACTCCGATAAATCCATTTCCAAATGGGAAAACGGTGACACCGTCCCCGATTTAGACACTTTAATCGCGTTAAGCAACTTTTACAATGTTGCTTTGGATACTTTATGTAAAAAGGAACTGGACGCAAGCACCGCGCAACGCAACCAAGCCGAAGGCGCCAAAAAACGCCGGGCGATGACCCGCAACAAAATAATTATTGCCTTATTATCAATTTCTTTGGTATGGTTTACCGCTACTTTTGTTTATGTCCAACTGCTACTAATTTATCATTACAATTACTGGATGGCCTTTGTTTGGGCTGCCCCGTTATCTTGTTTAGTCGTTGTTATCTTTTGTGCGATATGGAGCAGTCCCAAGCCCATTATTGCTGCGGTTTCCGCGCTGGTTTGGGCAACTTTGTTTGCCTTGCACTTAAATTTCGTTTCACTCGGCTTCGATAATTTTGCCACTCTTTATTTCTTAGGTATTCCCATCCAAATCGCGTTAATTTTGTGGTCGGGATTAAACTTCAAAAAACGTTCCCGCCAATAAAATATTGGCAACGGTTTTTATAGATAAATCACAAGTTAAAAAACTGAGTGATTCACGCCAGCAAGCCCTACCGATTATCACTTTTATAAATATAATTTTGCATGATTGGATTGATTGCATTGCGGGGATAACTTATGCAATTCATCACATCGGCATCAACAGAATCGGCATAACTCACAATATAACATTCTGCCATATGTTTTTCCATGGTATCCATATGAGTAGCAATGATGTGCAATGCTTGATATTTCAGTTTTTCGTCAACTTTTTCTTCATCTAAATATTTTTCACAAATTTACTGCCCGATATAACAATGGTCAACCAGTAAATATCTAAAATTGAGATTTCCTTTGACTTTTGCTTTTTCATTCCATTCATCAAAAATTTTAACTTTTCCTAGGTCATGTAGAATTGCACCAAACAAAACTAAATCTATATCAATTTCATTTTCATATACTTTTGCGATATTATAAGAATGTGTAACCACATTTAGTATATGATCAATAAGTCCACCATCATAATTTTGATGTGTTCTTACTCCTGCATGAATGCCTTCAATGCCGTCGTGTCCCGCACTTCGGCAAAGTAGGTCGGTTTATAATCATTAAGTATTCTTATACAAGCGTTTTTTAATTTTTTATTGGCAATTTTATTTGCATAACCTAATAGCTGGGAAAACTTTGATTCCTTTTCTTTTGCAGTTAAATTACTAAACATTTGTTCCTCCCAATAATAATTATAACTTATATTTTGCGACACTGTTTGATTATAACATTAAAAAGCTAAATAATCAAAATTTTCGTTTGCAATAATCAAATCAACTGTCCGCAACCAAGTCTAAAAATTGTTCCCTTCATAAGTTCCGCCTTAATTTTTCTTTGTAAAGATGTCTTTTCAGGAAGTTTGCCATAGTCATCGCAAGATTTTAAACCATAAACATGATTTAAAATGTCCCCCGTGCAGTCATCGCCATCTTTAATTTTAAACAATGTTTGGAACTTTTTAATGTTAGAATTGTTGTCCAATATTTGTGACAACTGCTTGCTTAAGAGCCAACTGTTACAGATATATTGTTTATCGTCAAAGCGGAAATATTTTTTTAGTGTTTTCTTTGAGTCAAATAGAGATTCCTTCACTTTTTCCATGTCAAGTTTTGGCATATGAGGAACATGTATTTTTATTTTATCTATGGAACCATCAAACTCATATTGCAAATTTCCAACTTCAATTATTCTGCAATTTATAAAGTAAGTTGCCCAAAGCATTTGGGAAACCCTTATCCCCTCATAGCCCCGATTTTCTAAATCATTTGTGAAGCACTCTCTTACTCGGGTTTTATGACAGTTGATCTGTTTTTTATTAAATTTTAAATCTTTCATTTTTGCTTGGTGAATAGCACTGCCCAACAATATCATCAAATTCGTCACAAAAGGATTGACACTGTTTCCAAACAGAATTTCAACATCTTTTATCTGCCACAGCTCTCTAAAATCGTCAGAATCACTAACATAAAGAGTACTATAAACCCCTAAAAATTTTTGCTTCAAAAAGTCGCTGCTGAAAATTTCTCTAAAACAATCATATGCTTTATTTTTATATTTGTAATCCAAATTATAAAATGAAAACGATTTATCAATAATTTGCGTGGTCAGTTTTAACTGATGCAAACTTTCAACACGGTTTTCTCTTTTAGCATTTGTTTTAGGCTTGCCGAAAATCTCCCACATTATAAAAACCTTTTATTTAGTATATTTGGAGCTGTTGACGAGGCTCGAACTCGTGACCTCTGCCTTACCAAGGCAGTGCACTACCACTGTGCTACAACAGCAATAACAAGTATTTATAACACATTTTTTCGTGTTTGGCAATAAAAAAAGCATAATCTGCGTAAAATTGCTTGCGTTAATTTTTATCGCCCGTTATAATACCCTATGGCACAAAAAGCATATTTTGGTTTGAATTTTGTTGCGTCCTTAATTATCGCAATTTTACCCGTCGTGGGTTGTATCTTCGGCATCATCGTTTGTTTCCAACGCGAACAATACGGCTTCGCAATTTTACGTATCTTCTTTGGTTGGAACATTATTTGGTTACTGGACATTATTTGTATGTGCGTACATAAAGACTTGGTTTGGTTGGCGTAACCGCTCGGGTTTTACCCCACTTTTCAATGACAAAACCGCCCCACTCGGCGGTTTTTTATAGTTCGATTTTTAATTATTAACCGACTAAATGTGGCGCGTTTCGTTAATGGCCGCCGCGAAGCCACACGGGTGGTCACATTTGAAACCGGGGAAGGTACAATGAGCACCGTGTTGCATACCCGCCAAGGTCCTCGCTCCCGTATGACCACTGGCCTGTAACGCGGCTTGGTATTTATTTAACACCCCATTCACCACCCGCGTTGTTTCTAGCATTACGCACGAGCATTTACGTTCAATGGCTTTCAAAATAAAATCGTCTAGATTACCCATTTCGGTAGCGTTCACCAACATCGCTTGCGGATAATGGTCGCGTAATTTATCCAAATCAGCCAACCATTCTTGGCGTAAGGGCGGTTGGTCAGCGATGATTTCGGGCACATAAAACTCTAACTTAGATGGTTCCGCCGGCACGTGCATCGCATACTTCAAAGTGCGGTGACGGTTCAAGTGCATATATACTGCGAACGAGCAACGGACATTGGTCGCGTACACGTCGCCAAAGTATTCTTGCACGTCATGGTCAGTAAATAATGATAATTGACGGTGCTTGCCGTTTTGTACCAATAACGGGTCAATGTAACCTGTTGCGTCTAACTGCTTAATAAATTCTTTAAGATACGGTTGCAAACGTTTTTCAAACGTAGTCTTGACTTTACGGGTTGCGTAATCACTGATAAAACCGTACAGATAATTCAATTGCCGGTACGATACGGTATGTAACATCGAAACCATAGTGAAACAACTGGTCACGTAACGAGCGTTTTCCATCGCCAATTTTTTTATTTTATTATCGGTAAAATAGGTCGGACATTCAGCTTGGTAACGTGTGCGAATCAAGTCGGCGAACTTGGCTTGCCACTTGTCGTAAACGACTTGCTCATCATCCGGCAACGGGTGCAAAGTGTAACGCCCGCTTTTCACCGAAGACACCATGTAGCGTTCGTTATCCAATAAGCCTTCCAACACGCGCGGGATACAGTGTAAATACAACGTAATCGTCGCGTGATCGTAAACGCTATGGTGGCCATTCTCCTTAGTTAATTGGGCACGCCGAAAAGTCTTAGTTTCGTCTTCCCCGCGCAAAGTAGCAAAGTCGTGTGCCATGTAGCACACCCCCGCCGCCATACCACCAAAGCGATCTAACTCACGTTTTTCCGTTTGGTGGTTAGGGTGAGTTGTTGCAATTACCGATATTTCCATATAGTGCATGGTAATTCTGTATGCAAAATTTGTCAAATCGACAATAAAAAAATCAAAAAAATGTTGAGAAAACCTAACATCAGTAGTATACTATGGTTAAGATGAAAAATAAGTTCAAATTAAATAAGTCTGAATACCAACAGGTAACCGCTAACGAACCATTAGATTTGGACGACGCATTGAGCGTTTTGGAACAACGACTGGATTCGGAAAAAGCGGAAGCCAGTACCGCTTTGAAAGCAAACGGAGAAATCACCGCACTCAGTGACCCAACCACTTGGCACAAACGCGTTGTGGTCATTACCGGTGCGTCTTCGGGAATTGGTTTAGCGACCGCCCACTGTTTTTCTTTATATGCTGACATCGTTTATAATCTTTCTCGGGAAAAAGGTAACGACGACAACATTATTTTCATGCCGACCGATGTTTCTAATCCTGACGCGGTTAAAGAATCGATTCGTAAAATTTACAATAAAGAAGGTCAAATTGATGTTTTAATCAACAACGCTGGCATTGGTTTAACAGGGGCAGTCGAAGAGTTACTGACCACCGACATCGTTAAGGTCATCAACACCAATTTACTGGGCGTGATCAGCGCGTGCCAAGCCGCGATTCCGTTCATGCGTGAACACCGTAAAGGTAAAATTATTAACGTTTCTTGCAGTATGGCTAACTCCGCCCCAGCGTTTAGCAGCGTTTATTGTGCCAGCAAAAAAGCCGTCGAAACCTTCACCACTGCTCTGCGTAAAGAAGTAGCGCCGCTGAAAATTGACGTTACCACGGTTAATCTGCCGACCGCTAAAACTAACTTTACCGAAAACCGCATCAAGCAAGATTCGACCAACAAAGCCTACCGCTACCGCATCAGCAACGACATCGGTCGTTTAGAGTATGCCGAACAAACGGGGACTTCGCCGGCGACGATTGCCGAAGAATTGTACAAATTAAGCAACCGCAACTTTAATTCAGCAGTGGTACATATTAAAGGCAAAAGCAAATTCAAGGCTTGGTTCACCAAAAATACGGAAGAATAATTAACGCTCTAAATCTAACGGCGAATTGACCACGCGCAAAGGGTCGACCCCGTTCACTACGCAACGGCTCAATTTGGCTGGGACTGGCTTGATTGCGGCCAATTTAACGGCCAGTTCTGGCGAATACGACCGGTTGGCAATAGCAGTTAACAATTCGACACCCAATTTCTTTTCATTTTTGTGCAAAACATTGTTCGGCGTAAACAACACAAGGTGTTTGCCCAAGGCAAACTTGACAGCAGTGGCTGGTTCAGTGCGGTCGGCACCAACCCCCTTAGCTTCGTTACGGAACTGTTGCCAAAGTCCTTTGCCGGCCAGCGCGTGCATCTGTTTTTTTGCCGACTTAGCCAGCAGATCGTCGCACGTCGCCACTTCGTTCGCCTGCACCAACAATAAGGGGTTTTGCGTCCGGTCGTAAAGGGTACATAAATCAATGACGTTTTGGTGGTACAAACGTTTAAGTTCTGGCCCATCGGGTATCCCGTTAACGACATTCTCGTAACTTAACCGGTGTAAACGTGCCAACAGTTGGTGCGGATCGGCGGCCGCATAACCGTCGATAATGGCGTCAATTTTAGTATTGCTTTGGTTGGTATTGGCAAACAAATAATATGATTGCACCGCGTTAATTTGTCCTAACTCGGCCAAGGCGGTCAAGCGCGGGAAATCCATACTCCCCGACAATAAATAGGTTGACCATAGGGTCATGAAATCCTGATCCAACTCGGTGACATCATATTCTAACATTTTGGCTCCTTGCTTAATAAAAGCGGTTGGTAAACCGCTCCTAATTATTTACTGGTTTTCGCGGCGGGCTTGGCGGTCGTTTTGGCCGCTGTCGCCGGCTTGGTCGCGGGTGTTGCGACCTTAGGTGTTACCGGTGCGGTCACAGTAGTCGCAGAGGTCGTTTTTGCCGCCGGAGCCTTGGTGGCTTTTTTGCCTTTGTTGGCTTTGGCCAACATGGCCGACAATTTAGCTTTTTGACGATCGGCTTTATTTTTGTGGATAACGTGATCCGCTGCCGCCGCATCTAAGGTTGCGAAAACAATACTCAATTGTGATTCTGCGTGCTTCAATTCGCCGTTAATAACCGATGTTTGGAATTTTTTAATTTCAGTAGCCAAATTAGATTTAATAGGTTTGTTTTGTGCCTGTTTATTTTTGGTGACACTGATACGTTTAATCGAACTTTTGATGTTTGCCATAATATTGATTATTATACACTCCTTTTTTACTTTTGACAAGTGCTATTTTACGATGTTTAACTGCCCAACCGTATCAGCAATGCTCAAATCACCCAGCGCCGGAATCACCGGTATTTCCGTTCCGTCAACCCGCGTGTAGTAATACATTAACGCGTTGTCTATCGACCGACCGAACCGCGTTATGCTACCCGTCGCCCACCGGCTATTATACGGGTCGTAATAACGCACGTTCCCCGTACAGACTAAGTAGTCAAAGTTTACTAGACTGTTTAAGTAGTTAAGCAAAGCCTGCACCGTGCTAAACGGCGTGCCTTGGTCAGTATAGACCGTGGTGGTAATAAGCAACTCTTTATCAAGACTTTTTTGTTCAAGGGTGATTTGGTGGCAATACTTTCCGGGCTTAACCGTGCGTTCTTCCGTGTCCTGACAAACAGTACACGTACGACTTTCTACCCGTTGGTTGTCCGCCGTTAAACTGGTCATTGTCCACTCGCCGTAACGGTGCCCCAGTGCCGGCAAGATTGCGGTCTGCGTTTCGTCGCAACGGGCGCATTTAAGAACTTTTTCACCCGCCGTCGTGCACGTGGCCGGAATGTTGGTTACTTCTACCCAATAATCGTGGCCTAAGGAATTACCTTGGCTTTCGGTACGACTGTACTCACAATTGCGGCATTGCACATTGACAATGGCGGGATCAGTACAGGTCGCATAGTGGGTAATAGTCACCGTATGATTATGCTTTTCTGTTAAAATACTTATTTGCCTACCACATTGTACGCAAAAAGTTCTAACGCAGTGCTGCGCACTATCATACATATCATACTTTCTAGTAGTTATAGTATGAGGGCAAGCCGATGCGGTCAAAAATTTTGCGCTGTGCACCGGGCTGTTGGTGTCGAGCACGACAAACGTAATTGAGGCCACCGCCACCAACAACCCGGTGGCTAAAATTATACCAACAATTAAAATTAAGAGTTTACCAGTGCTTGCTTGCTTGCTTGCTTGCTTGCTTGCTTGCTTGCTTGCTTGCTTGCTTGCTTTATCCCCCACGTTCATATATTGCAGTATAGCACTTTAACGCGTTTGTTGCAAACACAAATTTCGGGCGATAATTACCGTAATGACCATCGTCAGCGATTTGGCTTGTGAATTATTACGACGACGCCCGGCCACTACCGACGGCGTTCGTGTTACCAGCAAAAAGTTGCCCCACTTAACGATTCACACCACCACGATTTCCACCGCCGAAGCCGCACGCAATATTGGCAAACCCGTGGGCACTTACGTCAATCTGGCACTGGACGACGACGCCGCCGACACCACCACCTTGGTAACCCAACTGGCCAAAGCCTTACGGCCGTTAATTACCGACCGCGCCAAAATTTTGGTGGTCGGTTTAGGCAACGACCGCTTCGTCGCCGACAGCTTAGGCCCCCAAGTTTTACGGCAACTGCCCCCTTCTCCGCACTTACTGACCTTCGAACCCAACGTGCGGGGCGTGACCGGCATCAATTCGGTCGACGCGATTAAAGCGATCAGCGACCTGGTGCACCCGACCGCGGTCATCGTGATTGACAGCCTAGTCAGCGCCGAACCCGCCCGGATCGGTACAAACTACCAAATTTGTACCAGTGGTATCACCCCCGGCAGTGGCCTTGGTCGCGACAACCCGTGCCTTAACCAAGATTTACTGGGCGTGCCGGTTATTGCGGTTGGCATTCCCGTGTGCACCTTATTAAAGCCACCGCACCGAAGCGCGACACATACCGCTAACGCTACTGTGTCACAACCAATTTACCACGTCGTGCCCAAAGACATCGACCTGGTGATTGATACTTGCGCGACCGTCGTCGCCAGTGCCATTAACACTCTGCCATAACGGCGTTAGTACGGTGAATCCAGCCCCCCACAATCGTGTGCTTACCGAACACGTTTTTCATTTTACCCACGCGGTTGGTCGCCGACAGTTTATCCACCGGTTGCACCAAAATTTCGTCGTCGGCGGTTTTAACAATCAAGTCTTCGCCCGCGCGCGCAAAGCCCGCGAACACGATTTCTTCACCCTTAGCCAAATTATTAGCAATGGTTAACCCCTTGCGGTAGCGCACCATTTTGTCGATGTCCTTCATCGCAACTTTTTTAGTGTTACCGTAGTTGGTAACCATAACCGCGAAGCCGTTGTTTTCCGCGGTCGAGATACCGGCCAAGTAGGCGTTGTCGTCGATTTGCATGCCTTTGACCCCCGACGCGATACGGCCTTGCACCGGTACATCACCCGTGGTGGCGTTCAGTACGTTACCAACATTACTAATCATTAAAATTGTGCGTTCTTTCGGTAAGCGTTGAACATTAACAATTTCGTCTTGGCGGTCTTCACGAATCTTGTAAACATCAAAAACTGACTTAATTACGTTACAAGCATCGTTAAACTTCGAGCGTTTAATCATGCCCGTTTTCGACAGCCACACTAAATCGTATTCTGGCAACGCGTCCGTCACCGCCGGATAAACCGCGATTGGTCGTTCGTACTCACCCGCACTGGGAAATAATTTACGCAAACTGAGACCACGGTCTTTCAAGCGGCATTCGGGGATATCGGCACCGTACAATTTATAACACTTACCTTGGTTGGTAAAGATGTGCAACAACTTGTCAGTTTGGGTTTGTACCGCCACGATGTTGATGTCGTTTTCTTTCATGCCACTGGTAGCGGCGGTGTTACTCATACTGAAATGTTTTTTGGCCAGTCGTTTAATATTTCCCGACGCCGTTATTGCCATGACCACGTCTTCCACTGGCACCGCGTCGTCGTCGGCGGTTACCAACACGTCTTCGGTCTTGCTGACCACTTTGGTACGGCGCTCAACTTTGAAGCGTTTCTTGATTGCCAGTAATTCGTCCTTGACCACTTCAAATTGCAATTTTTTGCTGCCGATAATGGCGGTCAAGCGTTCGATCAATTTTTTCAATTCCGCCAATTCTTCTTCGACTTTCAAAACTTCTAAGTTGGTCAAGCGCGCCAAACGTAAATCCAAAATGGCTTGGGCTTGACGTTCGGACAAGTTGAAACGTTTTTGCAAACGCTCGCGGGCTTCACTGGTGTGTTTACTGGTCTTAATAATTTTGATAACTTCATCAATGTTTTTAATCGCAACCAACAAACCTTCCAAGATGTGTGCCCGTTCTTTGGCTTGGGTTAATTCGAATACCGAGCGTTTGTAAATCACTTGGCGTTGGTAGTTAACATACGATTCAATAATTTGCAACAAACTCATCTGTTTCGGTTTGCCTTCGGAAATCGCTACCATGTTAAAATTAAAGTTACAACGTAATTGTGTGTACTTGTATAATTGCTCGACAATCTTGCGTGCGTCGGTATCTTTCTTTAACTTGATGATGATGCGCATACCGTTGCGATCGGATTCATCGCGGATTTCGGTAATATTTTGCAAATCGCCTTTTTTGTTTTCTCGCAAGTCAGCGATATTCTTTTGCAGTTGTACTTTATTAACTTGGTACGGTAATTCGGTAATCACAACATTACGCTTGTCACCGTCCACTTCAATATGCACCTTGCCCGACATAACTACTTTTCCGCGTCCCGTTTCGTAAGCCCTAATCATTTCATCGTCGGAAGTAATCCAACCAGCGGTCGGGAAATCGGGTCCCTTAATGATCTTCAAAACTTGTTTCAAAGAGATTTTGTTATTTTCAATAAACGCTACGTGGGCATCAATAACTTCCGCTAAATTGTGCGGCGGAATGTTGGTCGCCAAGCCAACGGCAATGCCACTGGTGCCATTGGTCAATAAGTTCGGGAAACGGGCAGGTAAAATGTCGGGCTCCGTATTGCGGTCATCATAAGTTAACGAATACGGCACAGTTTCCTTTTCAATATCACGCATCAATTCTAAGGCTAAGGGTGCCAATTTGGCTTCGGTATAACGCATCGCTGCCGGCGGGTCACCGTCTTCCGATCCGAAGTTACCTTGTCCTGACACTAACGGCATGTTCATGTTAAATGGTTGTGCCAAACGCACCATCGCGTCGTACACCGAAGTATCACCATGCGGGTGGTATTTACCCAAGCACTCACCGACAATCGCCGCCGACTTGCGGAATGGTTTATCTGGGGTTAAGCCCATGTCATTCATCGCGTACAAAATACGACGTTGCACCGGTTTTAAGCCGTCTTCCACCCGTGGCAAAGCCCGATCCAAGATAACGAACTCACTGTACGGGATCATGCTTTCGTGCATAATGGTGGCCACTGATTTTTCAATAATGCCGTCCGCCCCATCACCATCATCCCCGTCACTACTGTCACTATGGTCACCGCCGTCATTGGCTTGGTTTTGTTCTTTTTCAGCCAACAACTTTTGACGACGGTTCTCTTTTTCCAAAATTGGTTTCATTGCCGCGGCTTGCTTACGAGCAGTTTCCTCAGCGGCCAAATCGGCCTCCGACATTTGCACAATGCTGTCAATATTCGCAATGCCGACCGTGCTACCGGCGTTCGCCACGATTTTGGTTACTGTATCGGGTACCGCGTCCAAAGTCACCGGCTGACCGGCAACCGCAACTGGCGATGCTTGGTCAGGTTCTTTAACAACCACTGGTTCAGCAACCGGCACATCAGCCACCAGTTCCGTTGTGGGTTCCGGTTCATGTTCCACTATCAAGTCCGCCACTGGCCCCAAAGCCACGGCTTCCCCAATCGGTTCGGGTTCGGCGATTGGTTCGGCAACGGTTTCGTCCACCACTGCTGGTGTCGGCTCGGATTCAGTTACGGAGGTAGTTGCCACGACGACCGGCTCGGGCTCGGCGTCACTTGTGACGTCAGGCACGGGTGTTGTTGCGGTTGCGGGTTCCACGGTCACCGTCGGTTGTGGTTGTTCTACTGCGTCTACCACTACGGGTGCTGGTTCCGGGGCAACCATAGCTGTCGCGTGTTCTGCCGTAACCACCGACGGAACAACCGTAGCGTCGTCAGTAACCGGTGCCACCGCCACGGATTCCGCCATTGTTGACGTCGGTTCAGGCAAGTCTAATTTCGTTGCCGCTGTGGGCTCGTCAAAACCAATCGAATTTTCACTGTCCAATAAATCGTCAAACTCACCCATTCAAACCTCCTAATTTGCTCTTTACCGCTTTGGTTGCCGTATCGTCTTGCTTATTAAAATTAGCATGTTTGCTGATGTAATTACGGCGGCTTTCAATATCATCACCCATTAAAGTGGTAATCAATTTCTCCGCTTCCGCCGCGTCGTCCAAAGTTATCCGGCATAATTTACGGGTTTTTGGACTCATCGTGGTTTCCCACAATTGATCAGCGTTCATTTCACCCAACCCTTTATACCGCTGAATGGTGCCTCCCTTAATAACTTTGGTCACTTCTTTTAATTCGTTATCATCATAGCAGTAACGATGCACGTCTTTTTTGGTCACTTTGAATAATGGTGGCATAGCTGTATAAACGTGACCTTGGGCAATTAAATCCTTCATATAACGGTAAAAGAACGTCAGCAAAATGCAACGAATATGTCCACCGTCTTGATCCGCATCGGCCATAATAATGACTTTGTGGTAACGTAAATTGTCCAAATTAAAATCTTCGCCGATACCGGTACCTAACGCCCCAATCAGCGTACGAAACTCTTCGTTTTCCAGAACTTGGTCAATGCGTTTTTTTTCGGCATTCAATGGTTTACCACGTAACGGCAAGATGGCTTGCGTACTGCGGTCACGACCTTGTTTAGCCGTACCGCCCGCACTGTCCCCTTCCACGATAAAAATTTCGTTCAATTCAGGACGACGGCCACTGCAACTGGCTAATTTACCAATCAAGACGTTTCCGTCGATACTATTTTTACTACGTGCTATGTCCTTGGCTTTACGTGCTGCTTCCCGCACACGGGCGGCAGCTTTGGCCTTATTGATAATTATCTCTAATAAACTTTTCTTTTCGGCATTTTTATCCGCATCTTTGAAATAATCAATTAAACCATTATAAGTAAAGGTTTCCACTTCACTTTTAGCTTCGGGGTTACCCAACTTGGTTTTGGTTTGTCCTTCAAATTGGACTTCCTTCATTTTTACCGACAAAACAGCAGTCACCCCTTCACGGTAATCTTCACCTTGCAAAATACCGTCTTTTTCTTTCAAGTAACCATACTGTTTACCTAACTGGTTGAACGCTCGCGTAATGGCAGTTTTGAAACCAGTTTCGTGCGTACCACCTTCCGAAGTCGGGATATTGTTAACGTAAGAAAAAATACTTTCTACAAAGCCATCAGTATGTTGCAATGCGAAAGTAATTGGCATTTTATCGGTTGCCCCAGCAATAATTAACGGTTGTTTGTATAATGTATTCTTACCTTCATTCAAATAAGTAACAAAGTCGGCAACGCCACCATCGTATTTAAAATTACACTCACGCGGATATTCGGTATCATTGGCGTCGATTCTTTCATCAACCAAAGTGATTTCAATACCTTGATTTAAGAAGGCCAATTCTTCTAAACGCTTAGTAATCACTTTGTAATCAAATTCAGCGTGGTTAAACATTTCGGCATCGGGCAAAAAATGTACCCGTGTCCCATTTTTCAAAGTTCGACCAACCACTTTTAAGGGCTCGTCAGCCACGCCCCAATGCATCTTGCCGTCGGTAACATCCAAGTGTGGCGAAAAGCGTACGTAGTGTTCCTTACCGTTTTTATAAACCGTTACCTCGCAGTATTCCGACAAAGCGTTAACTACCGAAGCCCCAACCCCGTGCAAACCGCCCGAAAAACTGTAATTATTATTGTCAAACTTACCACCGGCGTGCAATTCGGTAAAGACCATTTCCACGCCAGAAATTTGCAATTCTTTGTGCAAATCAACCGGAATGCCACGGCCATTATCTTCAACCGTTACCGAATTATCTTGGTGAATCGTCACTACCAAAGCATTACCAAAGCCATTAGCGATTTCATCAATCCCGTTATCCACAATTTCCCATAATAAATGGTGCATACCCTTGGCCCCGGTAGTACCAATGTACATGCCAGGGCGCTTTCGCACCGCGTCCAGTCCTTTCAGTAATTGCAAATCACTGGCCTGGTAAGAGTTTTTTTCATTTGCCATATGTTCTATTATAGCATAACTCAAAAACCACTCAAAATGGTTATTTTATACATTATATAGTATTTATCATAACCCACGCACCACAATATGTTGGGCGTATTTTTCCAAACCAACGATCATTTCCCGCACTTTTTTGGTGTCATAAGCTCCTTCACAGCGACATTGTTGAATTTGCCAAGTCGTTGCTCCATTAACCAGTTCTGCCCCCATTATTTGCAAATCCGCAGTTGTTAACCGTGGGCTTAATGTAGTACGAAAGAGATACGGTACAATATTTTGCGACTTTAACCAGCGTACCATAGTTAATACTGGGTTTAGCGGTTGCCCAGTAATAGTCACGTGCTTGTTAGCAGGAGCTTTAAGATCCAAGGCCACAAAGTCAACCAGCCCTGCACGCACCAAACGCCGCACCACAGCGGGACGGGAGCCATTAGTATCCAGTTTCACTGCTAAACCTAACCGTTTAATCGTACGCAATATTTGCGACAAATACGGACATAAAGTTGGTTCGCCACCGCTAATTACCACCCCGTCCAACAAATCGTGATTAGCACGTAAATAATTGACCACACGTTTAAATGGCAAAGTATTAGCCTTGCTACACCATAACTGAGAGTTATGGCAATAATGGCAACGCCAATTACAACCCGCCAAGAAAATTACTGTTGCCACTTTCCCCGGATAATCAATTAAGGATACGGGTTGCCACCCCGCGACTAGCCAATCATTACTCATGACGCGCCAAACTTTTAGCCAAATTATACTTACGCCGTTCGCGATATTCTTGACGCTTACCTGCGTTATAATTTTCCACCGGACGCAAAAAACCTACCACCCGGCTCCACACTTCGGTGTCTGCCCCACAAGTCGGACATTGCCAATGTTCACCTGCCAAGTAACCATGTGTCGGGCAAATTGAAAAAGTAGGCGTTAGGGATAGGTACGGCATTCGGTAATGGTTAAATATTTTTTGTAATAACGACTTGATTGCCACGGGGTCATCTAATTTTTCTCCCGTATATAAATGCACCACCGTGCCGCCGGTATACAAAGATTGCAATTGGTCTTGCCACTTAATCATGGTAAAAACATCATCGGTATACCCCACCGGCAATTGGGTACTGTTAGTATAATAAGGAGCCGTGGGCGTACCTGCCGTAATTATTGCCGGATAGGCTTGACGATCTAACTTGGCCAAACGGTAACTAACTCCTTCGGCGGGTGTAGCTTCCAAGTTATAAACGTGTCCGGTTGTTACCTGATAGGACTGTAATTTATCGCGCAGAAAGTGCATTACTTTCAGTGCAAACTTTTGTCCCGTAGTGGTGGCTAAGCCAACTTTTTTCAAATTTACTAAACATTCGTGCATACCGATGATGCCAATCGTATTGAAGTGGTTCGCCCAATACTGTCCCGTGCGTTCTTTAACACTCTGTAAATAAAACGCACTGTACGGATACAAACCAGCCACTGTTTGGGCTTCCACCACCTGGCGTTTAAGTTCTAGACTGTCTTTGGCTAAGTCGGTCAACTGTCCCAAACGGTCAAAAAATTCGTTTTCCGTATGACATTCATAACCCAAGCGTGGCAAATTCAAAGTCACCACCCCGATACTACCGGTTAAAGGGTTTGAGCCGAACAAACCGCCACCCCGCTTGCGCAGTTCCCGCACATCTAAACGCAGTCGGCAACACATTGATACCGCATCTTCGGGGTTAAGGTCAGCATTGATGTAATTAGCAAAATACGGAATCCCGTACTTCCCCGTCATGGCCAAGACTTTGGTCATGACGGGACTATCCCAGTCTGTGTCTTTGGTAACGTTAATGGTGGGAATAGGAAACGAAAAAACTCGCCCGTCAGCGTCGCCGGCCAACATCACGTCGCAAAAAGCCAGATTAAAAATGTCCATTTCGGTTTGGTATTCCCCGTAGGTGGTGTCGCGCATCATACCACCAATCACGACGTATTCATCACGTAAAGTTTTGGGACAACGCAAATCCAAAGTAATATTGGAAAACGGACATTGGAACCCCGCGCGCGTCGCCACATTCATGTTAAAAACAAACTCAGCCAAATGTTCCCGCACGGTTGCAAAGTCCAAATGGTCGTGACGGATAAACGGAGCCAAATACGTATCGAACGATGACCAGGCTTGGGCACCGGCGGCTTCACCCTGCAAGGTAAACGTTGCGTTCACGATTTGGTTTAAGGCGTCCCGCAAATTGCTGGCAGGCGCGGCGGACACCTTACCCGGGACTCCTGTAAACCCCAACACCAGTAATTGTCTTAAATCCCAACCGACACAATAAGGGCCGAAAAAACCCAAGTCGTGAATGTGGAACGCCCCACTGCGGTGTGCTTCGGCGATGGCAGTAGGATAAATTTTATGCAACCAATAAGTCTTAGTTATTTCTTCGCGCACGAAATTATTAAGTCCACTGACCGACTTTTGCATATTAGCGTTATTTTTAACACTGTAATCGTCGCCGTCCAGATATTGGTCGAACAGCGTTACGATTTTGTCCTCGTAATTCATTAAGATTATCTCCTTTCGCGTATTCCGTAATTAAAGAAGCAAAGCACGACAATCGCGACACCAACCCCGACAAAAATCATCGTATACGATACGTGATAATCCTTGCCATTGATAATTAAAGCGCCCTCACTGGCCGCAACTACGATATCCCCAACCTCCATCGTCACCAAAATGTTATCGGTTGCGCAGTATTGCCTTAAGCGGTTAAGCGCGGCATCCGTGGGGTGTCCATACTTATTACCTTGGCCACACGAAATTAACGCAAAATTGTTTTGCGGATTATCACCAAAGATATACGCCAAGAACGCATCACCCGAACTGCTGCTACTGCCGTGATGACCAACCTTCAAAATTACTTGCTGGTTGACTTAGTTGGTAAACAGTCCCAAAGCAGTTGCGTGTTTAATAAACAGCCCTTCCGCATCAGTACCATTACTGTAACTGGCGTCACCCGTTAAAACAAAAATCTTGTTATAGTATTCAATGGTCATCATCAAAGACGTATTGTTGGAAAGATTGGTACTGCTGATCGTATCCGCGGCGAACGGACTAACAAAGGTAATCGTATAGTCGTCCGTCCCTATCTGTTGCCCGTCACTGGGTACTTGGAAGTTATAATCGGGATTATTGACCATGGCGCGATAAGTCTTTTTATCGTTCTTGTCCGGATAGTTCGCGCAGTAGTTTTGCTTGAAGGTTAAACTGCTGTTAGCCAATAGTTTGGGCGCAGAGCCGTAATGGTCGTCGTCGGGGTGCGAAATTACTAACCAATCAATGGTAGTAATGTGTAACTTTTGCAAGTACTGGACAATCGTCGAGTACGCATCGGGCTTACCCGTGTCCACCATTAACACTTTGTCGTCGGGAAATTGCACAATAGTACAATCGCCTTGCCCTACATCTACTGTATGCCAAACCAAGGCCGCTACGTCACTAGCAGTCTTTCCGCCTAAATCAATAAAACGTGGCAGTACAAAATACGCTCCGACCAGCACCGCCAATAAAACAGCACAAACCACCAACCGGGTTACCGAAAAGGCAAACAGCGCCCGCCGGATACGTCGTTTGGTTTTAGGCTGGGACTTAGCCATATTTTATTTCCTTAATGCTTGCGTCAAGGCTTGCTGTAACGCGGTGGCCAATTGGTCTGGGCAACTGGTACCCCGCCCACCGCAGTCGATATTTTTTAACATTTTAATTAAATCCGTAGCCTTGCGTCCTTCGGCCAAGGTTGCTACCCCAACCGTGTTTCCCGGGCAACCACCCATAAATTTAACGTTATGCACGACATCATTGTCGTCCAATTCAAACTGCATTTGCCGACTGCATACTCCTTGTGGTTGATAAGTAAATTGTCGCATATTATCGTTCCTCCTCGACCAGCCCATTGTACACGAAGTCAAAAACTTCGGGGGCTTTGTCTTTCCAACGCGAAGCCGCACGCATGGCATCCGCCCGCGATGGCACCCGCATTTTCAATTCCATTAAGTTCGCCGAAGCCGTATAGTCTTTAATCGCAAAGACCGCGGTGTACGTACCATCACCATTTTTATAATAATCGATGCGGTACTCTTGACTACGCTTCATGCGTAACTTATTTTCTTCAGTATACTTAATTATCATTTCGCGTACCGAAGCCGGAATTTTTTTCCAAAAGTGAGTTAAACAATCGCGTCCGTCCTTAGTCAGCAGGTACATAATATCCCCGCCGATATTTTTGGCCACGACAAAGTGGACGTCCATAATCTTCGCCAACGCGTCGCGATAATCCATATAAGTCATCAAATCGGGGTTGGACATAATAATTTCCGACAACGTGGTTTCCGACAACGGGATTTCCATTTTTTCAAAAATGAACAGCAAGATAATCTTGCGCGTCATTTCGTCAGGGACAAAATAAGTCGAGCGATTATTGTTCACCAGTTAAATTGTACAATAATTCTTGGTATTTGGCAAGTTTCTGTTGTTCTTGTTGTACCAACGCAGCGGGTGCTTTTTGCACAAAGTTAAAGTTCCCCAGCATCTTTTCGCAACGAGCAATTTCCGCACGATAAAACGCAATCTTAACTTGCGGATCGGCGACAACCGCAGTTTTCTCAACTTTGGCGGTGGGTTTACCTTTACATTCTTCAATATACTGATCGCAGAATTCAGCCCAGAAAAATTGCTGTAATTCGTTAGCCGCTACCCCGAATTCATACTTTTCGTAACGGCGGGTAGTTGACCTAATCACCTTGTTCAAACTGGTTACCATCCAGTGCTTAGAACCTTTGATTGGTGTCGGGAATGCTTCAAAAGCCAAATCGTTATCGTGTCCCAACTCACGCCATAATTGCTCGGTAATATACGGGCAAAGTGGGTTCAGCAACTTAATAAAGTTTTCCAGTACGGTAACCAACAATTCGTTATCACGGTGTGCTACCACAAACTTAGTCGCGTTCCATATTTTGTTCATAAAGTTACGTGCCTTGGTAATTTTTTCTTGACCATAATGCGGGTCACGATCTAACCGCGAGCCCGCCAATAACGAATAGCGCAACACATCGGCTCCGTATTCGTCAATAACTTCGATCGGGTCAATGCCGTTACCTAAGGACTTACTCATCTTACGACCTTGGCTGTCGCGCACTAAACCATGCATCAATACGGTATGAAAGGGTAATTGCTTGGTATGATAAAGTCCCGAAAAAACCATACGGATTACCCAAAAAAAGATAATGTCGTAGGCCGTAACCAGCACCGCCGTTGGGTAAAAGTAATTAAAATCGTCGGGATTTTTATTAAGAGTAATAAATGGCCACAATGCCGCCGAAAACCACGTATCCAAAACGTCGGTTTCGCCGTTAATAGGGATCCGGTGGCCGGAAATCAGTTGCCGCGAAATGCACCAGTCCTTAATGTTATTCAGCCAGTGCAAGTAAATCTTTTGAAACTTTTTCGGCACAATTGTCAAGCCGTTATTCAGTGCCGCAATCGCCGGTTGTGCCAAGTCGCGCATCTTAACAAACCACTGCTGAGAAATCGTCGGCTCCACCGTTTGGTGGCAACGGTAGCATTGTCCAATGTTGGACACGTGCGGTTTTTCACTAACCAATAAACCTTGTTCGCGCAAGTCGGCCACCACTCTGGCGCGGGCTTCCGCCACGGTTAAGCCAGCGTAACTGCCCACCGCCTCCCCAAATAAACGGCCATTTTCGTCAATTACTTTCACCGCGGTCAAGTGGTGACGTTCTCCCATGGCGTAATCATTATGGTCATGAGCGGGGGTAATTTTTACCGCACCCGTCCCGAATTTACGGTCAACACTGGCGTCAGCAATTACCGGAATCGTGCGCCCCGTCAACGGTAATGGCACTTCCTGACCAATCAAATCGCGATAACGTGGGTCGTCGGGGTGCACGGCTACCGCCACGTCACCAAACAAGGTTTCCGGTCGCGTGGTCGCTACTTTCAGCGCTCCGTATTTAATCGTCCAAATCGAACGCTTAACTGCGCAGTATTCGACTTCATCATCAGATAACGCCGTGTGACAATTTTGACACCAATTGATCATGCGTTCACCACGATAGATATAACCATCTTGGTACAAACGATTAAAAGCCTTTACCACCTCTTTTTGACAATGTTCGTCCATGGTAAAGGTAAAACGTGTCCAATCGCACGATAACCCTAAGCGACGGAATTGGTTACAAATTTCGCCTTGGTACTTCACGTACCATGCTTCAATGCGTTGCATAAACTCGGCTCGGGTTAAGTCTTGTTTGGTCAAACCTTCTTTGGCCAACTCGGTAACCACCTTGGCTTCGGTCGCAATCGCCGCGTGATCAGCCCCCGGCAACATTAATACTTCGTAACCTTGCATACGTTTGAAGCGAATCAAAACGTCAATGATTGTATCATCAAAAGCGTGACCAATATGTAACTTACTGGTTACGTTAGGTGGTGGCATAATCACCGTAAACGGCTTTTTATTAGGATTAACGTGTGCCTGAAAGACCTTTTGGTTATACCAATAATCGTTGTAATGTTGTTCACAAGTCTTGAAATCAAAAATTTTATCCATCGTTCACCAGTTTACTATAATCCGTACAGTTCCGCAACTTGATCACGAGTTACCAACACTTCCCGTGGTTTACCGTTGCCGAAGTCTGCCCCAACAAAACCTTTTTGTTCCAATTGATCCATTATGCGCCCCGCACGACCAAAGCCAACCGAAAACTTACGCTGGATTTCCGAAATCGACAAGGTTTGACGAACGTTATTTTCCCGCACGGCATAACGCAAAACAGCCACCAATTTCGGATCTTGTTCACTAACTCCGCCACCATCATCATCAAAACTGGTTGCACTGCCTTCGGGGATACCATTCAAAATAATATCTTCCAGTTCTAAGTTAAAGTCGGCTTCGTTCTTTTCGCGCACAACCCCAACGATGCGGTGTAATTCATCATTGGCTAAGTAGCAACCTTGTACCCGTTCTACTCCTTTTGCCGTCATGAACAACATATCACCCCGTCCCATTAAGGTTTCCGCTCCGACCGAATCCAGAATGGTACGACTATCAACACCACTCAATACCCGGAAAGCAATACGCGTACCAATGTTGGCCTTAATTACACCACTGATAACGTCGACGCTAGGACGTTGCGTTGCCAACACAATATGAATACCTGCGGCACGTGACTTTTGTGCTAAGTTTTGGATACAATCTTCCACTTCTTTTTTATTACGCGACATCAAATCAGCTGTTTCGTCCACTACCATCACAATGTATGGCATCGCCGGAATTTGCCCTTCTTTATAGGCGGGTAAAGCCTGGTATAAAGCGATATTGTTGACGTGCTGACCTTGTAACAAATCGTAACGGTGATCCATTTCCTTGATTAACCACTTGAAAGCATTAACCGCATGTGTCACATTACTAATACACCTTTCCACCAACATATGGGGCAACCCGTTATACATACCCAATTCAACCCCGCCTTTCATGTCAATCAATAATAACTTCAATTCTTCGGGGCTGGTTTTGTAAATCAAGCTGGTTAAAATAGTGTTAATACAAACTGACTTACCCGAACCGGTGGTACCGGCAACCAGTAAGTGTGGCATCTCGGCCAAATCGGCAATGACGGGTTCGTCGTTAATGTTTTTACCAACACAAATAGCTAAGGGGCTGGGGTGATTAATGAACTCACGTGAACCTAACAAATCCTTAATCGACACCGTGCCAATGCTGCGGTTAGGTACTTCAATACCAATCGCATTTTTCCCCTCAATAGGGCTTTCCATACGCGTGTTATTAGTTTTCAAAACAAAGTTCATATCTTCCCGCAAATTAGCAATTTGCGAAACCCGCGTTCCCGCTTCGGGGACAATTTCAAAACGCGTTACCGCCGGAGCCACGTTAAAACTGTGCACCCTAGCCTGCACATGGTATTGAGCAAATAACTCGTTCAACTTGGTTTCCTTTTCGCTGGCCTCTGCATTAAATTGCGATAGGTCCATACTTTGAGTATGGATTAGATCCAGCGACGGCTTAACGTAACGCTTGTTTTTAAACGTATTCTCAGCCGGTGTTGCCGGCGGTGAATCAATAGGCAATTGGGTTTGATTGCTGATATTTTGCAAGACGGTTGAATTTTTACGACGACTAGAAACGGGATTAACCGTTGCCCCAAAGTTTACACCGGTATTAGGGTTGCTTACCGGGTTTGCGGGTGGCGTCCAAGTGCTATTTGCCCCTTGCCACTGCATACCGTTAGGTTGTTCCCAACGGCTACCATTAGTCGCCAGCGACGGCTGTTGTGCAACATTCAGCGGGTTTGCAGCATTGTTCAAACTGGGCATACTGACAATCGGGGACGTGTTCAGCGTCGGCATCACGGGTGGTGTCGGCACTACGGGTGGTGTCGGCACTACGGGGTTAACGGCTGACCACGCCGTACTGTCGATACCTTGCCACGGAATAACTTTGCCGTCATTATACATTTTCAGTCCGTTCATCAAGGCGGTAGCCTCGGCAACCGATGCCTGGTTAATTCCCTCAGGCGTCGTCAGTTCGTTTAACGGCACGGGTGATGCAGGAGTGGTTTTACTCGCAGTACTGTTATTTACTGCCCCCAGTCCCAACAAACTTTTGCGTTTTTCCAAACGATGACGATTTTCACGCATCAATTCCTTGTTAGTCGTTTGCAATTTTTCGTACAATTCTGCCGCTTGGGTATCAAAATCGATCGCCGGTTTATTTTCCTTTTCGGGTTTATCGGTCATGGTCAAAATTCGCTTTTCGTTATGCCGGCTTATTGCACAATTAATGACCAGAACCAAACCAACGATAAAGAAAACGGACAACAATAAATACGATCCGATCGTTCCCGCAATGACCATTAACAAGTAAGCTGGTAAGGCAAATAAAACTCCGCCCGGGGTTATTGGGTGGGCATCAAAACAATACGCTAAATACTCCCCGAAGTAGGCACTTTTGCCGCCTTGAATCACCGCTTGCGTAAAGCCCACGTGTAGGGCGATAAAAAACGACAGAATCATTAACAACGAACCAATTAAGTACTGACGATTAACCTTAATCCGTTTACCCGTTTTTACCGCAAAGCCAAACAAAGCGATTAAAACAAAAACAGTAAAAATATACACCCCCATGATTCCGTATAAGAAATCGGAAACTGGGCCTAGCGCACGAAACAAGACCAGTAACGCGAAAATTCCCGCCAACCAAATAATAACGTCTCCCCATGGAAACGGACGTTTGGCGTTCGGTTTTTTCGTCCTGTGGATAATACCATCCATTACCATAAATTATAAACAAATTTAAGGTTTTAGTAAAATATTATTTGCCGACCATTACGGTTGACATACGATCTAAACGCAAGTACTTGTCAATCACTGTTTGCAGATCAGCAACTGTAATTTGATCAATTTTACGCAAGTAATCGGCAGTACTGTCAATCCGTCCGTATTCCATTACCTGGTCAGTATTATCACTGTTCACAGCCACCGTGCTTTCGCTTTGGAACAACTTGTTAACGTGGCGGAAATTACGGGCTTTCGTCAACTCAGTGTCCGTCACCCCCTCTGCCCGCAACTTAGCAATTTCACGGCCAACCACTTCAATAACCTTGGTAGTATTTTTAGGGGTACATGAAAAAACAACGGCGAAGTAGCCACCTATATCGCAAAATTCAATTTCGGCATGTACCGAATAAACCAAGCCCAACTTTTCGCGGACGTTAATAAACAAACGACTGCTCATGTCGCCACCGAAAATTAACGCTAACAAAGCCAAAGGATAACGGTCATCAGCAAATTGGTTGCAGACGGGGAAAACCAACGCCACGTGTTGTTGTTCCGTGTCTTTTTTCTTTTGAACTTGGCGTGATGTTGGCACGATGGCCGGAATGTTAGTTCGCATTTTGGGTTGATTTTTTTCCGTGGGGTAAAACGGCAAAAAATACTTTGCCACTAAGGCTTCGGCGCGTTCCACCGTTACGTTACCCGCCATGGCAATAATGGTATTCGGCGCAATATAATGTTTTTTAATGTATTGATAAATATCATCTGGCCGGTATTGCTTAATCGCCTTGGCAAAACCAATCACTGGGTGTTCGTATTTGGTACCGCGGAAAAAAGTACTGTTTAATTGGTCATACAATACCGAAGTCGGGCGATCTTCGTGCATTGCTATCTCTTGCACAATAACATCACCCTCTTTGTCAAAATCAGCGGTGGTGAATTGCAAATTAAAGTACATATCGGACAAGATATCCACACACTGTTCTAAATTATCCGCCACGCCTTTGGTGTGGTAGCAAGTCGCGGCTTCACTGGTCCACGCGTTGTAATCCACACTCAACATTGACAGTTCGTCAATGATTTGTTGCCCAGTACGACGTTTTGTCCCCTTAAACAACATATGTTCACAAAAGTGCGATAAACCTTGTTCGTTCGGCAGTTCGTCACCACTGCCCACCATGACTTGGACATTTAAGGCCACACTTTGGTAATTCGGCATGGGTTGCACCACTAACCGCAAACCATTGTCGTATTGTTTAATAATTGCTTCCATAGTAATAGCATACCGTAAATCATATAAATTATCAATTCATAATATTATTAAATATGCCGACCAAACGCACCATCATTACCAACAGCCTAATCGGCTGTACTTTGTTAGTGATCAGTTTTTTAGCCTTAAACCTTAATGTCGCCCAAACTTACTGGCGCGTCACGGCTCCCGTTTACAATGGCAACCGCAATGGTCAATACGTAGCGCTGGCTATTATTATCGATAATGATACCGCCGCTGATTGCGCCGTGGCGATGCTCCCCTTACTAACCAACGCCCACAGTAATGCTACGTTTTTCATTACGGGTAGCACCGCAGCCAATAACTTAGCCGCCTTGCATACCTTGGCCGAACAGTGCGAAATTGGTAATCATGGTTTCAGTCACCAAAACTTAAACATTGCCGACAAAAACCTAATCAGCGAAGAAATAACCTTGGGGGGCACATTGTTGTCCAATTTATCCGGACAAGCCCCGACTTTTTTTACCCCACCCAACGGATTGTTTAACAAAAACACCTTGGCCATGGCGGAAAGTTTAGGTTACCGCACCGTTTTGCCCACCGATCGCCCCGTCAGTATTGACTGGACTACGGCGGACAGTAACTTGGTTCAAGCCTACGCTACCCACAATACCCAAGCCGGTGACATTATCTTTTTGCACGCTAATTCGGCGACCCTACAAAGTCTTGCCGCCATTATTACCAACTTTCTGGAACGAGATTTAATACTTACTTCGTTGGGGCAGTTGTTGGCTTAACCGCGGGTTTAGCCGTTGCCTTGGCGGTACTTTCGCCAGCCGGCACAATACGTTGCAAATCTATACGTCCTTTGTCGTCAATTTTAATGATCTTAACTTTAATCTTGTCGCCCATTTTAACCACATCTTCAACTTTATTGACCCGTTCGCAAGCCAGTTTTGAAATGTGCACCATACCTTCCCAGTTTTCAGTTAGTTTAACGAAACAACCAAACTCGGCAATGCGCACCACCGTTCCGTCAAAGACTTGACCAACTTCGGGGTCAATCACAATGCCGTCAATAATTTGTTTAGCTTTATTAACCATTGCAGCGTCCGTGCCGCCAACAAAGACACTGCCGTCATCCTCAATATCAATCTTAACCCCCGTTTGTTCAATTATCTTATTGATAACCTTACCACCACTGCCGATGACATCCTTAATTTTATCAGGATTAATTTTAAAAGTAATAATTTTAGGAGCGTACGGCGAAACCGTAGCGGCCGGCACTTTGGTATCCGCATTCATAATCTTTAAGATTTTCAAACGACCTTCGCGAGCTTGCGCCAAAGCCGTGGTAATAATATCCTTATCAATACCAGCGATTTTAATATCCATTTGAATAGCGGTAATCCCTTTTTCGGTACCTGCCACCTTAAAGTCCATATCCCCGTAGAAATCTTCCGTACCTTGGATATCGGTCAATACCGCCACTTTGCCACTGGCAGTATCTTTTATTAAACCCATCGCAATGCCCGCGACAGCCGCCTTAATCGGCACCCCTGCATTCATTAGTGATAACGAACTGCCACAGACTGACGCCATCGATGAACTGCCATTGCTGGACAACACTTCACTAACCGTACGGATCGCGTACGGAAATTCTTCTTCACTAGGCAAAACTGGTAACAAGGCTCTTTCGGCTAACGCACCATGCCCTATTTCTCGACGGCCAGGTGCCCGTAATTGACGGGCTTCACCGGTCGCGTAAGGTGGCATGTTGTATTGGTGCATATAACGTTTGGCCTCCTCGTCATCAATACCGTCTAACTTTTGGGCGTCACTCAACATGCCCAAGGTACAAACGTTCAAAACTTGGGTATTGCCACGAGTAAAGACTGCCGAACCATGGGTACGTGGTAACATTCCTGTCGCCACCCAGATGGGACGAATATCTTTGGTACCACGTCCGTCGGGACGAATGCCTTGGTTAATAATTTTATCGCGTACGATTTCCTTTTTAATTTTGTTAGCAATCTCCGTAATATCGGCCTTGCTTTCTTCCCAAATATCAGCAAAATTGTCCGCCAAAATTGCCGCCACCTTATCTTCTTCCACTCGTCGTTTAATGGTATCAGTTTCTTTTAAGGCCGTTTCAATAAAACTGGTTGCAAAAGCCCGTACTCGTTCTTCTAATGCAGGGTCAACAACGTGTAATTGCACCTTTCGTTTTTCTTTGCCGATTTTTTTAGCTAAGTTAATTTGGAATTCGCATTGTTTTTTAATTTCTTCGTGAGCAAACATTATTGCATCCACCATATCGGCTTCGTTCACTTCTTGCGCACCCGCTTCAACCATTAACACCGCTTCACTGGTACCGCTAACCGTCAGGTGTAAGTCACTGGCATCATCTTCGGCTGCTGTGGGGTTGCAAATAAATTTACCATTCACGCGGGCAACTTGCACTGCCCCCGTTGGCCCGTTCCACGGGATATCACTTAACATCAAAGCGATTGACGACGCCAACATACCTAACGGCTCGGGTGCAACATCGGGATCTACCGACAAAGTGGTCACTACTACCGCGACATCGTTGTGCAAAGCCTTATTAAACAAAGGACGCAAAGGACGGTCAATCAAGCGACTGGTCAAAATTGCCTTGTCGCCGCCCCGTCCTTCACGTCGCGTAAATCCGCCTGGGATTTTACCTACCGAATACAATTTTTCTTGGAAGTCAACCCCTAGCGGGAAAAAATCAATACCTTCCCGTGGTTGCTCCGCCATCGTGACATTAGCCATAATCACCGTGTCACCACAAGAAACCAAGCACGTTCCGTGTGCCAAACTGCACAAAGCCCCGGTTTCTACTGTTACTGTTTTATTACCGACAGTAATTGTCCATTTCTTACTATTTTCCATAACCATTATGTTAACACTTATTTCCCGATAACGCAATTTATTATTTAATCAGCGTTATCGTCACCAAGTTCCGACATTATTTCGTGCTGACAATGTTCACACTTAAACAGGTGTTTAATTACCGCCCAAATCTTTTTTAACCACTTTTTCACCTTGGCCACTTACCTCCTTTTTAATCAGCGCGTGGATTTCTTTGGTTTCTTTTTGAATATCGTGAACGACGGATAACGCGTCATGCAGTTTATTAACCATGGCTTGGTACTTGGCTTCCCGTGCTTTACTGTCACGTAAGACCCAAATCAATAAGCCAACAAATAAAGCTGACATTAACCCGTAATTAACCGCCACGCTAACAATTTCTTCCCACATCTTACCCCCTTTTCCCGTACGTCACAATCGCCGACAAATTTGATATGTTACAGTTGGCACCACTGGGGTACAGGCTGATTTTAAACTGGTCACCATTCAAGTTGGTTTTAATTTTTTGCACTTTGCTGCTGGCAACAACGGGGATCGTGCGTTGGGTACGATTAGACTCCACCACCATGCTTAGTGGTACGTTAGTTTTCAAAAACACTTCCCGTAGGCTTTGCGTGTCCGTCGCGTACCCCAAAGTAAACCAGTCACTACGCCACTCGGGATCATTCCCCGCCGCTAGGCTGGTCCTTAACGACTCACTGTCATCGGTCAAATGTTGAAGATTCAAATGTTTATCTACCGTCAAGGAACCGTAATCGCATACTACCAACAGTTTGTTTTGGTAAAGTGCCAGGTGACGACATTTGCCGTAAACCTCGGGGATATACATTCCCGCACTCATCAAGGCCTCTTCCTGCCAGCCCCCACTTAATGGCACTGAGTATACTACTCGTTTACGATCATATGAAATAAAAAATAATCGGTCATTCGCTACCAGTAATTGCTGTGGATAAACAAAGCCATTTACTGCACGGTGAAAAACTAATTCACTACTCTTTCCGTAATATAACGCGTGATCATCGGAAACAAATAAATATTCGTTCCATGCGGCTACGTGTAAGTAACCATGTTTATCGAGTGGTGCGGGTGCAGGCAGCAGTTTGCGTTTAGTACCTAACAGTCCACTGATATAGTCCGCATAAATTGTGTTTTTCTTTTTAGTGACAGCCACGGGCAAGGCGAAACTGTCCAAGTTAAAACGAACACTGTGCGTATTATTGAACCGGAATAACGTGCGAGCGACCATTTTTTGCCTTCAATAAGCCAGTTTGGTATTTATCTTGCCATACCTTCCATTCGTTAAACATACCCGCGACAAAAGCGTACTCAGCCAAAATGCCGTACACCAAAGTAGCATTATCTAAATGGTAATCACTGGCGTTAATACGGGTCGAATCGGACATGGTCCACATGCCCATTACCGAGTTCAGCACCAACTTCGCACAGGCAAACAGTTGGCGATAATTATCATCAGTCGTGTGGTTTTCCCAATCAATTGGTAAACCTAAGATATCGTTAGCACTTTTAATTAAATCTTTCAAAATCATATTGCACATAATCCTTTATTTGATCTTTCATTTTTTGCAAGGTACGGGCCTGCGCTTGTGCAATGGCCGCATTACCTTCGTCAATTTCCCGTTCGAGTTCGTCAGCGTTTTCGCGTCTAGTTTTTTTGGCGTACACCAAGGTGCGTTCGTCCAGACGATCGAACGGGACGACAAAGGCCAATTTGCCATGCCAAAACACTTCGTAACGATCTTGCTCGGCATTGCGATACAGGCTATAAGCGGGGTCGATTTGCCGCAAGCGTCCCGCAATGTTAAATAAGTCATGACTAATTGGTTGCATCGTGTTTTACTTCCACTTTAAGCACGAATAGCGGCTGCAACGACCTTGCAAGAAAGGTTTGTCGCAAATCAAGTCGGCATACTTGACCAACGTCGCCATGTAAGTGGCTTTACCGGGTAATTGTTTCAAGATACTGCCGTCTTCATTCGCCAACCAAGTCCAGTCGCACAGTTGGTGCATAGCAAACGACTTACTGTTCAACGCGTACATACTACCCGCCTTACATTTAATATCGCTGTACATAGGAATACCGTTAAACGAGAAGCCTCGGAAGCCACCCGCTAATTCGGTGGTCGCAATGTTCGAACGCGTATCACGTAAGGATTCGAAAATTGACTTTTTAACACGCGGATGCGTCAAAATAATGTCCGCAGGCATACTCTGACAATGTTCTTCGTAAGCGTCCAAGAAATCCAACGCCGCGTCTTCGTTCAAAATGTTGAGAGTCGTGCCGTTGTCACGGTAGTTGCACGGACGGATTTCGGTGTGTTTCGTGCTGTCTACCCCGTAGATGTTATCCATGAAAATACTGTCAATACCATTCATACTGGTACCATCATCATTGAAGTCGTAGATATAATAACGGTCAGATTTATCCGCCGTTAATGCTTCGGCCACCGTAATCGTGTTGTTGTTTTGGTTTAAAGTAATAATGTTGTCTTCTAACGGATCGGTAACTTGCATGCCACCATTGTTATAAACAACGATTTCCATACCGTCACGGAAGTTAGCCCAATATTCGGGTTTAATAGTAATAACTTTACGGGTCGAATCCAAAGCACTACTGTCAAAAACGGCTAACAATTTTTTACCATTGCCGTACAACATAGTGGTTAAGTTACTTTGGGCAGCGGCCACCAAGTTTTGCATTTCTCCGCCTAATAAGGACGCAAACGCGTTCGGGTCTAGCGAGGCCGCCTTTAAGGCCTTATCACTAACTTGGAAAGTTCCGTACAAGTTTTTTAACGGCGTCGAAACCTCCAACGCTTTTTCGTTGCTCGCGGTCGGTAAGTCACCAGTTTCGGTACCCGTTCCCACGGCCGCTTGTCCGTAACGCAAAGTGAACTTCGCGTCTTTACCGCTGGCCGTACGCGCATTGGCTTCGACCATCGTTAAAAACGGATTTGTCTTTTTGTTAATGTCGTTAATAACAGTTTCCAAATAAATGTTTTTTAACGCATTCTCGGCTGTTGCTACTGTAATCATTTTATACTCCTTTTTTGAAAAATTCGCGGGCCAACCGTTCGGCTTCCGCCAAGGTGGTTGGCTTTTTGTCTTTGGCAAAGTCGAAAGCGGAAGAAGAACTGGTCATTACCGCCGGCTGGTTAGTATTGTTCTGCAATAAATACTCCCGAATAATTTCTTCCCGACTGGGTATGGAGTTTATGCGCTGTTCCAGTTCCTTATACGCTTGCGACTTCTTAGTGAATGCACTCTGCAATTCACTGTAAGACTTTTGGAGTGCTTTGATATCCACTTCGGGTTGTATCGCCGCTTGTTCCAAAGTTTCACCAGTAGTTGGTTGTTCGTTATCGTTCATTTTCTACTCCTAATAAAGTTAAGATTTTGTCGGCCACCTGTTCGTACACATCTTCAATGCTTTGAATGGGTCGACGCAGTTGTCGCTTCATCTGTTCGTTAAGCAAGTTCAAGGTGCCTTCGCCCAAAGTCACGCGGTTGGTCATCAGCGACAGTAAATCGCCACCACAACTGATCGTGTTGAATTCGTTAAGCAACCGGTCCTCTTCCTTGGTCAGTTCGTCAGGAATGACGCCCGCTTCCATAAACTTCGGCTGTTGACAACCTTGCTTATAAACAATAATTTTGCCCGGACACAAGCCGTCAATTTCCAAACTATCTAAATCAACACTGCCGTCTTCAACCGCGACTACACCGCACGCCATTCGGCTCATGAATTCCGCCCGACGATTTTTGATGGCGTTATAGGCACGCTGCACCGGAATTACCCGTTCAACCACCGATTTGCCAAAGAACTGACCGGCCGCCAATTCACTGGTACCCCGCACAAACGGGAACGGGTACGGCAATTTACCGTCATAAGTCAATGCGTTACCTTTAACAATTGTTAATCGGTCGCGTGTCCAGCGTTCAATAACCAATTGATCGTCAACCTTTTTAGCGTGGATTAAAGACTTGATTTCGGCAAAATTAGAGACGTCTAACTTATCCGGATAAATTTCAAACGGCGAACACACCGTAATGGTGGGTTGCCCGTCTTGTTTAGTCACTTTATAAAAAACTGTTCCGGTAACTTCTTGCCAGAAATTACCTTCTTCCAGCAAGCGACTAAAACGTAGTTTAGTCAAAACCGCTTTGACTAAATCGTCCTTAATCTCAGGTTGTACTTCGGCCAATAACGCCAACCTACTTTCTACTAACGGGCCAATGTGGTTAAAACTTTCGGTCGCTTGCCAAAAGTATTGTTTATTATAGCCATAGTATTGATCGCCGTGGTAAAATGCCAAATTGGTTCGCCACTGGCTTTCTAGGTTTTTGCGAGCGTCTTTACGAGTTTCGTAGTCCGCTAACACTTCATCAATGATTTGTTTTTTACTTTGCATCGTTTACCTCCTGTCCGCATTAAAGCACACATTTTCGGGAGTAAAGCGTTTAACTGCCATTTTTTTTAACATTTGTTGTTTGGCTTGCCCTAAAATACCCAAGGTCGGTCGGGGCGGAGTCAACTGTTGTACCCAGGCCATCACTGCGTAACGCAAGGCGTCTATTGTGTGATCATTTAATTTTTTGGGCTGTTCACCATCACCCCAATAGTAACCTTGTAACTCGTCCAACAGATTTACGCAGTTTCGGCAAACGAACAGACTACGTTGCCCCGCCGCATTACTAAATAACGCTTTCATTTGCAACAAACCTTGCGCCAAGTTTTTATTCACATTAGTGTTCACCGGCAAGCCGTGCTGACGATACTGTTCTGCCGTTGACACTTCACAAGCCGAAGTTTTTTGTGCCGCCGCACTGTCAATTAAAATGGTAACTTGGCGTATATCCCAACCCAGTTCCCGCGTTCGGGTCAAAATCGCTTGACTGTGTTCGGCTACGGTCAATCCCGCCACTTCATAATCCGCAACTACAAATAATTTTTCGCCCACCGCCACTAACCACAGCGCCGCAGTCGGGTTACGGTAGCCAGGATCGATACTAAGGTAATAATGGTCAACTTGATCGAACACACGTGGTTCAATAATGTTTTCTTGACCAAAATTAGGGAATACTAAACCTTCCCCCGCCACGAATTGGCCGTACTTACGGCTGGCCAATACTTCGGGCGGCAAAGTAGTTTCTAAGTAACGTTTTTCGTCCGTCGAAAGATAAGGATTATCATCCCACGTCATGAAAAAACACGCTAAGTCGGGAGTACGGTGTTGCTGTAAATAAATACGGTCATAAACCCAACTGCGTCCTTTTAAGGGCGTCATCGTTACCCAATGCACGCCTCCACGATCTAACAGCCGTAACAAGCATTCTTCGTACACCGCAACCGGTGGTTCTTCATCAAACCAAACAAAATCCAAGGAAACGCCCTGGAAGCGTTCCCGTCCTTGCTCGCAATTGCGAAAACCAATTTTACTGCACGTTCCAAACACGTTACGCACAATGATAAAGTCTATGACGCCATGTTCGGGGGCAAAGGCACTGCCTGACAGCATAACCACTTTGACAATCCATTCGGGTGGCAGGTATTGTAAAATTTTGGCTTGGGCGACATCGCGTTGCACTTGTCGCGTCAAACTGACTACCCACCCGTCGCAAGCATGATCAATTTGTAAATACGGATGCAGCCCCGTGGCGTACCATATTGCTTCTAATGCCCCACAAACACTCTTCCCAGTGCGGTTACCACCAAAAACAAAACGACTTTTGGCTAATGATTGATGAAATTGCATTTGCTTGTGATGGATCTTAGGTGCTGCTGGTGTAGCAGACATACTGGTCACACTGGTTCGTGTTTGTTTCTTATCTTTAATTTGCGTCCAATTATTATAACTAAGTAACGGTGCATCCATCGACAAATCCGTTACTTTTATGACATCATTTTCCATAATTCTCCTTTATCGACCGATTAGGCTGGAAACATGTACCCAATACATTTCTACCTTTGCTTAGCAGCGTCACTAGTGCTAGTGGTGAGTTTAATTTTGTTAGCGATTTTTCCCATCAATCTACCGCTAACTCCCGTAAATCACCCACAGCCCAAGGCTCACCCTCGCAAAGCCCGCAGCCCGACGCGTTCACCAACCGTAATCACGGACGATTGGGACGACGACGAAGACGACCTTTAACTTTAACATAAAAAAACGGCGAACCCGCCGTCTACTGCCAACCAATTTATTGGAAGTCGCGAAAATTAGGCTCATGTACAATCTGCTGAATCACACTAATAGCGTGTTTTTCAATGCGAGAAATGTAACTGCGACTGATGTTCAATTTTTCGGCGACTTCGCGTTGTGGTAAAGCAATTTGGTTATCAAGGCCGTAACGCAAGTTAATGATTTTGAATTCTCGGTCACTTAACCGCTCGCGCATGGCTTTAACTAACTTTTGCATTAACTGACTATGCATGGCTAAATCAATATCCGTTTGTTCACGTTCGTCGGTAACAATGTCGACCAAAGAGATTTCGTTACCATCACGGTCGTCGCCCAAACTTTCGTTCAAAGAACCAACTTGCTGGTGTTTCTTACTAACCCGCAAAAACATTAAAATCTCGTTTTCAATACAGCGTGACGCGTAGGTCGAAATTTGCGTACCCTTGTCTGGCTTAAACGAGTTGATGGCTTTAATTAAGCCAATCGTTCCACAAGAGATTAAGTCGTCGGCTTCGGCCGCACCGTTGTACTTTTTCACTACGTGCGCAACCAGACGTAAATTGTGGCGAATCAAGATGTCCTTAGCCTGAGCATCGCCTTGCCAAAATTTTTGAAAGTAGACTTCTTCGTCTTTTTTGGACAAAGGTTTAGGGAAAGAATTTTTATCATTAACCAAGCCCGAGAAAAATAATACTTTGCCCAAAAAGGTAAGAAAATTTTCAAAAATCATATTGCACTCTATATGCCACGACGGTGAAAAATGTGCTTACAACATAATACAAATGATGCCGCCTTTACCATTGTTGACTACTTTACTGATGGTACGTTTCATTTGCTTCATGGCGTTAGCCGGCATGTTAGTCAACTTAGCACCAACCCCTTCTTGCATAATTTCGTCCAATGATTTACCGAAAATTGGTGTTTGCCAAACGGCTTCCTTATTGGTTTCGTATTCGCGTTTCAAAAACTCCAACATCTCTTTGGATTGTTCTTGAGTACCAATGGTTGGGGTGACCTCACTGCCGACATCAACTTTAATAATGTGCAAACTGGGGGCAATAGCACGTAACTTCAAACCATAGTTTTTGCCGTGTTTGTATAAACGTGGTGTATCTAAACGGTAACTATCTAAGGTTGGCACGACTACACCATAGCCGTTAGTTTCCGCCGCATCGATAGCGTCTTTTAACTTGTCGTATTCTTTAGCCTTACCGGCTACCTGTTGAACATAGGCCATTAAGTGCTGTTCATTTTGAATTGGCAAACCACTTTCTTGAGCAATTAAACGGAAATACAAATCGGGCTTCGGTATAAGGTTGTAAATTACTGTGCCAGTAGCGACATCAACTTCACTGGTTACAACTTTGGTAAAGTATTGACTATCGACAAAAACTGCATCCGTGTGGTTATCAGCAACCCGCCGCACCGTTTTTGTGTATTGGCGTAAACGTTCGATCGCGTCCACAATTACCGGATGCTCCGCAGGCATAACTTGCAACCATTTGGGCATTTGCACTTTGAAACCCGTAACTGGGAACTCGGCCAAAATACCGTCAAAGATTTGGGTAATGTCCTCCGTACTTAAATTAGCTAAATCAAGTGCCAACGTTTGGACAGCAAATTTGTCGGTCAAAGATTGACAAATAGTTTGACAAACTGAGCTTTGCGGATTGCGACTGTTGACTACCACCACAAATGGTTTGCCATATTGTTTCAGTTCGTAAATGACTTTTTCTTCCGCCGCCACGTAGTTTTCGCGGGGCAAGTCGGTAATAGTACCGTCTGTTGTCACCACAACCGCAATCGTACTGTGGTCAACAATAACTTTGCGGGTACCAATCTCGGCCGCTTGATCAAACGGCATCTCGACGTCACTCCACGGCGTTTTGACGTTACGAACGTGACCGTCATCGGTTAAACCACTGACCCCGTCAATCATGTAACCAACACAATCAATTAAGCGCACCCGCATCGCCGCGTCACCAACCTTAATGCCGACTGCCCGACTAGGGACGAATTTAGGTTGCGTCGTCATCACCGCTGTGCCATCGGCCGATTGTGGTAACTCGTCAATGACCCGTTGCTGTTCGTAACTGTTGGTAATGTTGGGAATCGCCAACTGTTGCATAAATTTGGTGATAAAAGTCGATTTACCGCAACGAACTGGTCCCACTACCCCTAAGTAAATGTCCCCGTTGGTACGGGTTGCAATGCTTTCAAAAACACTATTGTTCATGACCATAACTATGAAATGCGGTCAAGCAATATAACTTTTATTTTTTGAAAGCGATTTTCTTTTCCTTACCCGTGAATAAGCGTACTAAATTTTTGCGATGCGAAAAAAACAACAACACCACGATCACTGCGTACATGACCGCCAGATACCAAGTAAACGGAGCCTGGAAAAACCACGAAACCGGAGTAAAGGTTAACACCGCCCAACACACGGCACCCAGCAACGTCGAAACCGACATAATTCGCGTTAAACACAGTAACGGGATAAAAACAACTGCGTCCAGTAACATCATGATTGGGTTCATAAAAAAACCCATGCCAATCCAAGTGGCGATGCCTTTCCCACCCCGGAAACGGTACCAGACAGGGAAAATATCACCGACAATGGCGGCCATGCCCATGGCCAACATCACCACGTAATGCGCCACCGAAACGGTAAAGTTATATTCGCCCGTCCACAAACTGCAAAACAAGTAGCCGGTTCCCACAATGGCGGCACCTTTCAGCAATTCTAAAACAGTTACCACCAAAAACCAACCAAAACCTAACGCCCGGCCAACATTGGTTGCCCCCGCATTACCCGAACCAATGGCGGTCAAATCCACGTGACGTAAACGGGCGACGATTTTCGAGAAATTTAATCCGCCCCACAAGTAGGCGATGGGACATAATAAAAACAGCCACCAATACATCAATCTTTCTCCCGATTCCTTAATAGCAGTTTAAGCGGTGTCCCCGCAAAGTCAACCGATTTACGAATAGTATTTTCCAAATAACGTAAATAAGTTTTCCCAACCGCATTTTTATTATTAACAAATAACGCAAAAGTCGGCGGCGCCACGGCCACTTGGGTCGCGTACAAGAACTTCGGTCGCACGCCCGCCTTAAACGGTGGTGGCGTCATTGCCACCGCGTTCAATACAATGTCGTTTAATTGGCCCGTGGTAATACGTTTCTGGGTCGTTACCAAGACTTGTTCCACGGTCTGCATGATCTCACCAATGCGTTGTCCCGTTAAAGCCGAAATGTAAATCGCTTGGAAGTACGGCATAAACGCCAAATCGACCGCCAATTTTTTATCGAATTCCAATTGGGTATAACTGTCTTTCTTCACCAAGTCCCATTTGTTTATGGCGATGACGGACGGTCGCCCCGCTTCGTGGATATAGCCCGCCAAACGCACATCTTGCTCAGTCAAACCTTGGGTAGCGTCCACCACCAACACGACCACGTCACTGTTTTTGATACAGTTAATTGCCCGCACCACACTGTAATATTCGACCGTTTCGATTTCAACACTACGCTTGCGACGGATCCCTGCCGTATCGGTCAAAATGTAACGCTTACCGTGATAATTAAACGGCGTATCCACCGCGTCGCGGGTAGTTCCGGCTACATCACTAACCATCACCCGCTTTTCGCCCAGTAATGCGTTAACAATCGAACTTTTACCCGCGTTCGGTTTGCCAATAATCGCGATACGTTTAGTGTCAGCGGGCTCAGCGTTGGTCAGTAAATTTTTAACCCGCAACTTCATCACCACTGCGTCCAACAAATCACCCAAGCCTGTTTTTTGACTGCACGAAACCGGCAACGGGTCACCAATACCTAACTTGTAAAATTCGGCCAACGAAGTGTCCCGTAAAGTTTGGTTGTCCATTTTGTTGACCGCCAAGACTAACGGCTTGTTGTAGCCCCGTAATAACTTGACAACCCGTTCGTCATCAGTGGTTAACCCCACCATACCGTCGACCACAAAAATCACCACGTCGGCAATGCCAAGCGCAATCTCGACCTGCTCTTTAATGTGGATACCGAAAGCCGTACTTTCAAAATCCACCCCACCCGTATCGACCAAAGAAAAATTGTTACCCGCCCATTCACAATCAGCGTAAATACGGTCACGAGTAACTCCCGGGCTGTCGTCAACGATGCTCTGCCCGTTCGCGGACAAGGTATTAAACAGCGTCGATTTACCAACGTTTGGGCGACCGACAATCGCCACTACCGGTACCTTAGTCAACTTGCACCACCGGTAAGCCCGCCGCCTGGGCAATCAGGTCACTGTTTTGGTCGGGATAACCATGCTTATAGTATACTTTGGCCACTTCCGCGACCACTAAGTTTTTCATGCAAATCAAGCACGGCTTATGCGTGCAATAAACGGTCGCCCCTTTTAACGAAATCCCGTCGCGAGCGGCTTCGCAAACGCAACGCGTTTCAGCACAAACCGCATAACATAACCCCGCTTCCGTACCACTTTTAATCTGGCGGCGTTCCCGAATGCAGCCCCCTAACTCTTGGCAAGTTGCCCCCGCCACTTGGCCATTGACTGCCGACACTAAAACACGACCGTCTTTGACCATGACGCAACCAACGTGATTACGCCCACAAGTGGATTGCTTCGCCAACTCTTCCGCCATTTGCCTATAATCCATACCTTAATTATAGCAACAAATTGGGTGGCAGTAAAACCATTGTTTCGCCAAAATCCGTGTTATGGTACCGGCAAGGAGGAAAAATTATGAGCATTAAACCTTTGTTTGACCGCGTACTTTGTCAGCCAGTCACCACCGAAACCACCGCGGGCGGAATTTACTTACCCACTACGGGCGCCGAACGCAGCCAAATTATGACTGTTATCGAAGTTGGTAACGCGTCCCCCGTCGCTGTTGGTGATAAAATTATCGTTAACAAATACGCCGGTGCGGAAGTAATGTACGAAAACCGCAAGTTGTACTTGGTACAAAATATCGATATTATCGGGGTGATTTATGAATAAAGCCCAACGTTCTTTGTACCGCGGTGTCAATAAATTAAACGACATCGTTAAAATCACCATTGGTCCGAACGGCCATAACGTTATTATCGACCGCCATAACGGCAGTCCCCTAATCACTAACGACGGCGTCACCATTGCGCGCCAAGTCGAACTCAGCGACCGTCACGAAAAATTGGGCGCGGACGTCATCAAGCAAGCCAGCATCAAAACCAACGACGAAGCCGGCGACGGCACGACTTCCGCGATTGTCTTGGCCACCGCAATTATTAACCACGCCCGGCGTGCCATTGCCTGGGGGCACCAACCAATCGCGATTAAAGACGCCCTACTAGTGGCGGCTGGTCGGGCTTTGGAATACCTGCCTGAACACACCCAACATATCCACCATTACGATGATTTAGTTGCCGTAGCCACCAACAGTTGTGCCAATTCCGACGACGGCGCACTGGTCGCCAAGGCCCTAACCAAAGTCGGGGCGGACGGTCTGGTATCCTTAACCACCAATAAACTGGGGCGCACCGAATTGCAATTTACCAACGGCGTCAAATTGCCGGCCACGGTAGCTTCACCTTACTTTAATGACCACGAACTACTGGACGCGCGTTTTCTGGTCACCGACCAAATGGTGAAAAACATCAAAGAACTAATTCCCGTACTGGAAAGTTGCATCCGCGACCAAGTACCCTTGGTGCTGGTCGCTCCGGAATACGACCCCGCCGTAATTAATGCGTTAGTGCTGAACCGCCTCAAAGCGGGACTGCAAGTTGTGGCATTGTGTTCCGACGCAACCGATGACATCGCGGTTATCACCAACGCAACACTAATCAGTCCACAAAACGATTTGACACTGGCTCGTGCCACAATTGAACATTGCGGTCACGCCAACCAAGTTTTATGCCACCCCCAAGATCTAGTAGTTCTTACCAGTCAAGAAAACCCTAATCTCGCGGCGCATCTGGACCGCATCAAAGCCGACCTGAATAACGCCCCCGACGATTACCACCGCACTCGCTTGAAAGAGCGGTTAGCTAATTTGACCGCGACCGCCGCCGTAATTACCGTGGGTTGTCCCACCGACGCCGAAACCATGGAAAAGCGACTGCGCATTGAAGACGCGGTAGCCGCGACCGCCAACGCGATGCGTGACGGCGTGGTACAAGGTGGTGGCTTAACTTACCGTAAAATTGCTAAGCAACTGACTGGACACGACATTGGAACCCGGATCCTAAAAAAATCTTTACCCGCTATTTACCGACAAATTTGCCACAACTGTCACTTTAATACCCAAAACTGCACGGTAATCGACGCCGCAACAGTAATTAAAAGCGTAATCAAAAATGCGGTTTCAGCCGCCGCCATTTTGTTAACCACAGGTGCCATTATTTCGAACGCGACTTAAAAATCATACCGATAATTAACCCCGACACAATCGCGACGCCAATCCCCGCCGCCATCGCGGTTAAACCACCACTGAAAATACCTAAGAACCCAAATTTATCTATATTTTCAAAAGTACCTTTAACCAAACCGGCCCCGAAGCCGGTAATCGGTGTGGTTACTCCGGCCCCAGCAAATTTTTTTAACGGTTCAAAAACTTGACAAACTTGTAACAAAGCCCCCAAGACCACAAAAGATACTAAAATCCGTGCAGGGGTCCAATTAGTTTCCAAAATTAACAACTGACCTAACATACAAATAAAACCACCCACTAAGAAAGCCCATAAAAAGGTCATTTACTGTTCACCTCCGTTTGCTGTTTTTGGTGTTCAAAGACTATTGCGTTCGCGACTGACGGGATTGATTCCCCTTGGTAGCTGGTCGTCGGTGACAATAACGCCCCCGTTGCCATGAACAAAACCCGCTGATATTCGCCAGTTTGTAACTTGCTGAAAATAAAACCGTTTAAGGTAATCGCACTGCAACCACAGCCCGAACCGCCCATATCGACCTTTTGTTTACCCGAGTAAACCAACTTACCGCAATCGTAATAATTGTCACCCAAGACGTACCCTTCGTCTTTCAGCAAATCCCGTAACGCTTCTTCACCAATGCGTCCCAAATCCCCCGTAAAAATAGCATCATAATCGTTAGGTTTAGTTTTAGTATTTTTGAAATGCCGTGCCAAAGTGTCCGCTGCGGCTGGTGCCATCGCCGCACCCATATTATTAACGTCTTTGATCCCGTAATCAATAACTCGACCAATCGTGGCACTGGTCGCCACAATCGCCGATTTTTTTTGGTTAGTCAGCAGCGTGGCACCCGCGCCCGTAACTGTCCATTGAGCACTGGGTGGGCGTTGGTTACCAAACTCTAACGGCGTGCGGTATTGTCGTTCCGCGGTAGCAAAATGCGACCCGGCCGCGGCAATAGCAGTTTTGATTAAGCCCGCATCGACGTAAGACGCCGCTACAATTAACGATAACGCCATAGTCGAACACGCCCCGTAAATGCCGACGTAAGGTAACCCGATGTCGCGCATGGCAAAGGACGCCGACACAATTTGGTTTAATAAGTCCCCGGCGAACACCGCGTCGGGCGACAACGCAGCGTCCCGCATCACGCCTTGAATAGCCGTAACGAATAACTTACGTTCCGCCGCTTCGTGTGTTTTTTCCCCGTAATATTCGTCTTTCACTACTCGCGAAAAAGTGTTACCTAACGGGCCTTCACTTTCTTTTTTGCCCGCTACCGAATACCAACCAACCACACTGGGTTTATTTTTAAAAAAAATTGTACTCATAAAAACAACCCCACAATAAAGTAACCTAGCCCGCATAACATTGCTACGGCTACCCCCACGACAATTACCGGCCCAGCGATCTTAAACATGTTAGCGCAAGTTCCAAAAATAATCCCCTCTTTACGGTATTCCATGGCAGCACTGGTGATACTGTTCGAAAAACCCGTAATCGGCACAATTGACCCACCACCTGCGAAATAACCAATCTTGTCGTAAACGCCAATCCCCGTTAAAAATGCTGCTAAGAAAATCAAAGTACACGACACTAACGCCCCAATTTGGGTTTTATCGTACTGCGGTAACCACAACCCGTACAACGCACCAATCCCTTCTCCCAATAAACAGATCAGTCCCCCGACCAAAAACGCGCGGGCTAGCGAGCCCCACATTTTACTTTTCGGCGTAATCTTCTTGATGTACTCGGCGTACTCTTGCTTGTTCATACCCCAATTATTGACCGTTAAGCAGTAAACAATACGACCGGTTCACCTTTTTTGATTTGACTGTCGTAAACCGGGAACGAGCCCGTGATAGTATCCCCGTCACCGTCTACTTCGACAAAGCAACCCGCTTTGGTCAGAACTTTCTCGGCGTCAGCCACGCTTAACCCCCGTACATCTGGTACGGAAATTAACGTGTTGTCTTGTCCATTGGCGTACTGTGCATCGTAGGGTAGTTTTAAATATTGTGCCAGTGCGGCAAATATTTCACCAACATACGGCGCCGCCACAATACTGCCGTAATAAACACCCGTACTGGGTTCATCAACATATAGGTAGCACGCATAACGTGGTTCACCGGCTACTGATAAGTACCCCAAGAACGACGACACGTATTTACCTTGGGCAATCGCTCCGTTTTGGTATTTTTGCGCCGTTCCCGTTTTCCCCCCGATTTGGTAACCGGGCACGGCCGCTTTTTTACCACTCCCCGTGGTCACAACGCCATACAATAGTTTACTTAATGTAGCACTGGTTTGTGGGGAAAGAATCTGGCGTTTAACATTGGTAGGTAAAGTTTGTTCCCCGATCCGGTCAACGAAACGTGGCGAGCGTAAATTGCCGTCCCCGACCAAGGCCGATACAGTTGCAATAAATTGTACCGGCGATACGGCAATGGCCTGGCCAAAACCAATGCGTGCCAGATCCACCTCCCGTACGTATTTTTTGTTTAACAGTAACCCCGACGGTTCGCCGTAAAAATCCACACCCGCTTTTTGGCCAATGCCAAACTTGGCTAAATAATCATAATATTTATCGACACCCAAACGCAACGCTAAATCCATAAAGACACAGTTACACGAATTGTTCACCCCTTCGGCCAAAGTTTGAATACCGTGTCCCTTGGTTTTCCAACATTTGATTTTTTCGCCCGCGATGGTACGACTGCCCGCACACATAAATCTGTCATCAAGACTGACCACGCCTGCCTCCAACGCTGCCGCCAAGGTAATAATTTTGAAAGTTGAACCTGGCTCTAAGACATTGATCATTGGTGAATTTTTAATTTGTGCCAACAAGGTAGCCACATCATCACGCGGCTGTTCGTTCAAATCGTAATACGGTGCGGCTGCCGAAGCCACAATACCACCGTTGCGAATATCGACCACCAAGGCCGACACCGACTTGGCTTGGTGTTCGGTATAAGCACGACTGATGATATTTTGCACTATGTTTTGCACTCCCGCATCTAGATTCAGTACTAAGTTATCCCCCGCGATGGCAGGTAAATAATACTCCACACCATTCTCGATTTTAATGCCGCGTAAATCACTTTGGGTGGCAACCTTGCCGTCTTGCCCGCGTAAATAATCATCGTAATAAGCTTCCAGACCCTCTTGTCCGTGGTTGTCAACGCTGACCAAGCCCAAAACTTGCGCCCCAACGCTGCCGACGGGATAACTGCGTTGGTAGGTTTGACTTAGATAAACGCCGGGCAACTGTTGCCCTGCCAGTTGTAAAGCCGTCGTTTTATCAACCTGCATTTTAATCAGCCACTCACTGACCGTGGTACTGCTGGCCTTGCGCAACACGTTTTCGTACGCCAAGCCCAAAATATCAGCCACTTGGCGGGCAGTATTTTCTTTATCTTTAATCGCCACCGGTCGTAAATAAACACTGTACGTCAAATTTGACGTCGCCAGTACCACGCCGTTACGGTCATAAATTGTACCCCGTTCCGCCATAAGCGGTAAATCACGGTACCACTGCTCGGCCGCTCGTACCTGTAACGCTTGCCCGGTAAAAATTTGCAACCACAATAAACGGCCACTGAGTACCGCCACCACCGCCAAAGCTACCGCCAAAAAAGCGACAAGCCGTCGCCGTTCACTGGTCGCCGTGTATAAACGCATATTTATGTATATTGAATGGACAATCAGTTATTAACTAAAAAGACCGCTTAACGATTGGCATAACCAATTAAAAAACCCAGTGTTGTCGCTGGCAGTCACGGCCGGGGCGTATTCTGCCACGGGCGTGTGCACTACGTAGTGCGGAGTTGTCGTTGTAATACTGCCGGCATTAGCAATGGCTTGTCGACGGGCTGCTTCACTATCACGTAACGCTTGGTCAAGTTCTTGACTTAACTGTTGCTCTTCTTGTTGCAAACTACTAAGTTCACCACCGACCGTACACAAACTGACGATATTGACAATAAACAAAACGGTCAGTAACACAAAAACTGTCGCTACTGCTGCTACCGCGATTATGGTTGATTTTTTGAATTTTACCACGTATTGCGTATCTGCTTCCAATTCAGCATCAATTTCACTTTTTACGGTTTTACTGGTGACTGCCACTGGCGCAGAGGTGGTTGTTACGGTCGGCGCCGCAACTTCAACTGTTGCCACCGCCTCGTTAGCGTCCAAAAACGGCCGAACTACCCGTGGCTCTTGAGTAATAGCCGGTTCATAAACTGGTTCGTATCTACGGTACTCGGTTGGTCGTTTGGTGCGAATAGGTTCCGCGTGGTAATAACTACTAAATTTAGGTTCAGTTTTCGGTTCTTCTTTAACCGGCGTATTATATTCAGCGATGACTGGTTCAACTGGCTTTTCGTTACCATACAAAATGGAGGCTGCTCTTTCTTTGGCCGAAGCAATACTGGGACTTTCTACTGCTGTTGCCATTTTCCTCCTATAACTTTTCTATGACCCGCAGTTTGGCCGAAGCACTACGTGGGTTAGACTTTATCTCTTGCATTGTCGGGCAAATTGGCTTTTTTGTCAACAATTTTATGGTCGCATGGTGACCGCAAATACACTGCGGAATTTTGGGCGGGCAGATGCATTCTGTCGCCGCCAGTTTGAATTTTTGCTTAACAATGCGATCTTCCAAACTGTGGAAACTAATTACCGCTAAGCGGCCGTGCGGTTTTAATACCGCCAGCGCCCCGTCGATAAATTTTGCGATGCTGGTTAATTCTTGATTAACTTCAATGCGAATAGCTTGGAAAGTTCGTTTCGCGGGGTGCCCGCCCGTTCTACCGTAACTCGCCGGCACCGCGTTCATAATTACGCGCGCCAACTGCCCCGTGCTGTGGATCGGCCGTGCCGCTACAATAGCGGCGGCAATACGCCTTGCGTAACGTTCTTCTCCGTACTGACTGATAATGTCGGCTAAATGACTAACCGAGTAACCGTTTACCACTTGGTCAGCAGTCAATTCAGCGTCGGTATCCATGCGCATGTCTAACGGAGCGTCGTGAGTGTACGAAAAGCCCCGTTCCACCGTGTCAATTTGGTGCGACGAGACACCGAAGTCCGCCAGGATAGCGTCCACGCCGTCGATACCCATACTGTGTAGGTTGTCCGCTAAGTCGGCAAAATTGGCTTTGATTAAACGGATCGCCACCCCGTCGGCGTCCTTTAACACGTCGGCGCTGTAACGCAAAGCGGCGGTATCTCGATCCAAACCGATCAAGGTACCGCCGTTAATGCGTTTAACAATTTCACGGCTGTGGCCAGCACCACCCAAAGTCGCGTCGACTACAATCATGTTTGGTTGCAAATTCAGCCCTTGTAAACACTCGTTTAATAACACGGGTATGTGCCGAAATTCGTCACTCATTCACGCCCCCTAATCTGCTTTACTTATTGTAGACGCGATTACGGTAGGACGCAACTTTTTTGTAGTTATCCAAGCGCAAATCGTTGTCCAGTGCCGTCAGCAACTGCGCCGTACGTTTGTCAATTGTTTTCGGCATTTCCACGAAAATTTTAACCACCAAATCGCCATTGCCAATTGAACGCAGCCGTTTAATGCCCTTACCCCGTAAACGGTGAATTGTACCGTTTTGGGTATTGGGTGGTACCTCCAAAAACGTAGTACCACCAACCACCGGGATTTGTACCTTGGTACCCAAAATGGCCTGAGTAAAAGTAATCGGCAGTTCCATATACAAATCAAAACCGTCACGGACTAAAATAGGGTGCTTTTCCACGTGAACCCGAATGTGCAAATCCCCCGGGATACCCGTACCGTTGGTGACCACGTTCCCTTCGCCACTGATCGTCAATGTTTGACCATCATCAATCCCCGCCGGAATATTGACCGTGTAAACCACTTGTTTTTTGAGATTACCTTTACCGTTACACTGTTTACATTTGTCACTAATCACTTTACCGGTACCACCGCAAACCGAACAAGTCACCACATTTTCAATGACGCCAAACGCTCCCAAACGTTGTGTCTGTTTAACGTGCCCCGCGCCGTGGCAATAACTGCACACGTGCAAACTACTCGCGTCTTTTGCGCCCGTACCATTACAGGACGGACAACGCTCATTACGGTTAAAAGTGACGTTTTTAGCAACACCATTGCAACTTTCCTCGAAACTAATGTTAATATCCAACACAATATCGCTGCCGCGTTGCGCTTTGGCTTGCCCCCGACGACCACCAAATAAACCGTCTATACCACCGTCAAAAATGTTTTCAAAGATGTCACTAAAACCACCAAACCCACCAAAATCGAAACCACCAAAACCGCCACCCGCGTTGCCACTACCGCCACCGAAACTCGGGCCATCGGGCGAACCAAAGCGGTCGTAGTTAGCTTTTTTCTGCGGATTACTGAGAACCTCGTAAGCACCGTTAATTTCCTTAAATTTTTCTTCCGCTTCCTTGTTGTTCGGGTTAGCGTCAGGGTGATACTTTTTCGCTAAACGGCGATATGCCGACTTAATTTCGTCGGCACTCGCGTTTTTGCTTACTCCTAATGATTCGTATGGGTTTTTCATTATTTATCTTCATGCACTACTTCGTCCGGGTTCGTGCTGGTTGCTCCTTCACTGGGTTGTTGTTCGTTTTGGGCGCTTTGGTACAATTTCATTACAATCGCTTGCGTTGACTTGGTGAATTCTTCCATTTTCTTTTTGATGCTTTCCGCATCATTGTCGTCCGCGATATCTTTTTTCAATTTTTCTACCGCGTCGGTCAAGACTTTCTTATCATCGTCGCTCAGTTTTTCACCGTTGTCACGTACTAATTTTTCAATACCGAAAATTGCACTGTCAGCCATGTTCTTGGCGTCAACTACTTCCTTACGTTTTTGGTCTTCGGCCGCGTTGGCTTCCGCTTCTTTAATCGCTTTGTCGATATCTTCTTTACTCATGTTGGTACTGCTGGTAATGGTAATCGATTGCGATTTGTTAGTGCCTAAATCTTTCGCCGATACCGAAACAATACCGTTGGAGTCAATATCGAAAGTCACTTCAATTTGCGGTACACCACGTGGTGCGGGCGGAATATCGTTCAGCATGAAGCGTCCCAATGTTTTATTATCCGCCGCAAATTCGCGTTCACCTTGCAACACATGAATATCCACGCCCGGTTGGTTATCCGCCGCGGTCGAGAACACTTGACTTTTTTTGGTCGGGATCGTGGTGTTGCGTTCAATTAACTTGGTGCAAACACCACCCAAGGTTTCAATACCTAACGACAACGGCGTTACGTCCAACAACAACACGTCCTTCACATCCCCCGCTAAGACGCCACCTTGAATCGCCGCCCCAATTGCCACGCATTCGTCAGGGTTAACGCCCTTAAACGGTTCTTTGCCGGTTTTTTTCTTCAAAGCGTCCACCACGGCCGGGATACGGGTTGAACCACCGACCAAGATCACTTTCTTGATGTCCGCAAAACTCAACTTCGCGTCTTTCATACACGCGTCTACACACTTCATTGAACGATCAATCAATTCCTTAGTCACGTCATCGAACTTCGCACGACTTAAATCAAATTCCAAATGCTTGGGACCCGTCGCGTCCGCCGTAATGTAGGCTTCACTGATCGTGGTTTTGGTCATACCACTTAAATCAATCTTGGCTTTTTCCGCCGCTTGTTTAAGTCGTTGCATGGCCATTTTGTCTTTGCTTAAATCAATGCCGTTTTTAGCCTTGAAGTCCGCCAAGACCAAGTCAATAATTTTTTGGTCGAAGTCGTCACCACCCAAGTGCGTATCACCATTAGTAGCCAACACTTCAAACACGCCGTCCGCCAAATCCAAAATCGAAACATCGAACGTACCACCACCCAGGTCATACACCAAAATCTTTTCGCCCGCTTTGTTGTCTTTATCCAAACCATAAGCTAAGGCTGCCGCGGTCGGTTCGTTAATAATGCGCATTACTTCCAAGCCCGCAATCTTGCCCGCGTCTTTGGTCGCTTGCCGTTGGCTGTCGTTAAAGTAAGCCGGCACGGTGATAACCGCTTTGGTCACTTTGGCACCCAAGTAAGCTTCGGCGTCGTTTTTTAACTTAGTCAAAATCATTGCCGAGATTTCTTGCGGTGTGTATTTTTTACCGCCCATACTAACTTTTTCGGCCGTACCCATTTTACGTTTAATCGAAATAATGGTATCTTCGGCGTTCGATACCGCTTGACGTTTAGCTACTTGTCCGACAATTCGTTCGCCCGCCTTAGTGACGCCTACCACTGACGGGGTTGTACGTCCACCTTCACTGTTCGCGATAACGACCGGTTCGCTACCTTCAATTACGGAAACACAACTGTTCGTGGTTCCCAAGTCAATCCCAATAATTTTATTTGTTGTTTGCATTTTTTATTTTCTCCCTTTTTAATTTTAATTTTATTTTTTAATATGCTGTTTAGTTTTTCGTATTGCAGTATTTTGCTTTAAGTTTACCGATGTCCTACATACTACGCTCCTCCCGAAACTTTGACCATCGCGGGTCGCAACACGTGACCGTGGAAAGTAAAGCCCTTTTGCCATTCTTCCAAAATCAGGTTCGGTTCCTTGCCGTCCACTTTTTCTACCGCCGCTGCGTTATGCAACTTCGGATCAAAAGGTTGATTTTCCGTAGCAATGGCTTCAATGCCCAATTGCGTGAACAAGTCATCTAACTTCTTACGGATAATCGCGAAGCCCGCTAAGTCCGCCGGATCAGCAATTTTCTTGCTGGCTTCCACTACACCGTCATAGACCGGCAACAACAAGTTAATCACGTAGGCTTGTCCATCCGCAAAAGCATTGGTCACCGCGTCTTTATTACGACGTTTGAAATTTTCAAACTCAGCCTTTTGGTATTTCGCTAAGTCTAAATTTTCTTTTACCTTGGCTTGCAAATCGGCAATAATTTTTTCGGTATCAGCCACCGCCGTAGCCGTCGCAGGCGTTGCTGCCTGTTTCGCGGCTGTGGCCTCTTTATTAGTTGCACTTGTCTTATTTTCCTTCATTTTTACCTCCTTTATTATCGGTCAGTAAGCGTTGTTCTTTGGTTTGCGATAACAACGCGTACAGAGCAATAATTAGTTGTTTGTAGTCAATGCGGTCAGGGCCTACTAAACCGATGCTGGCAATATTTTCTCCGCAAACGTTATAATTAAACTTCACAATAGAACTGTCCGCCAAGATATTATTGTCAATCTCCGCCCCAATTACTACTGTATCGTCCGCGTCCAAGGCCTTACTCATGGTGGCATCATCACTGACTGCTTTGCTGATTTGACGAATCTTTTGAATGTCGTTGTATTCCGGAATTTCCAACAGTTTCACGGTGTTCAAATTGCGACTGATGTTCGCGTCAATAAACTTTTCTAATTGTTTACTGATCCCCGAGCACAAGTCATCAAAGAAACTCAAATCCTGTTTTATCGTTTGGGCGATACTTGGTAAATTTTCCAACATTGCCTGTAACGTCAATCCCCGCACCTTAGTATTCAAGGCCGCGCTGGCGTCTTCGGCTTGCTTGTCCGTCAATGGTTCGGACGTTTGCAAAGTTCCGTTCAAACTGCCTGCGTTCGTCTTGATTAAAATCATGGTGTTGCCTTCGACCAACGGCACAATCATCACTTCGTTAACGTGCAATTGGTCAAACTTAGTTTTTACAACTACGGGGAAATTAAAGGCAACGCTGATTTTTTGGGTCAAATCTTCAATAATTGCCGGCAAACTTTGTACCCGTCCCGAGACCGTATTGGCCGCGAACGACAGTTCCCCCGACTTAATATTCATTTCACCCAACACTTGGTTAACGTAAGCACGGTAGCCCATCGTTGTTGGTACACGCCCCCCACTGGTATGTACTTGCCGTAAATAACCCATTTCTTCTAAGGTTTTCAAATCATTACGGATTGTTGCCGAAGACTTGGCAATATTACTGTGGCTGGCTAACGCTCCCGATGCAATTGGCACGGCGTTACGAATGTAGTCTTCCACACTAACCATTAACAATGACTGTAACCTGTCTGATAACTTCGCCATTTGCTAGCACTCACCTCCCAGTACTGCTAATATTATACGCAAAAAAAAGTGCTTGTCAACACTTTTTTTAAATTTTTTTTATCGTGAGTAAATTACTGTTCGCGACTTGGTGTTTTGATCGCAGTTGTTCCCAATTGTAAATGCGACAATTTAACCGTACTGTGTTTAACTAAGTCCGCCAGGAATTGGTGGTTCAAAAAGGCATACAAGGACTTCGCACCGCGCCCGTCACCATGCGGAGCCGCAAACAGTAAATTTTTACACTGGATATTACCGTTCTCTTGGCGGGTAACTTTAATCGGGCCACAGTGATACCATTCGCCACCGGCGTAAGCATATTGCTGGCCACGGTACTCATAAGTGCGCACTGGCAGACAACCGACTTCGCCACGAGGACTGTTACTGGCACGGCGGTAGCGCGGTAAAGCGTAAGTAGCACTGATAATATCATCTTGGGCATCAACTACCAATTTATGTTTCTGCAAACTGCTGTGCAATTGGGGTTCTCTAATACGTTCTTGGGGATAATTACCGCTCCGGTTAAAAATCGTCAAGTAATCTTCTCCATCAATGGTTTGCATACCGATACCTAACGCTTCGGGATTGACAAAGCACGGTGCGACACCAACTTGACCATCGCCCGCCGCCCGTACTTCCCGCAAGAAAATTTGGTCATGGGGTAAAGAATAAACGTCATAATAGGTTAAAGCGTTCAACTGGTGACCTTGGGTACCGCTGACCCAGGTTTCGCCAATTACGTGATTATTACCCTGGGCATCGCGGTAAGAATCTACTACTCGTGCCCCCAAATCATAAGCATAATCGGTCAATTCGTAACTGATCGGATTCGTCTTAAAGACACGGTCGTTTGGCACGGTAATTTCCGCTACCTTTGGTGCAGTCAATATGTTTTTGGTTGAATTCATAACCAACAGCATAACACTTTTGACACCACCGCGCAAGACATTATGCACAAAAAAATTGACTATTTTCGTCGGTTCTAGTCATTTTTTGTCGTTTCTTGTCACGGCATTGGCCAATCGCCGCAATTGGCGAACACCACGCACCGCCATGTACAACCCTAAACCAATAATGGAAGCACAGACCACGATACCGATTACCCCCACCACGCAACCGACCGTCATGGCAACCCAGCCGGTCATCAGTACTTCCCTGGCGAAGCACATGCCGACACCCAAAATTAACGTCGCGATAATGCCCCAAGTGTAGGCAAAAATCGTGGGTGCTAATTTGACCTTACGATCCAGTTTACGTAACTGTACGACTTTGGTTGTGTCTTTGACCGAGTACTCGTTCGCAATTGCCTCTGCATAAATTTTATCCGTGTTCATTATTGTTCCATCCTTTTAATGAAACTACTACAAGATACGGCAGTTTAATTGCGTGCGGAACAACACAAAACGCGTCAAGTGTTGCTTTGGCTTATTTACGAACGTAATGTTTACCCAGTTTTTCTTGTAAGAAACTTAGCAAGGCACTGGCTTGTGTCGCGTCTAAGACGTCCTTAGGCATCACTTGCAAACTATACTGCGGGGCACCATTATAAGAGCCGGTACGAATTTTAATTTCCAAGCGGTTTTCATAATCGTAAATTTTGGCCACGTATTGTTTATTAGCGTACGGACGGTACAAACAATTTTCCAAAGATTTATTTTTCCCCGTGACTTGGTCGTTACGCACGACATGCATACCTTCCGCCATGAATTGCAACTGGACATCTTTACTGTTATCACGGTCACTGGGTTTTAAGTGCATAAAGTTATAAACCGCGCCACCCAACATAAACACCCCAATGGCCGCCATAATGATGGCCAAGATAGTCATATTACCACTGTCGTCACTTAGCAACGCCCCCAAGGCGACGGCCCCCACTAACAAGGCTCCTACAATACACAATATGCCCGTCGTAATGTGCGCCGTTTTACGTGTTTTGGCCAGCACGGGGTGATTATAAGGTACGGTTACCGAAAATAATGGTTGTTCCGTTGCGGCTTGCATTTCCGCGGTAACTTGGTTATCAATTTTTGTCATACTAAATTATACTATGCTCCACTTTCTACGCCAAATACTTTTAAGCCAAAAAACCTTGAATAATCATGTTTTCGGCATCTTCCGCCGTCAGTCCCAAAGTTTGTAACTTAATCAACTGCTCGCCCGCAATCTTGCCGATTGTAGCTTCGTGCGTCAAAGTCGCATCCACATTTTCGGCACTAATTTGCGGCGTCGAACGAATCACCGCCTTATCTAACATGATACCATCACATTCCACCCTTCCGTAACATTGGGTTGTACCACGGACATTAGAGATAAATTCTTGGGTACTACGCTTACGGGCTACGGCACGGCTAACCACTTCTACCGCACTGTCTTTACCGGCCAAGACCACGTCGAACTGAGTGCGTGCCGTTTGTCGATCACTGGTTAAAATCCGTTCGGTAATGTGCAACTTTGCACCCGCTGCTAACTTAGCGGTCGTGGTGCGCACCGCGCGGGTTACGCCCCCCAACTGTACCGTCTCTAAATCGAAAGCACTGTCCGCATCTTGTTCAATCTTAGTCACCGGGTTCAAAATACGTCCACCAGTACCGGCACCAGTACCCAAGTGCTTTTCGACGTACTTAACGTGACTGCCTTGCCCCAAATGGAAAGTATGCACGCCGTCGTGTTGTGAATCTTCGCCACCGCAATTATCGATACCGCAACCCGCCACAATGGTCACGTCCGCACCTTTACCAATATAAAAGTCATTGTAAACCAATTCTTGGCGACCACTGTCGGTTATCAGTACCGGAATATGGACGCTTTCACCCTTAGTGTTCGGCTTAACCCTTACGTCAATTCCTGACTTCCCTTTCTTCGGTGTAATTTTAACATTAGCGGTTGACATATGGGCGTACGGTTGCCCATTAATCCGGAAATTATACGCCCCGCTGGGGTCACTTTCCAAGTCAGCCACTTGCGCCAATAATTGGTGTTCCAAAGCACTAAATTCTAAACTCATTGTTTGCTCCTTTGTAACTTCGCGCACGGGGCGTCAGGACGAATACTCTTTAAGACTATTGCCGGTGCCCCCGTTTGTTCGACCTGCCCCGCGTTCATCACCACCAAACGATCGGCACTTTGCATGACCCGTTCTTGGTGTGAAATAATAATGGTCACCCGCTTATCGCTTTTCAAGGTGTCAAAGGCATCAATTAAGTTCTCAAAACTCCACAAATCAATACCCGCCTCGGGTTCGTCAAAAATAGTCACCGCCGCATCACGCAGTAACGCCATGGCAATTTCAATGCGTTTCAATTCGCCACCGGATAACTCATTCGACAATTCACGGTCTAAATAATCCGCCGCACACAAGCCAACTTTTGACAAGTATTCGCATAACTCTGCCCGCAAAGCAAACCGCCCGTGGGCAACTTGCATTAAATCACCAACGGTCAACCCCTTAAAGCGTACCGGTTGTTGAAAAGCAAACGCTAAACCTTTTTTGGCACGTGCCGTAATGTCCAATTTAGTAATGTCTTCACCATTAAGTATTATACGACCTTGGTCGGGCTTAATGATGCCCATAATAATTTTGGCCAAGGTAGTTTTGCCCGAGCCGTTGTGCCCGGTAATGACCACGCGTTCGCCGTCGTTAAAAGTCAAATTAACGCCGTTAAGAATGGTCTTGCGACCTTTACCGTCGGGAACGCTGTAAACAATATCTTGCAACTGCAACATAAGGTATTATACCGCAACCACCGCCCACTTGGCAAAGCAAACAAAGTATGTTATCTTACCGGCAATGGACGAACTCGACCCGGTATTAGTCAAACAAGCCACCGACTTAGGTATTCTCCATATTGACGTAATGGGTAAGAACCCCAACCCGAACGCGTTGCTAGCCAACGCGATAAAAACCACCCAAGCCATTTACGACAGCCCCGAATTCAAAAAAATAGCAGCCAGCCTGACGCCACCGAGACTAACCACCTGCCGTTTGGGTAAGCACGCGAAGCCGGAACGCACGAAGGAATAAAAGTAGGAATTTTAATTTTTTGGTCTGTCGCGTTCGCGCCGGATATCTCGTTCGCCACGCTCGCTATCGGTTCGGCGGGAAATGCACCCACGACCGCCAATGCACGTTTTTCCATAATTCACCAAACGGCAAAGAAGGGTGCAGATTGGGTTCTTTTCAGTGCAAGGCAAGGGAGCGTACTAAACGTACGTGACCGCCGCCGCGACACGCAAAAAGGGCACAAGACGTGCCCTTATTTGCCGTTTGGTCGGGGTGGCGGGAATTGAACCCACTGCCTCTTGCACCCGAAACAAGCGCGATACCGATTCGCTACACCCCGTTGACCATTATCGTTGGGCAATTACGTATCTGGCACGTCGGTGACAGATTCGCTACACCCCGTTGGTAACAGTACTATAACACACCGCCCACAAAAACACAAGCCAAATCTCGTTATACCCAACCACGTGACCGAGTGCCAGGGCTACCATCTTACAAAATTCGACAAAAATCGCTTGACGGTAAGCCACTGGTATGTAAGACTAACTGTATTTTTATGGGGAAACAAATGAAGAAGATTTGGGCTTGGGTAACGTCGGTTGCCGTTTGTGTAATTGCCGCCGTAGGGTTGCTGATTATTTTACCACTGGTCACCCCGACTAATGCGGTTCCCACCCAAGAGACTACACCGATTCACGACCATACGCACGATGCCGAAGCCAATCCGGGCATTAACGACAAGCCTGATAAAGTCGATTCAGATAACAACGGCAATAACGATAAAGATACCGATAGCGAAACTACCGGCGGTGCAACTACCGAACCACCAACTACCGATCCGGAACCGACCACCCCGATTGATCCCGAGCCACCGGTCACCGAACCGAGTTTTACCTTAACTATCGAAAATTTACGCGGAACCATCTGGTACGACGCTAAGAAAGACCGCTATTTAACTTTTGCTACGGACGGTAAAACCTGCACCATTGCGAATCACAAAATGACCTTGAATTACGATTGGAGTATTACTGCTGACGATTCGGTAAAGTTAACGTGTAAAAGCACGGAAGCCCTTAACAGCGAACTAACTTTGCTTTACACCGACCTAAAACTCAGTAACGCCAAATATTGTTTCGTTTTAACTACCGATGTCGATTAAGCCTTAGTCTTTTTCAACAACGATGCGGTTAATTCCAAGGCTGCCTCGATAACTTTGTCCATGTTCAAATATTGGTACTGTGCCAAACGACCACCGAAGTGCACGTTAATTTCGGCGTCGGCCAATTCGCGATAACGTTCGTATAACGCGTTGTTGGCTTGGTCGTTAATGGGATAATACGGCTCGCGACCTTTCGCCCATGCCAACGGGTATTCGCGTGTAATCACGGTTTGCGGTTGTCCGGTACCGACAAAGTGTTTGTGCTCGATAATGCGGGTATAAGGCACATCGTTAGCCGTATAATTGATAACGGCGTTACCTTGGAAATTAGGTTGGTTCAAAATTTCCGTTTCAAAGCGCAAACTGCGGTACGCCAAAGTACCAAAGCGATAATCATAGAACTGGTCAATCGGTCCCGTGTAAATTATTTGGTCAGCCAGCGCGGTTAATTTTTCCCGTTGCTTAAAGAAATCGCAGTTTAATTGCACTTCGGCCTTGGCCAACATTTTTTCAATAATGTTGGTATAACCGTTAATCGGGATTCCTTGGTAGCGGTCATTAAAATAGTTATTATCGAAGGTGTAACGCACCGGCAAGCGTTTAATAATAAACGCGGGTAATTCGCTACACGGGCGCCCCCACTGCTTCTCAGTATAACCTTTGACCAATTTTTCAAAAATCGTCGTTCCCACCATGCTGATGGCTTGTTCTTGCAAGTTTTGCGGATTGTCAATCTCGGCGGCTTCGCGTTCACTGGCGATCCGGGCGGCCGCGTCAGCCGGCGTAATTACGTCGGACCACAACTTAGTGAAAGTGTTCATGTTGAACGGCAGGTTATACAACTCGTCGTGGAAACGAGCCACCGGCGCGTTAATGTAATTATTAAACTCGCCAAACTTATTGATATAATTCCAGATTTTAAGGTTATTAGTGTGAAAGATATGGGCGCCGTAATGGTGTACGTGAATCGCCGCCAAACATTCGGTATACAAATTACCACCAATATGACTGCGTTTATCAATTACTAGACAAGTCTTACCTTTCTTGCCTAATTCGTAAGCACAAACCGCCCCGAACAAACCACTGCCCACGATTAAATAATCATAATGTTCTGCCGTCATTACTTAATTATAATGACGACTAATCGCGACCGTCAATTAAAATTGTCACGACAATTAACTTTTATTTTTCCGGGATAGGCTTTATAATAAAGCAATGAACGTTAAACAGACTTTGGAACAACAACTGCAAACGCTTGAACCAACCGCTACCCTGTCGGTCAGTGACAAAGCGGACTTTCAATGTAATATCGCGTTTAGTTTGGCTAAGCAACGCCACGCTAACCCTGTCACTATCGCCAATGACCTGGCCAACCGTTGGCAAGACCAATACGCCAACAGTGCCACGGTAACCGCCGTTAACGGGTTTTTAAACTTTATGGTCAGCGACGACTGGCTGATTAAAACCGCGCAATTCGTTACCGACCAACAAAAGTTACCCTTGCCCACTGTTAAGCCACAAACCGTTTTTTTCGATTACGGTGGGGCCAACATCGCCAAAGAATTACACATCGGGCATTTACGTTCGCCAATCATTGGCGAAGCGTTAAAACGTGTCTACCAAGCCTTCGGGCACCACACTATTGCGGGTGCCTACCTTGGCGATTGGGGTTTACAAATGGGTTTAGTAATGGCCGCCATGCAAGACGCCAACCTAGTTGCCGAGCAAGTCACTTTGCCCATGCTTGGTGAACTGTACCCCGCGGCAACCAAACGTAAAAACACTGACCCCGCTTTCTACGATCGTGCTGCTGCTATTACCGCCCAGTTACAAAACTATACGGAACCATACTACACTACTTGGCAAAAGTTGCGCCAATTATCGGTTACCCAAATTCGTAAAAATTACGAGCGCTTAAATTGTACTTTTGACCTTTATGATGGCGAAAGTTCCTACCAAAAAAATATCCCAACAGTCTTAACCAAACTTAAACAAGCGGGGGTTTTACAAACTTCACAAGGTGCGTTAATCGTTAACGTTGCCCAGCCGACCGACCAAAAGCCCATGCCCCCAATTATTTTACAAAAACAGAATGGTGGTTATTTGTACGCCACTACTGACGTGGCAGCCTTGTATACTCGCCACCAAGAATATCACCCCGATCAATTTATTTATGTCGCAGACGCGCGCCAAAGCCTACACTTTGAACAAGTTTTCCGCACCGCACGCTTGGGCAATTTAGTTCCCCCCACCACCCAATTGACGCACGTACCCTACGGCACGATTAACGGCACGGACGGCAAACCGTTTAAAACGCGGGACGGGGGTACAATTAAACTGGAAGATATTTTAACAACGGTCAGTGCCGCCACAACTGAATTTGCCGTTGGTTTATCGGCCATAAAATTTGCCGACTTAATTAACAACGTTAACAAAGATTACGTGTTTGATTTACAAAAATGCACCGCTTTTGAAGGTAAAACGGGACCGTACTTGCTTTACACGGTAGTACGCATCACTTCAATTTTTAATAAGGTTGGTGCCTGTAAAATCAATTTTGCGAACCTACCGCAATACTTAAACCCCACCATTCGCGATATTCTGGTAAAAATTCTACATCTAACCGAAGCTTACACTGTGACCTTACACAGTCTGTCACTTCACCCCATTGCTGATGCTTTATACAATCTAGCCAACAGTTTTGCTGTGTTCTACGCAACAGAAAACATCAGTACCATCACCGACCCCGCCAAAAAGGAATTATATTTGTCAATTGCCGCACTAACCCAAACTGCTTTAACTTACGGGTTGCACACTTTGGCCATTGATACCGTAAAAAAAATGTAACTTAACCCAAGAAATTTTTGAATTCGCTTTGTGTAATCGTTATAGTGTGTTCACTTTTGAAGTCCGCCAACAAGTGGGCTTGGTAGTTACTGTAACTGCGCGTGAACTTTTCCGCCATCGTATCAAAACGAGTTTGGTTGCCGTAGGCTGTCATCGTCGCGAACAAAGTATCCGCGTAGTAACTGTCCAACATTGTGGCGTCCCCCGTCCAAACTAATTCTGCTAAATCACGAGTGTACATAATAATGTGCGCTCCGTGTTCCGTCCAAACCAAACCGGAGATGGCACCTTTACCACCGCGACCATCAGTATTTTCTTTCAAGGCGATGCTGGCGGCAGTAAACTCCGGCACCATAATGTTTTTATCACTGTTCACACTCATCACGTATTCGCAAGTTGGATTTTGCATTCCCGGGTCGGTGTTATACTGATAAATAAAATCACGGAAAGTCGTGTAGCGGTCGTTAAGGTTATTGATGTTCATTAAGGTTGATTTGACTTCCGCGTAAATTTGGTAGGCCGTTTTACCGTTACTGGTGGTCGCTGCGTACAATTCGTTCAGTTTATTTTGGGTTAAATAAGACGGATTCTTAGTACCCTCTGTGGTAATTTTAGTGTAACTGGCCTTTTGTTCGTCGGTAAAGCCAATTAAAATGTGACTAACGGTAAATAAATTTTCGGCAACGTCGTGTGGTGCGTAATACAAAGACTCTAATTTACCATTCAAAATGGTGCTTTCTAAATCGTCATCACCTTGATAAGTATATTGGTTCATGGCGTCGCGAACTTGATCTAAATAGTACGCTGTGGCATCATTGGCTCGTTTCGTTGCTACGGACTGCCCCACCGCGTTATCCAGCGCCCACGCGTCGGTCGCCGCGTTGTAGTCCGGGTCGTCCGCCGTAATACCGTAATTGATTTTACGTGCCCACGCGTCAAAATCATTACCGCGTTGTAAGTAAGCGTCCCATGCTTGCACCGCGTTTTCGCCCGTTAAGTTAATCAAACCCAAATTATAAGCCGTACTTATTCGACTGGCCATAATGGACAAACAGTTGTTTTCAATGATGCGTGCTAATTCGCGATTCAACGTATCACGCTCGGCTGACGACAACGCTGCTAAGTATTTATTAGTTAAATCTAAGTAATTAGTGGTTGGTTTCGTTAATTTAGTAAAACCATTTTCCAAATTTTGTAAATTGCGCACAATCTTAGCCAAAGCCTGCTTCGCCACTTTGTCATTGGCCACGCCCGCCACATTGGGGGTATAAACGCTGTAATCATTTGCCCTTAACACTTCGGCATCATCGCGATAAGCGTCTAAGTTTAAAGTGTACACGTCCCGTTTTACCATAACGGGGTCAGTACCTTCCTGCTCCGGGGGAACAGTTGTTACCACATTACGCTCCACCAAAATTGATTTAGTGTATGGAGTATAGGTTACCGCATCGTCAGTCGCGGTATCCTCCGCACTTGCGGGATCGTCTTGACCTAAAATTTCGTACACGTATTGTCGCCAAACACTATCCAGTGTTGCATAAGCGTTTTTACGAGCCAACGCTAATTCGCTATCCCGTAAAGCACCGTACTTTTCTTGCGAAATTTGCCGTAAAATTTTATTATTCAACACGTATTCGGTTAAATATTCCAATAATTCGGTTTCCGCCATTTGGTTAGCGTATTGGTAACCCCATTCACGGTAAACGTCATAAAGTTCTTTGCGCGAGACAGAGATGTTAGTATTTGCGGCACTGGCCACCATGATATCTGCACTGTATCGGTAATCTAAATCATCAGTGAATAAAGAGCACGCCGTGAAAGAAAGCATTACCACGAACAATAGCGCCACCGCAAAAAACTTAGCCACATGTTTACGCATATTCTTTATTATAGACTATTTCGCAAATCTTTACAATTACATATTTTCCAGTTGTTTTTCCGCACCCACCGTTAAATCGTAGTTCGCCCGAACATCTTTGTATTTAACTTTTGCCAAAAACTGCACGGCTGCATCGTGCAAGCCCAGGCGACAATCAGCAGCGGTTAAAGCGTTTTTACTGTTCGGCTTAGCTTGCAGCCCTTTAATCAGTTGGTCAACTTTTTTCGGATTGAACGGCCCATTAGCCATATTTTGCACCAAATTAGTCAAATCGTCGACATTAATATCACGACCGTAACGATCGCCCAAACCAAGTAAATCAGCCAACATTTGGTAACTGGCAGTATTAGCGGCCGTGCCTTGGGCTTGGTTGTTGTGGTCTTTGAAAGTTTGTAACGCATCAACCCAATAGGCTTCCTTGGTGTTATTACTATCTTGAGCCACCACGTCGACCACGGCTTGCTCCTGCAAGAGATCAATCGTCGCCGGCGAATTATCATTTAGCGCCAGAATTTTAGCGTCCAAATCTTGAAAATACGCTTGATCCTGCACCAGCGATGGATATTTTTTGGTTTCCGCAGCAACTTTTTTCAGAATTTCGTCCGCCGCATATAAACGGTTTTCGTAGTATTGTAACTTGGTCGCGGCTTCGGCGTCACGCGGATTAGTTTGCACGCGCATTTGGTACGCAGTCACTTTAACTCTATCGGCCACCATGCGCGCTTGCACCCGTTCAAAAAATTCGCCCGCGGCGTTTAAACGACCTTGGTCATCACGGTATTGTTCCGGCGTCACCGCAAAAGCCGCAATATGCCACAAGTTTTGATCCGCTTGCGCTTTGGCGATGTTTTTACTCGCTAACATGCGTTCAAATAATAGACCCGACTGCACCGAACTAAACAGACTTTTAACGGTTTGCGTAATTAAAGTCGCTAATTTTGAACGTCCGCGGAAAGCCGTATCCGGCAACGGCGCGCCCACCGGAGCCTTAGTTGCGGGAATTAACTTGTCGGAAATATGACCGTCAATCGTGGTTTCAATAGTCTTACGTCCCGCGTGACCCAAAGTATTCACTAAACGTGCGGGGTCGTTCAACGGCAGACGTTGATCGTTTACCACGTCTTGCTGCGTTGCGCGTTCTTCACAGAAAGCTATGACTTGAGCTTTGGTTACCGAATTGGACATTGCCATAAACAAATCCAGTACGCGCACTTGCCCGTCGTTAGCAACACCGGACAACGTTCCATTGTCACCACGGGCTTGACGCTGTTGACTAATTGCTTGGTAGTCACCACTCAGAGCCACGTTGTGTAACGCGGGGCTGTCCGCCGTTAGCGGTTGGTTTAAAATTTGCATAGCTTGCTGCTGGTCACCCAATAGCGCCGTCAAATGTTTAGCGATCTTTAATTGATTTTGAATTTCTTTATAATCAGCCGGCGAAAACGTATCCGCGGTTAAATTTGGGTGCGCTTGTAAGAATTCGCGGTAACCCACCAAAACCGTATCGGCCAAAACCGCAGTTACTTGTTCGGCTTCCTTATTCGCTAATCCTTCACGTTCGGGCAGACCGGTGATCACCCCCGCCAATAAAATATCCGTTACGTTATCAGCATCAACCCGCAATTTGCTAAATAATGTGTCACACAAAGCACTTTCGTCTAAAACCCGCCCCTGACTATGCTTGGTTTTTATACCCTTAAACACACCATTATCCAATAATATTTGTTTCGCCGCGTTGAAGTCGTAAGCCAATTCGCGACTTTGTAAATCTTGGTCACGACGGTCAAGTGCTAACTGCCGCAAAACCCCCAACTTAATGCTGTCGCGAATTTGGCCGGAATCGTTCAACTGCAAATGCTCCGCGATCTCCGCGCGAGCCAATTCTGCTTTGGTCTGCGTATTACACGCCCCCAATGATTTCAGAACATCGACTAAACAATCTTTTGCGCTTACTGCCATGTTTTAATTATAGCGCATTTCCCGCGACTTGGCAACCACTAGCACCGAGAAACTGGTTGACACCCAAGTTTTCTACACCCACACTATTGAGATGATAAAAATCACCAATGTCAACAAAGCCTTTAACCACGGCACGATCAAAGTGTTGCACGACTTGTCACTAACCATTAACGACGGCGAGTTAGTAGTAATTTTGGGAGCGTCGGGGTCAGGAAAATCGACGGCACTAAACATCATGGCGGGGTTAGAACGCCCGGACAGTGGTAGTGTTTATTATGATGACCGCGACATTTACCAACTAGACGACCGCGCTTTAACTAAATTTCGTCGCCAAACCGTTGGTTTTGTCTTTCAAAGATATTATTTACTCCCCCACTTGACCGTAGCCAACAACGTCAAATTAGGGGCGGATTTGGTGGGTAATCACGACTACCGTGCGATTATTGAGGCGGTCGGCTTAACGGCTAAAATCAATAACAAGCCCAACACTTTGTCAGGTGGCGAACAACAGCGAGTTTGCTTGGCTCGTGCCTTAGCCAAGCGCCCCCAAGTATTGTTTCTTGATGAACCAACGGGGGCTTTGGACGAGCAAACTGGGCGTAATGTACTAAATTATGTTTTACAACTACAACACGAACTGGGCTTAACCATGGTAATGGTAACACATAACCAAAATCTAGCGGCCACGGCTAACACCGTCATCAAGATGAACAGTGGGCGCATCGTGGAAATTTACCATAATGCCAACCCCAAAACCGCCAGTGAGATTGGGTGGTAACATGATTATCCGCCTTCGCGATTTGGTTAAATTATTCGGCATCAGCATCGTCAGTTTCTGCGCCGTTTTCGTGTGCACGTTTTTCCTTAATTTCTACTGGGACGTTGTCAATTTACCGAACATTCCCGCGGATTTACAACCACTTTATCACGCCCAACTGGCCATGGCGCAGTTCACCGCGGGCATCAGCGGCGGTTTTTTAGCGGTCATCGCGGTAATTATGCTACTCTTTTACGTGCGTTTATACATTAACCAACACACGCGCCAACTGGGCATTTTAAAGGCTATGGGTTACAGTGACGTTCAAATCGCCCGTCAATTTTGGGTTTTCGGTGGCAGTGTCTTGCTCGGGACCGCCTTAGGTTACGCTTGCGGACACTTAATTATGCCGTACATTTATCGCAACTTGCTAATTAACGGTTTGCCCCAAGTTACCATTACGTTCCACCCTACACTACTGCTGGGGCTGGTTGTCTTACCAACTATGCTTTACGCGGGGTTAGCCTGCCTGTTCGCGTGGCTAGCCTTACGCCGTCCCGTCGGCGATTTACTGCGTGGTGGTAACACCAACCGCAAAATTAAACCCGACCGTCACCCCCAAGAACGTCCTTTCTTACGCGAAATGCAGATTAAATGCGTCAATACTAACCGCGCCTTAACTTTTTTTGTCGCCTTTGGTGTGTTCTGTTTTGCGGCGATGGTGCAAATGGCGTTTGCCATGCAACAACTTGACACGGGTAGCATGGCGCTGATCATCCTCATTATCGGCTTAGTATTGGCTGGTGTCAGTTTGTTAATGGCCATTACCAGCCTTATTAACGCCAACACCGAAAACCTAACCCTCATGCGTGCGTTCGGTTACAATTTAGCCGAATGCCTTTGGGCCGTTTTTGGTGGTTTTATACCGTGGGTGCTGGTTGGCTTTGCCGTCGGCACAGTTTACCAATACGGTCTACTGTCGTTAATGGTCAACTTAATCTTCGCCGACGTCGCCGGTATGGCCAGTTACACTTTTGACCTACCCTTAATGTTGGCTACTTTGGTCGCCTTGGTGATCGCACTTACCGCCATTGTTGGCGTTTATGCCTACCGTATTCAACACACCAGCCTTAAACAAGCCTTTGACGAATAGCATTACGCATCAAGGTCGTAAAAACTGCTTTTATCCCGACGCTAGATTTTATATACTATATGGCGATGACGAAATCAGACCCCAAGGTTATTTACTATACCGACGAATTAACCGACGATTTCGGCGGTACGGCCACGGTCACGCAACCGGTTGACCCTAACTACGTTTATTACCGTAATAACTTTGGTCACAACCTTAACCACTGGTTTTGGAACCGGGTTATTGCCGTGCCGATTGCTTATTTACACGCGAAAATTAAATTCGGTTGGCGAATGGTCAACCGCCAAGCCTTCCGCCAAGTTAAAAAGACCAGTTACTTCCTTTATGGTAACCATACCCAACCCTTTTTTGATGCGACGATGCCGAAAATTATTGCCCCAAAGGATTGTTACGTGCTGGTCAGTCCCGCCAATTTACAACTTAAAGGCTTGGGCTGGTTGGTCAAGAAATTGGGGGCACTGCCCATTAGTGATGATTACCATAATGCCAAAAAATTGGTGCAAGCCATTGACCAAATTGTCAAGGACCGTAAACCGATCTTAATTTATCCCGAAGCGCACATTTGGCCGTATTACACCAAAATTCGCCCTTTCCCCACCACATCGTTCCGCTACCCCGTTAAGTACAATGTGCCCGCTTTTTGCTTTACCAATACTTACCAAAAAGTTAAACGGCGGCTTAAAATTATTACCTATATTGACGGGCCATTCTACCCAAATCGCAACTTACCGCGCGACGCACAAATTAATGATTTACGCGATCGTATCTACCAGCAAATGGTAGAGCGCAGTAAACTGAGTAATTATGAACAAATTGTTTACTTAAAAAAGGAGCAACCAACCCATGCTTAACCTTTTATATTCGGGCAACCGCGCCATCTTTGACGGCATGCTGATTTCGGTGTTATCGCTGGTAAAATTTAATCCCCAACCCATTAATGTTTACGTGTTAACCATGGATTTGTCCAACCAAGATGCCAGTTTTCAACCCATCAGCACTCAACAAATTGCTTTTCTTCGCAAACTTTTGCAGGATACTAACCCCGCCAGCACCTGCACACTGTTTGATATGACTCAATGCTACCTTGCCGACAATCAAATCAGCATTGGCAAACGCTTTACCCCCTATGCCTTACTGCGCCTGTATGCCACCCAAATTGACACCTTGCCCGACAAAATTTTGTATTTAGATACCGACACTTTAATTCTCGGTTCATTGGCTGAATTATTCGCCACCGACATCAGTAATTATGAATTTGCCGCCGTCAAAGACTATTTCGGCAAAATTTTCATCAGCCACGACCAATGCAATTCGGGTGTACTGTTACTCAACATACCCAAGATCAAAGCTACCCGTCTTTTTGAACGTGTACGTCAAATGTGTATTACGAAAAACTTATTCTTAGCCGACCAAACAGCCTTGAATAAATGTGCGACCAGTAAATTATTTTTACCGCCCAAATACAACCGCCAACGTCGCATCAATAAGGATACCATCATCCGGCATTACTGCGCATCGTGGCGGTTTTTCCCGGTGGTACACGTCAAAACCGTTAAACCCTGGGAAGTGGACAAAATTTTAAAAGACAAACGGCACGTTTACAATAACGCTACCGTTACTGAAATTCTCACCGCCTACCAAAAAATCAAAGCCACCTTGGTCGAATAGCCACCCGCTTTACTTAGTGGCCACTACTTCCGTTAAGTAGTTAGGTTTTTTGGATTTGTTTTGCTTGGTGCGTTCGTAATCCGTATAAAGATATTCTCGGTATTCACAACAGCGTTTAATTTGGAAACCTTTTTGGGTTAAAACCGTTTGCAATTGTTCTTTGGTCAAGAATTGACGAGTTCTAACCACTTCCTTTTGCCATTGCTGGTAATAAGTGGTCATGTTAGTTTTCTCATCATAAGCAATAACAAATTCTGGTTTACTGATTTCCCATTCTTTATTATTTCGGGCCACAATAAAGAACTGCCCTTGCGGTTTGAGCACGCGATAAATTTCACTAAGGGCTTGGTCAAGTTGTTGTTTATCTAAATAATGTAAAACCAAGCGTGCATAAATAAAGTCAAACGTACCATCGGCATAAGGCATCTTTTGCGTGACGTCTTCAATTTTGGTAATGATTCTCGGGGCTTCGGCGTAAGCTTGCAACTTGTCGTTAGAAAATTGTAATCCCTTTTCGTCAACGGTCGTAGCGATAATAGTAGCCTGAGGACACTTACGAGCCATGTTAATTTCGGCCGAGCCACCCGTACTGATGCCAATGGATAAAATATTAAGTACCTGCTTGTTTAATAATTTTAAGGCTCTTTTTTCACTTTTCGAACTTTTGAAGATACTTTCCATAACTGTTTACCCTTTTTTTTTAAATTTTTGGTGCACCAGTTTAAGCCTAATTCTAACCCCTTGTTATTGAGGAGTTTAGAGTTGGGCTTTTTCTTTTTCACAATAAGTATAGAATATTTTCTGTTAAAATGCAAGCATAGTGCCGTTTTATGCCGTGAAAGGTTCTTTACACGGGGTTTATAAATGAAACATAATAAAGACAAGGCAAAAAGAAAAAAGCGAATTTTATCTTCGCTTTAAAGCATAATTTTTCTTTCTTTGTCTTAGTTGTGGAATTTATCATTTTAAACACCGTGTCAAGAACACCATGGAATAAATAGGCACTATACATATAGTTCAATTTGTATTTCTCGCATTTCATAAATATTTTTGTTTTGATTTGCGTATAGAATTTTATCTATTTTTGAGTAAAATAAAAAGCCCTGATTTTCGTCAGGACTTGTTATTGTTGGACTATTAAATGTTATTTCTATTTTATCATCAAATAACTTAATCTCTTTTATTAAGTTGCTTATTAAGATAAGTGGCTCTAATTCTAAAATGTTTGTATAATATTCTCTTATTGTTTCTTCTGGAATTTTTATTGTAGTTCTACTTTTTTCAATTAAAATCTTTTTCTCTAATTCTTCAAGTTGGCTTTCAATTTCTTTTAGTCTGCTTGTGGTAGTTTTTGTAATAACACCTCTTTCAATGGCAGACATAATATTGTTGAGTGTGTTTTCTAATTGTTTCTTTTGTTTTTGCATTAAGCTTAGCTCGTTGTTTCTATTTTGAAAATCATCCTGCAGTTTAACTAATGTTTTTATCATTTTATCCATAATTTCAGGTCTTTTCATTTCGTTTATTATACTTTCAAGGACGAATTTCTCTAATACATCTTTTTGAATTGCACTTTTTTGACAATCGTTTAACTTCTTTTTTCTTCCAGAGCATTTGTAATAGTATATAGTTTTTCCGTGCCTTGTTTTGCCACAATCGGCACTTATTGGCATTCCACAATAGCCACATTTTAATTTGCCTTTAAGTAAATAAATTATTCTTACACTTTGTGAGCCATATTTATTTTTGTTTACTTTTTCTCTAACTTTGGTAAATAGTTCAGTTAAAACGATTTGCGGATACATATTGTCAACAAGTTCATCTTCGTGCATATACTTTCCAGAATACTTTTCATTTTTGAGTATGTTATGAATTGTATTGATTGCAAAAGATTTATCTTTATGCAATATTCCTTTTTCAGTTAATTCTTTTTGTATGGTCTTTACAAATACACCAAGTGCATATTGCTTGTAAATATATTTTACAACCTCTGCTTGTTCTTCGTTTATTACAATCTTTCTTCCGTCAAGTTTATAGCCATATAGTAAAGTTCCACCTTGAAAATATCCTTTTAATCTTGTTTCGTGCATACCTCGTTTTACCTTTTGTGCAAGTTCTGCTGAATAGTATTGATTCATTCCTTCAAGTAAACTTTCAAGTATTATTCCTTCGGGTGTGTCGGGAATATTTTCCATAGCGGATAAAACTTTTACACCATTTTCTTTTAGTGTTCGCTTGTGCATAACACTTTCGTATTTGTTTCTACTAAATCTATCAAGTTTATAGACTATTACATAGTCCCATTCTTTGTTTTTGCTGTCCTTAATCATTTTTTGAAAATCAGGTCGCAAATCATTAGTGCCAGTCATAGCTCGGTCAATATATGTGTTAAGAATATGTATGTTATTCTTCTCTGCATATTCTTCACAAACTCTTAATTGACCCTCGATAGATTGTTCACTTTGTGCATCACTAGAGTATCTAGCGTATATAACTGCTGTTTTCATCATCTTTTTCTCCTTTTAATTTATTTTTTATTTGCCTTTCGGCGAAAACTTAAATAAACGAAAACGAATTACAATCTTTCAATTTTTGAATAGTTATTTTATAGTCAAGGGTTGCTAAAAGCAATACACTTTACCCTTGACTATAAAGAGTTTTCGTTTATTCTTCGACTTTTGAATTTTTTCTTTATCTTCCACCCAAAGAGGCGAAAGACAAATAAATTATTCTAGTTAGATTTTGGCATTTGAGAGATAACTTCTGGGCTAACTTTTCCTAAAACCTCGCCCTCGTTAATGCAGTAAAAGTTATCAAACAAAAGTATCTTTCTATCTTCTTTTCCTATCGCGCAAACTATATCACTTTCTATAATATCGCTTACAAAATATGTTCCAAGTCCTTTTGAATAAACTATTCGTTCGCCAGTCTTTTCCATATATTTAGTTAAATATCTAACCGCTTGATTAAGCTCATTTTTATCTATCGGTTTGAAATCATTTCTTCCAAATCTTTCTAAAAAGTATGTGTTTTGGTTAGCAGTTTGCATTTGGTGGTTAGTGGTGGAATAGTCCTTTATTTCTTCAAAAGTTCCTACCATATTTGGTGCATAAATAAGTGCGTGAAAGTGCAGTCTATTGTTTATAGGACTCCTTTCCCAAACTCCTATATATTTCAATTTGTTTCGGCTCGCTAAATGTCTTAAACAATTAGTCAATTTTTCTCTAAATTCAGTTTCAGTTAATTTCTTATCGTCATAAGTAAATGTGCAAAAGTAATTCCATTCTTGTAAATATACTTTTCTATACAATCTCTTTCTTCGTTCAATTTCATTTCGTTTCTTTCTTCTAAAATTTTCATTTACATAATCGTTTGTCAATTCAATATCTTTCAATTCTTTTACTAATTCGTTTACAATAATTTCTTTCTTCTCTTTCTTGTTCTTTGTTTGGTTTTCGTTGTAAAGTGTGTCAAACTTTACTTTCAGTTCATTACTTGACCTTGTGCTTTTGTTCTTTCGTTTCTTCCAAGATTGAGCAGTGGGTGGTATGCCAATGTAATGGCTGCCATCAAAGTAAACTTTAGTTTTTGGGTAGTGACTCAATTTGTTGCTCTTTTAGTTTTTCAATATTGCTCAAAATTTTTTGGAAGAAGGATAAGTCAAAAACACTTGTGTCAAGTTCGTTTGTAAAAACGACTTGCATTGTGTTTTTCCTCCTTTTAATTTTTTGGCAATGAAAAAAGACCTAGAAAGAATCTGTCGACTTGATTCTTGCTACGCCCAAAAATGCAACTGTCCCTATACCTATCCTAGTGACTAAGGATTTGATGCCTTTTTATTCGCATCTCCAAACTAAATTAGCTTGTCATTTTTGCGTATCCTTTTTATTGCTCTTGTAAATGTACCACAAACAATTTCAAAAAAGAATGATATTACTTGCCCCTTAGTAATCATTTTATTGATTTCGTTTGATAACACTTGACCTTATCTTAGCAGTTTATTTGTTAAAATAACAGCAACAAAACCTATAGAAAACCCATAGAAAATATAAACTGACTTAAACAAAACTCTAAATAAAGTTAAACTGCCTTAAAGTAAAACCCAACTTTTTTAAGTGCTTGTGAAATATTTACGCATTAAATATCTCACAACAAAAGAGGAATTACAAGATAGTTTACTGGTAGTTTACTAGTAATAAACAGGTATTTTGCGGACAAAATACGGACTTTTTAGGAACTATTTGTGATACCTTTATAATATATAGCCTTAAAAAAGGCTAAATGTTGACGGGGTAAATATAAATTACCCCTCATATAATAGCCACGAAAAAGCCATTTTGTATGGGTATTTGCAAAAACTTTTTTGAAAAAGCAAAAAGAAAGAGAAAGTGGGCGAAGAAAAAAATGGAGCACGATTGCTTTAGCCGTGTCCACTTTTTGCCCACTTTCGTTTTGCGAAAGGTTTGTTTTTGTTTGCCTATTTCTGCAATTTTTTTGTTCAATTTTCCAAAGTTAAAGTTTAGGCGTGTGCTTGGTTTGGCGAGGCAAAGCCGAGCCACTTGTATATACCAAGCACACGCCTAAATGCCAAAGTAAAAATTTTTCTTAAAAAGTTAAATAAATTTTATAAAATTTGCTGCATTTTATTATTTTATATGTTATACTTAACTTGTAAGGAGAATTAAAATGTCGAACTATACTCTTGGGAGTCTATTTGCAGGAATCGGCGGAATAGACTTGGGATTCAAAAAAGTTGGAGTAAAAGCACTTTGGGCAAATGAAATTGACACTTATTGTGCTGAAACTTTTAAAGCAAATCATAAAGACACAAATTTAATTGTCGGAGATATATGCGACCTAAATGCAAAAGATTTGCCAGCAGTTGATATTTTGGCAGGAGGATTTCCGTGCCAACCATTTTCTATTGCTGGTTATAGAAAAGGGTTTGAAGATGATAGAGGCAATTTATTTTTCCAAATAATAAGACTCTTAAAAGAATTTCAAATAGAAAATAGGTTGCCTAAGGTTGTCTTTTTAGAAAATGTAAAAAATTTATATAATCATAATAATGGCGAAACCTTTAAACTTGTTAGAGAGGAATTAAAGAATCTTGGTTATTATGTTACTGAAAAAATACTTAATACTTGCGAATATGGAAATATCCCACAAAATAGAGAAAGACTGTATATAGTTGCATTTTTAAATGAAGAACAAGAGAACAATTTTGTATGGCCTAACAAAATTAAATTAACAAATAGTATTGATAACATAATTGATTGGAATAATGATGTTGATAAAAAATATTATTACACTCCATCTATGAAATGTTACCCTTTGCTTTCAGAAAACATGAAGAATAAAAATTCTATATACCAATTTAGAAGAGTTTATATTCGAGAAAACAAATCTGGAGTATGTCCTACATTAACTGCAAATATGGGAATGGGCGGACACAATGTTCCCTTAATTAAAGATTCAAAAGACCGAATAAGAAAAATAACACCAAGAGAATGTTTATTATTACAGGGCTTTCCAAGAGATTTTAATATTCCTAAAAATCTTTGTGATTCAAGAGTTTATAAACAGGCTGGAAACTCAGTATCAGTTGAGGTAATTCACAGAATAGCAAAAGAAATAATTAAGGTGTTAAAATGATAAATGTTGACTTTACAAAAAAATGTATTCCTTATAATCAATTAGATGTTGAGAAATATCTAAAAGATCTAAAATTAGTTGGTTCTCTGTCTGGATTATTTTCTGACAGCGATATTCCTTTGTTGCATTATAGAGCAACCGAGAATCTATATTGTGCTGATTTTGGTGCAACTAATTTGGCGAGAGCGGATGTTTCAGCAGATGCTAAGTTAAGTCATCACGGAATAGGTATTAAAACTTTTACTGAAGGAAACAAAAAAACACTTCAAAAAGTTGCAGAGTTTAATAGTCAACAATCATTATATTCCAACTTAAGCGGAATTGAGAAAGTAAAAAAGGTTGCAGACTTGAGAAATAAAAGATTAGAATTTACTAAAACTGCATATGGATTACAAGATTTAATATATCATTGTATAGTAAGAAATAAAGACGGATTCTTTTTGTTTGAAGAAACAATGAATTTTATTGATATTGAAAATATTAAACTTATTGCAGAATCTTCTCACACATACATTTTTACAGATGGCATTGAAGAATATAAATTTGACTCTTCAAAAAGCACGTTATATAAAAGATTTATAACTGAAACTTACTTCGCTTACATAAAAGTTGATATTTTAACTGACCCAATTGAAACATTGAGAAGTATATCAATTTCTAATGAAGATGTTATTATTGATTTTTCACAAAGTGTTATTATTCCACTGTATTCAATGAAGAATGGCGAAAAGGTTATATTTGAAAAAAGTGGACTAAATCAATGGAATGCTGGTGGCAGAGCAAGACATTATGACGAAGTTTATATTCCTTTTAACTCTACTTTAAGAGAAATGTATGAAGGTTTTTTCCCTCCAAGAGATACACCATTCGAGGTTATTCTTCCAAATGGGACCTCAATGTCAATGAAATTATGCCAAGAAAACTGCAAGGCTTTGATGTCTAATCCAAATAAAGATTTAGGTAAATGGTTATTGCGAGATGTGTTAAAAATTCCTTATGGTCAAATAATAACATATAATGACTTATTGGAGATTGGTATTGATAGTGTAAGTTTTAAAAAGGTTGAAGATAAGAAATATTTATTAGATTTTAAAAATGTTGGTGAGTTTGAAAAATTTATCAATAAAGAATATATGTCAGATATTGATGCCTAGTCATTTTAAATAAATAACTTTTCAATTGGCAATTTTTAAGGAGATTAAATAATGAATTTCAGGAAGAAAGGCGAAGAATTAAGAAATAGTTTTAAAAATTTAGTATATGAATATATGGTTTCAAAAGATGAATGTAGAAGTTTTAATGACGGAATGAAGCAAGCAGACATATTTCGCGAATGCGGAATGGATTGGGGCGAAAAAGAAAATTGCACATCTTCTAATCAGCAATATTGGATAGTTGCTATTTTAAGAGAGTTAGAAGAAGAAGGTAAAATTCAGCGAGATATATCAACAAAAAAGTGGAGATTAAAATAGAACCAAATTTACACTTAATTTTATGATTTTTTCATAATAAGTAGATAATTCACATAAAAAATCGAACCTCTAATTTATAGGGGTTCGATTTTGTCTTAGATTGGTGCGTCGCGAGGGAGTCGAACCCCCAACCGTTTGGTTCGAAGCCAAATACTCTATCCAGTTGAGCTAGCGACGCACGAACTAATTATATTGTAGCATCTATTACTGCCACTTGGCAAGTCAAGATTATTGACGCAAAAGCCCACCAAAAAACGTCCTGCCTCGGCAAGACGTTTTGCATCACTAGCGACGGAGTTCCTAATTAAGCGTTTTGTTTTTTGCTTTTAATAATGGTGCGAGCGATGACCGTACCTAATAACAACAAAGCAGCGGCCCCGATTAACGCATAAACGATCCGTCCAATCACACTGATTGTCGTCCCGAACATCATCGCCATTAAATCCCAACCGAACAAGCCAGCGATTAGATAATTCAGTCCCCCAATTAACAATATGACGAACGCCACCACGTCCACAATTTTCATCACCTTGTTCATTTGTCCCTCCTTGTACCTAGTATTTACCGTTCGGGGCTGATTATACCAAAGATCGGCAATTTCGGCGGTCGGGATGAAGTTACACATAAACAACTTCATCGGCAATCGTCAAAGCGGTTACCGTCGTGTGCTTAGGAATTGTCGCCACGTCGCTTTTAGTATAGTAATAGGTAAACATCTGCCCGCCGTAACCCGCAAACCGGATAACTTCGCCCGTTGCCCACCGGTTATTATACGGATCGTAATAGCGCACACTGCCCGTACAGACTAAGTAGTCAAAATTTACTAGACTGTTTAAGCAGTCAAGTAAGGCTTGCAATGTGCTAAACGGCGTGACTTGGTCAGTCCAGATAGTGGCGGTTAAAACTAAATTATTATCTTTAACACCACCCGTAAGGGTGATTTGGTGGCAATGGGAACCGGGCTTAACCGTGCGTTCTTCGGTATCGCCGCACGCACTGCACGTACGGCTTTCCACGCGTTGGTTATCGGCCGTTTGCCCGGTCATTATCCAGTCGCCGTAACAGTGCCCCAGTGCCGGCAAGATTGCGGTCTGGGTTTCGTCGCAGCGGGCGCAACGATTAACAATTTTACCCGCGGTGGTACACGTGGCCGGAATGTTGGTTACTTCTACCCAATAATCGTGGCCGAGTTTCGGGTAGGTGGTAGTAAGCGTATCGTTACAACGGCTACACTTGGTCACCCGCTTACCGTCCGCGGTACAGGTCGCAAGCGTATGTTGTGTTAACTTGTAATCGTGCCCCAAGGCCGGGATAATTGTTGTTTGTCGTGCGACACAGCAAGTGATAACCGTTTTTCCTTGAACCCACGAGCATTCCATAACGCGAACACCATCAGTGGTGCAAGTGGGTGCCGTGTAACTTACAAATTGGTCAAAAGTATGTTCCCCAAAGTGTTCCGTAACATTATAATCGGCCCAGTCTTCCATTGGTAACAATTCCCCGCCGTCTGTCGGTTGGTTGTCGTTGTTGGTGCCAATTAGGCCGATAATGCCCACTAACCCGATTAAAATTATTGTTAATAATAAACAGCCAAATAAGGTTATTTTACGCGTTCGTTCGTTCGTTCGTTCGTTCGTTCGTTCGTTCGTTCCATCAAAATATTATAATACATAAAGCACCCTACGGCAAACGGTTTTATTCGGTGCGAATTTTGTCGCGCAATTTACGGTGATAAGTAATTGCGAAACGGTGGGATTCGTCACGAATGCGTTGCAACAAACGCAACGCGTAACTGCGTAACGGCAACACAAGCGGTTCGTCTTGGGTGGTGGTATAGACCAGTTCGAAACGTTTGGCCAAGGAAATAAAAGTAATGCCGGGCACTTTGTCCACCGCGTGCAGTTGGCCTTTGCCCCCGTCGATCACAATAATATCGGGATAATCCCATTCGCGGTGCCGTAAACGGCGCCCCAAAACTTCGTGCATTGACAAAAAATCGTTATTACCTAAACCGTGCTTAATACGGAAACGGCGGTACTGGCTTTTGTCCGGCGCCCCGTCAATAAAAACCACCATGGACGCGACCACGTACTCTCCGGCCGTGTGCGAAATGTCGTAACATTCAATGCGGCGTGGCGTTTTCGCCAGTCCCAATAACTCGCCCAGTTCCCGACACGCCCCCAAGGTAAACGCGTTGGCGTCTTCGGCGGTAGTTTGCACCCGGGCGCGGGTTTGCAAACGCTTCAACATATATAAGACGTTACGGTAAGCAATCGCCAGTTCAAACTGTTGCATAGCACTGGCTTTGTTCATGCGGTCGGTAAAAATCGCCGCCACTTCGTCGTAACGTTTGCCGGACAGAAACTCCGCCGCCAACTGCGGATTGTCGTGGTAGACACTGCGGATAATATCCATTAAATACTTAACGTAAATCCCGTTAAAGTACGGCCCGTAAAATTGACCACTGCCCTTATTGGTGCGCACGACACTGATTTTATCGCCGTCGATATTGATGTACGGAAACTTCTTATCGTCTTTTAATAAGATGTTGTATTTGGGTTGGTGTTTGTGAATCAAATTGGCTTCCAAAAACAACGCGTCGTTTTCGGTCGCCACGGTGAACCACTCTAAGTCGGCAATGTGCGCCACCATGGCGGTGACCTTGGCGTCGTGCGCCCCGATAAAATACGACGACACCCGGTTTTTCAAATTTTTGGCTTTGCCGATATAAATAATCGTGCCATCCGCGTCTTTCATCACGTAGACACCGGGGTCGGTCGGCAAAGTTTTCAATTTTTCCTTAATATTTATCATTGTCATTTGGCTATAAATAGTATAATCTATTAGTTATGGAACAACAACAACCTAAAAAGAAAAAGTTTAATTGGCTGTGGCTGATCGTCGCAATTGTCGCGATTATTTTGTTAGTGCAATTAGCCACGCCCAGCAAGACCCTGCCCACCATGACGGTCGATGCTTTCCGCGAAGCGGTCGGCATGGTAAAAAATGAAGACGGTGACGGCTGGCACCAAAATGTTGACGCCAATAAAATCTATGGGGTTTACAAAGTCGATTATACCTATTATATTGTGACCCAAAAAACTTTTGACGAACTGACCTTTGAACAACAAAAATCACTGACCAACAATGGCAGTTTACTGCAAAAATACGCGTCGTATACCATGTACGACTCCACGGGCATTGTTCGCGAAATCTTGGCGGACTGCCAAGGCGTAATGGTGGCTTCGGGCGCGACACCTGAATCGTGGTTAGATTGGGTAATGCCCGTTTTATACTTAATTATGATTGGTGGCGTAATCTTTGTTTTATGGCGCGGAATGTCGGGCAAAAGCGGTTTAGGCAATATGACCCAAAATCGTGCCACCGTTGTTTTTAACGGGCCAACGCGTTTCACTGACGTAGCCGGTATTGACGAAGAAAAAGAACAAGTGGCCGAAATTGTCGATTTCTTACGCAACCCCAAGAAGTACATTGACATGGGGGCGCGCATTCCCAAAGGCGTGTTGCTGATTGGACAACCAGGTACCGGTAAAACCTTACTGGCCAAAGCGATTGCCGGCGAAGCCGGAGTGCCGTTCTTCTCACTGTCGGGTAGTGACTTCTCCGAAATGCTGGTCGGCGTTGGCCCCGCGCGTATGCGTGACTTGTTCGAGCAAGCCAAAGCCCACGCCCCCGCGATTATTTTCTTAGACGAATTAGACTCGATTGCCCGCATGCGTGGCGTCGGGGCTTCGGGCGTTGCCGAAGAAAACGAACAAACTTTGAACCAATTACTGGTACAAATGGACGGTTTCTCCAAATCGGAAGGCGTAATTGTCGTCGCGGCCACCAACCGCCCCGACGTGTTAGACCCCGCCATTCTACGACCGGGTCGTTTTGATCGCCAAATTGTAGTGCAGGTACCCGACGTCGAAGGTCGCGAAAAGATCTTAAAAGTGCACGCCAAAAACAAGCCCATGGGTGACGTGGATTTGCAACGGGTCGCTAAGATTACCAGTGGCTTTACTGGTGCGGACTTGGAAAACTTATTAAACGAAAGTGCGATTATCGCCGCCAAAGCCAACCACCGTAAAATTACGATGCAGGATATTACCGAAGGCATTAACAAAGTCATCATTGGCCCGCAAAAAAAATCGCGGATTATTACCAAAGAAGACCAAAAAATTACCGCTTTCCACGAATCCGGGCACGCGATTGTGGCCAAGATTTTAATGCCCGACCAATTAGTGCAAGAAGTTTCCATTATCCCCCGGGGCATGGCGGCCGGTTACACCTTAACTAACGACCAAAACGAACACAACCACCAAAGCCTAACCATGTTGAAAAACCGCTTGGTGATGTTATTAGGTGGCCGTTGTGCCGAACAAATGTTTGTCGGCGACATCTGCACGGGCGCCTCGAACGACATCAAGGTGGCCACCGAATTGGCGACCAACATGGTTACCAAATGGGGCATGAGCGAAAAGTTAGGGCCACTGTTCTACGGCAAAGAAGATGAAGTAGCGTTACGTGTTTATAACCACAAACAGGTCAGTGAATCTTTGCAATCCACGATTGACGCCGAAATCAAAGCGTTAATTAACAACGCGATGACGCAATGCCAAAAATTACTGCGCGAAAACACTGACAAAGTCAAAGTTATGGCGGAATTGTTATTAAACAACGAAACTATTTACGCCGACGACATCAATTTAGTCATGGCTGGCAAAACGGTAAAAGACATTGAAACGGCGATTAAAACTCGTCGCGAACAACAAGCCAAAGCCACGACCGACGAAAAGATTGCGGCCTTAATGGAACAATTAGAACCGTTACTTAACCGCTCTTTGGAAATCGCTCAATTGCATTTGGAGCAAAAACTGGTTACCGAAGAACACATCAGCCAATTAAAAAAACATTGTGATTTGGCGCGGGAATTCGTGCGTAAACAATTAAAAATGCCACCGATCCCCACGATTGACTTTGCGTCGTTGGAAAAATATCCCAGCCAGTTGGCTGCGGCCGCGGGCGAACCTATCGTCACCGACACCCCGCTGGTGTTAAAACCCGCTGAGCCAACTACTGATCAAACTAATCAGCCGACCGACACCACCACCACAGCCAAACCCACTACGCCAACCAAAACGCCGGCCGCGAAAAAGACAACGGCGACCAAAGCCAACACCAGCAAACCAACCACCAACAAAAGGACGAAAACCAATGGCACTAAACCCGCCGACCAAACTGCAACGCATCAAGAACCGCACGACCATGAGTAAAACCTTCGTCAAAAACGACGCCGGTTTCGTGTGTGTGCATTGTGGGTACCAAGTTCCCCCGTTGTACACCACTTCGCGGGACCATTGTCCCCGTTGCTTGTATTCTTTGCACGTCGACATTAACCCCGGCGATCGCGCGAACGACTGTCACGGCGAATTAGTGCCGATTGGTATTGAACACAACAGCAAAAAAGGTTTAATCATCAACTACCATTGCGACACCTGTGGTGAATACCACAACAACAAAGCCGCCCCCGACGATGACTACGACACCATTTTGGAATTGTCCGCCAACCCGTTAACCTACCTGTACCCGCGCAAACATTGAAAACCAATACGGAATTACCTTACCTTGACCAAACCGAAAATTTATTTATACTAAAGAGAAAGGATTATTGATGGCAGAACACTCCTACCGAAAGAATTACCGAAGATTGTATTTAGCGGTATCGCTGGACAACATCGCCAATGAATTAAGTTGTTCGGCACTAATTACTGGTTACGCCATTTATTTAGGCTTAAACGAAAAACTTATCTCGCTGTTTCTGTCGTTAAGGGTCTTATTTTGCATTGTGCAAATTTTTAGTGCCCCACTTTTTTCGCGCATCAAGCAATCCAAAAAGACCGTTCTTGCCATTTACTACTTTTCCCGCATTACTTTCTTTTGCTTAATACTACTGTGCTTAATTCCTAACCCAGTTGCCAAAACCGCCTTATTTTTAACCCTAATTACAATTAATTCCCTTTGTGCACAAATTACCTATGCTCCGTTTGTGAATTGGCGCATGCAAACCTTACACTCAGACGACGCGAAAAAATTCTATTGGCAAAAGAACACTTTGGTCGTGATTATGGCGACACTAATCCAATTTTTGTTAAGTTTCATCTTAGACTACTACCACTCTTACTACGTTTACCTTTTGATTTTTGTTTGTATTTTTACTATCACCAGTCTGGACGTAATCTTACGGATTAAATTAGACAAACCACCCGTGTTAGAGCAAGAGCGAATTTCCTTAAAAGCGACACTCACAACCCCACTTAAAGACAAAGCTTTTGCCAAAATAATCGTGGTCACAACCCTTTATAATTTTGCCTATAATTTGGGAACCTGCTTTTTAAGTTTGTATTTACTTAGTTACCTTGGTTTAAGTTTTACCTACATTACGGTGCTAACTTTAATCAATTATTCAGCCAACATTTTGGGTGGCTGGGTATTTAGTAAAATTGCACTTAAACACAATAACTATAAACTTTGCGGTTCGTGCAGTTTTATCGCTCTGATTATTCTCACGTTTAGTTTAGCGGTTTTCCAGCAGACCTTAATTTATCTTTTGCCGTTAATCTACTGCTTTTTTGGTTTTGGGCGTGCGGGCTTTGCCCTTTTTGAGTCTAATGGAATTTACGAATACGCTTCCGCCGACAATAAAACCATGTACGTTTCCGTTTGCAAATTCTTTGTCGGTCTTTCCAGCATCGTGATTACGCTGCTATCAATTTTTGGCATTAACCGACAAAACAATGCCTTGGTCTACCGTATGATTTTTCTCGGCGCCACCGCAATCGCTGTCTTGACACTAATTTTGTACTGTATTTTATTCCGCCGACCGCAGGCTACTGCGGACAATGTTACCGAAAACACACCCCGCACCAAATAGCTACGCCCAGCCCTACCAAATGGCCACCGGCCGCTCCCGACGACGACTACGACACCATTTTGGCATTATCCGCTAACCCGCTGACTTACTTGTACCCACCAAAAAAATAAAAGCTCGACCGGTCTGGTCGTGCTTTTTAAGGGTTGCGAGTAATTATCTGGTTAAACCATTCAGTTCGTCAATTCGCTGTTGCAATTTGTCACTTTTTTGTTCCAAACGGTTACGGCGACGTTCGGCTTGGTTTATTGCCTTTTGCGAACGCAGAAATTCGCGTTCGACGTGACTTTTTACGTCATTTTCCATGTGGTCGTCAAGCATCGCGTAATCAACATACTCGTCGATAAAAGAGCCGTTGGTGTCGTGTGCAGCCCAATAATCTAAATAAAGACCATCATCAACGGTCGGCATCCGGCGTGTCATCACAAGGTGATCACTTTTTTCCGCCACCGACCTGACGGTTTCAAAGTGATACCGGTGCAAGCCGTCCATCTTTTGGCGAATATAAAAATCGGCGTCCGCCGCGGTCATACGTTCCAGTTTCTCTTGGATAGCTTGGCGTTGGTATTTTTTTAAAGTTGCATATTCATAATCACTTGGGCACCCCGCCAGTAGCATACTGGCCGACGCGACAATTGCCAATTTACTCAGTTTTTTATATTTCATGATAAAATCGTATCACCGATTATTACCAATGACAACCATTTTATCCAAACGCCACCCCGCGTTTGGGCTGGGTTAGGTCGTTAATTTTCTAACGTTTTAATTTTTGATTAAAACCGCAAGGTCAAAGTCTTGACACTGTATCCCCGTTATCTGTCACCATGTGCCAGATAACTCGTGGGCACGCTACTTGCTAATATGTACCGCTAAATCTACGGTCTTTACACTGTATCCCCACTCGTTATCGTACCAGGCGAAAAGTTTAACGAAGTTGTTGTTCAAGAACACGCTGGCCTTGGCGTCGAACACCGCGGTGTGCGGGTTGCCGATGATGTCACTGCTGACCACCGGGACTTCGGTGTATTCCATAATGCCTTTCATTTCGTGGTCACAAGCCTTCTTAATCGCGGCGCAAATTTCGGCTTCCGTGACGGATTTCGCCAAACGGCAAGTTAAATCCACCAAAGACACGTTGGCCACGGGGACGCGCAAACTGGTGCCCGTCAATTTACCTTGCAGGTCGGGAATGACTAAGCCCACCGCTTTGGCCGCCCCGGTCGTCGACGGAATCATGTTATCGTAAGCCGCCCGTCCCAAACGCCAATTTTTACCACTAGCGCCATCTACCGTTTTTTGGGTGGCGGTCACCGCGTGCACTGTGGTCATCAAACCTTCAACGATACCGAAGTTTTCGTGTACGACTTTACACAACGGTGCAATACAGTTCGACGTACACGATGCGTTGGAAATAATTTTTTGGTCAGGTTGGTAATTTTTCTCGTTAACCCCCATTACGTAAGTCGGGGTCACAGTATCTTTGGCTGGGGCGGTAATGATGACTTTCTTAGCACCGGCTTGCAAATGGGCTTGACATTTTTCGGCAGTAGTAAATACCCCCGTAGCCTCCATCACGACGTCCACATTGTTTTGTCCCCATGGTACGTTAATTGGCTCTTTTTCGGCGTAAAATTTGATGCTCTGCCCCGCGATAATTAACGCGTTATGCTCGGTATCAATTTTAATCGCCACGTCCAACTTACCATGTACTGTATCATACGTTAATAAGTACGCTGCGTAATCTAACGTTACAAACGGGTCATTAACCGCCGTAACCACCGCGTCTTTGCGTTGTAAAGTATTGCGCAACATTAAACGCCCAATGCGCCCAAAACCATTGATCCCAATTTTTACCATATTCTTTTGTTCTCCTTTTTTACTTTATTTGTTTAGTATGGACTTGATTTCGTAAATTATTTCGCCGGCACGGTAATTCAGTTTGCCAATGCGCGTCAGCAACAAAGAACGCAACCAGAACATAATTGCTAAGGCCACAAATGCGAAACCTAAAATAAACATCATTCCCGTATACAGCACATCAACGCGTGACACCATGTAAACAGCACTGCCAAACGCAACCGCCGCCAACAGTATACACAGCAGCGCCCACCATTTAGTACCCGAATTTTCGTGGCCCCGACGTTTATAACCTTGGTAATGGCGACTGCGCGCCCGCAGTTGTTCCTGTTTCATCTTGGCTTCATCGTCACTGTACTCACGGGCGTACCAAAATTCACGACTTTCCCAACCAACCCAGTTGTTCATCGTGCGCATGTATTTATTTTTCACTGGATTTTGGCGCAAAACGTCCACCACGTCGGCGGCGTACAGTTCCGCGTTAACAATACCGGTAAAGTAACCATCAATCAAAAACAACCGACACGCGAAACGTGTAATACGGTCGGTCATGAAGGCTTTACGTTTTTTCCAACCGCTGAATTCTTGGTACCCATAAATAATCGGCACGCCCGTCGTTAAGTGCTCTTTTAACATTTCACCGAGCAAGCCCATCGGGTTTTGTAAATCAATTTCCGCGGTCATTACTACCGTTCCGGTCGTTGCCGTAAAGCCAGCGCTGACCGCCGCGTGTTTACCTGACCGATTAGCTAACGAAACCACTTTGAAATTACGGTACTTTTTGGCATAATCCAGTAGAATTAACTTAGACTCGTCAGCACTGCAATCGTCTACCGCAACCACTTCCCATTCGTAACCTTGTTGTGCACGAATATTTTCCAAATCGGCCAAGTATTTATTCAGGACGTCGCGTAAAATCACTTGTTCGTTATAAACTGGTAAGATCAACGAAATTTTCCCCATACCTATATGATAACTTTTTACCCATTTTAACGCAAATTGTTTTTACACAACGCCAACGATCAGTTATAATGCAGTATGAACAAAATGCGAACCTTATTTAACTGGGCTGAACAAAAACACTGTGCCCTAGTAGCGTTTAATATTTCTAATATGGAAGTCATGAAAGGACTAACTACGGCTTTGAACGATTTGGACTGCCCCGCTATTTTGCAAGTTTCCGCGGGTGCCCGACGTTATACAGGAGCGGACTACTTACGGGCGTTATTTGACACCGCCCAAGCCAACACCAAGCAAACTTTGATTTTACACCTAGACCACGGCGACAGTTTCGAGTTGTGCAAAGACTGTATCGACCACGGTTTTGATTCAGTAATGATTGACGGCAGCCACTTGCCGTTTGCCGAAAACATCGCACTCACCAAAAAAGTGGTCGACTACGCCCACGCGCACGACGTTTGGGTAGAAGGCGAATTGGGCGAAATTTGCGGTATCGAAGACGCGGTTAACGTTGCCCACAGCAAATACACCGACCCCGACAAAGCGCGCGAGTTCGTTGCCCGCACCGGAGTAGACTCTTTGGCGGTGTCCATTGGTACGGCACACGGTGCCTACAAGTACGCGGCTGGCTCGACCCCGAAATTGCGTTACGACATCTTAAAACAGATTCACGCGGCCATTCCCGATACGCCCTTAGTTTTACACGGTGCATCATCGGTAATTCCTGAATACATCGCCACCATTAACCAATTTGGTGGGGCCATTAAAAACGCGATGGGTATTCACGAACGCGAACTGGCTCGAACGATTGATGACGGCGTACGTAAAATCAATATCGACAGCGACCTGCGTTTAGCGGTGACCGCAACCATTCGCCAATACTTCCACGATCAACCTGCTGTTTTTGATCCGCGTTCCTACTGGACAGCAGCCATGAAAGCGGTAACAGCAGTTGCCGAACGTAAATTAAAGTATTATACTTTGCGTAATGTTAAAAGTTTGGGCGAAGATAGTCACTGACCACAAAGTTAAACACAGTGCGGTGGTTGCACTGGATCCCACCGACTTTTATAACGGCATCATAGCGATTGCTGAGGCTTTAAAAATTCCTACGCCGATCATTACGCAATCCCAAATCGACAATTTTATAGCGTTTAACATCTTGAAACTGAAACAACGGGATTTTATCGAGCATATTCCTTTTGATTATTTAGAGTTAAACGCAATGGTGGAAAAATGAGAACCATTGTTGGCATTGCGACCCCACTGGGTTTTGGTGGTATTGGCGTTGTCCGCATCTCTGGCGAACAAGCGTTACCGATTGCCCAAAAAATGTTTTCGCGTCCCTTAAAGCCCCGCCACGCAACCTTAGGTACCGTGCACGGCACTAATTTTACCGACACGGCAATTGCTATCTATTTCCCCGCCCCACATAGTTTCACCGGTGACGACGTTGTGGAAATCCAAGCCCACGGTGGTTGGCACTTGGTTAACCGGATCATGCAAACCGCAGTAACTTACGGAGCAACTCCGGCCGAGCCCGGCGAGTTCACCCGTAACGCGGTCGTAAACGGCAAGATGACGTTAACCCAAGCCGAAAGCACGTTAGACATGATTAACGCCGAAAGTGACGTGGAGTTACAAAACGCGTCTCGCCTGCAAGCCGGTGAATTACAAAAAATTTTAACCCAAATTGAAGACGCGTTGGTGGCGATTCGTGCCGAAATCGACGCTTATTTAGACTACCCCGAAGACTTGGACACCCCGACCGTGCCGTGGCCGGCGATTAAGCAAGTGCAAACCACGTTAAACGAACTACTGGCCACCGTGCGCAACGGCCAAATGATTAAACAAGGCGTTAACGTTTGTTTAATCGGCTGTCCCAATGCCGGTAAAAGCAGTTTGTTCAACGCGTTAGTCCAAGATAACCGCAGCATTGTCACCGCTATTGCCGGCACTACCACCGACACCATCAGTCAAACTATTACCCACCACGGAGTTAAGATTAACTTTATCGATACGGCGGGAATCCGTGACGGCGATTTATCCCCCATTGAACAACAAGGTATCGCCCGCGCCAAAGCCAGCATTAAGAACGCAGATTTGTTGCTGATCGTGGTAGACGCTACTACCCGCGCCCTAGTCGATTTCCCAACCACTAAACCACACTTAATCGTTTACAACAAATGCGACTTGTGCCCTGACGTCCCGACCGACGGCATCGCGGTGTCGGCCAAGACCGGGCACAACGTTAACCGTGTGCTGGACACCATTGTGCAAATGACTACCGCTAACCCTACCGCTAACGGGGTCTTAAATTTAACGAATGAACGCCAAATTAACGAATTGCGTACTGCGGCCGACATCTTAGCCAGCATTAAGCCCACGGAAACCTTGGACAAGATTGCCGCCAATATTACTTTGGCGTTAGCGCACGTCGGTAAAATTACGGGTAGCAACGTGGACGAAAAAACATTAGACGAAATTTTCAGCAAATTTTGTCTGGGGAAGTGAGTATGAACCAAACGTACGATATTGTGGTGATTGGTGCGGGTCACGCGGGTTGCGAAGCCGCTATCGCCGCCGCTAAGTTGGGTCAACGGGTGTTAATTACCACCTTGCACGAACGCAGCATCGGCTTACTGCCGTGCAACCCGTCGATTGGGGGCACGGCCAAAGGACACTTGGTTTGCGAAATTGACGCGTTAGGTGGGGTCATGGGTATCTTGGCCGACCAAACCGCGTTACAAGTGCGCATGCTGAACGCGGCCAAAGGCCCGGCCGTCCGCAGTTTACGCGCCCAAATTGACAAGGCTCGTTACCACGACGCGATGTTAAACTTGTTAAAAAATACCCCGAACCTGACCTTACGTATTGGTGAAGTCCAAGCCTTGCAGTGGCAAGAACACCAAATTACCGGCGTGGTCATTGACGGCGAAACAATCGCTTGTCGCGCCGTCATTGTTTGTACTGGCACCTATTTAAGCAGTAAAACTTTCGTCGGTCCCGTGGTCAAAAGCGAAGGTCCCATGGGGCTACCGAACGCCCGTCATTTGGGCGATTCTTTTGTCGCGATGGGCATTAAGTTACGCCGTTTCAAGACCGGCACGCCCGCGCGTATCGACAAAGACACGATTGATTACGCCGCCACCGAAATCCAAAACGGCGACGACAACATTCGCCCGTTCTCTTTTATTTCTACCCAACCAATTAAAAACGTTTGTCCGTGCTACCTGACCTACACCAACGAGCAAACCCACCAAATTATTCGCGACAACATTAAGCAGTCCGCCATGTACAGCGGTTTAATCGTCGGTGTCGGCCCGCGTTACTGCCCCAGTATCGAAGACAAAGTGACCCGCTTTGCTGACCGCAACCGTCACCAAGCCTTTTTAGAGCCGGAAACGGAAAACGGTCGCGAAATTTATTTACAAGGCATGTCGAGTTCTTTACCCGCCGCCATTCAAGACCGCTTTATCCACACCATTAAGGGCTTAACCAACTGCCAAATCTTGCGCCCCGGTTACGCGATTGAGTACGCCTGCATTGACCCCTTAGAATTGTTACCCACCTTAAAACACAAACAGTACACCGGACTTTATTGTGCTGGACAAATCAATGGCACCAGCGGCTACGAAGAAGCGGCCGGGCAAGGCTTGTTGGCCGGGATTAACGCCAGTCGCTACCTAAATGGTCAGCCCGCAATTACCTTGTCACGTACCAATTCGTACTTGGGGGTTTTAATTGACGATTTAACCACCTTGGGCACCAACGAACCGTACCGCATGTTTACCGCGCGCGCCGAATACCGATTATCTTTACGGCAAGATAATGCCGACGAACGCTTAACTCCGTTAGGTCGGGAAATTGGTTTGGTCGACGACCATCGTTGGCAAGTCTTCCAAGCCAAACAACAACAGTTGGCCACCATTCGCGCCTTGGTCACCCCGAAAATCCGCGCCGAAGTCGCCAAGCAAGACCACACCTTGCGCGAATTTTTGCCCGACCAACCGGGGGCACTGCTCGACCAAATTACTACCGAAATTAAGTACGCGGGGTACATCGCCCGCGAACAAACTGCTATTGCCGAAATTCGGCGCCAAGAAGCCACGCCTCTGTCCCCCGACTTGAACTACGACACGGTTAAAGGTTTACGGCGCGAAGCACAAATTAAACTTAACCAAATCAAACCCCTGAACGTGGGGCAAGCCACCCGCATTTCGGGGGTCACCCCCGCCGACATTACGGTGTTGTTGATTCATTTACGTAAAAAATAATTATAATTCTTTCAAGCGTTGGGTTAACACGTTTTTGGTGGTACCCGCTTTCATTTTGGAAACAAAGTCGAACAGTAAAATTGTTTGCTTGTGGCTCAAGGTTGCTTTCTTGGTGCCGGTCTTCCCCATCGACAAAGTGAAAACCGTATCCACCACCGCGTTCATGCGTTCGTTAAAATCACCGGCGCCGTTGTTTTTGACCATTTTCAAAATTTCTTCGGCTTCGGCAATTTTGGAATTCACAATTAAACTGGCTAAGAACGTTAAGTTCGCACCTGTGCAACTTTCGGCACTGGTACCATAAATCAATTTCAACAAGGCTGTATTACCCAATACCGCCGCGCGTAATTTGGCTTCGCTAACGTTCGCCAAAAGGCCAAAGATGTCTTCCCCGTTAAAAGTGTTGATATCCTTGGTCATTTTGTATTCCCACATCTCGACGGCGACGTCAAAATCCAGCCCTGCCAATTCACGCAGCGCGTTCGCCCCACCTTGGTTGCCAATTTGCACCAGTAAATCGTATTTTCTTAACTCTTTATTGTTCATTACATTATTATAAGCCAAAATTATTTGGCTGACAAGAGTTTCGCGTAACTTTTGGGGTCAGCGACCGCCAAATACAGGTACAAACGGGGACCGTCGTCACGCCCGAACAGTAAGTTATAGAAAATTTTGAAGTAAGTCTGTTGGCGTTTTTGGTTCTCTTTTTTAGTTAATTGCGGGTCGTTAATGATTTGGTACAAGAACTCCTGAATCGCTTTTTCGTCGTGTGGAGTTTGCAAAAAGTCCGCCAACTGTGCGACCACGCCCTTTTGCTCCGTAGTTAATGTTTGGTAGTACGTCGCGTTAAACTGGGGCAATAATTGATAAAGACGATCCGGTTGATAATTTTCCAACCAAAATTGGACGTTGGCAAAACGGGTGTCAAAATTGCCCAAGGTCATTACGTTAGCGCGCGCCAGCATCGTTTTGGTTAAATCACGGTTAAAACCGGCCAACGGCGCCACAGTTGCCAAAGTCCCGAAACTAACGCGGTCGCCTTGACTGTTCGGCATTAGGCACAAATCGTAAACCACGCGGTCATATTCGTCCAAGGTTGGGTCTTTGGCCAAGTAACGTGCTAAGTTACGATCAAATTCGGCGTAGTGACGAATAATCGTATCGTCAAAGCCAAAATCAAACGCGTCACCCACGGGATACTTCGCGTACAAGTAACGCAAGATTTCGGGTTCGTATACTTTTAGCAGTTGGTTCGGGGTCAAGTTAATGCCACTGCTGCTGTGCATATCGCCGATGCCGCGGATACCCACCCACGCGTAACAAACCGACACCGGTGGTTCAATGCCGAAAATTTCGCGGGCAATACGGGAACAAACGTCAAAACTGCCCCCTTCGCTGTGGTGGTCAATGCCCGCCGCTTCGAAGCAAACGTTCTCGGCTTGCCAACGCATCGGCCAATCTACTTTCCAAACTAATTTGATGTTGTTCGCAGTCTTGACGTCCACCGTGTGCTCGTGGCCACATTGACAACGGTAAGTCAAACGGTCGGTTGCTTCGTCGAACGCCACCACCGTCGTCGTATCCTTACCACAGTCGGAACAATAAATATTCAACGGGTAATAATTTTCACGGGCACCTTCGTCGCCGTCTTGCGTTTTGAACGACATAATAATGTCGTAAATTTGTTTACGTTTTTTAATCGCCAGCGCAATTTGTTGTCCGTAACGCCCACTACGGTATTCGTCCGCTTGGTAAATCATTTGCACGGGGATTTCGTTCATGCCCAATTTTTGTAACGCCCCTTCAAACTCGCGTTCAAAATACTTGGCACTACTTTCGCCTTGACTGTACGGCGACGGAATGTCTACGTAAGGTTTACCGACGTACTGTGCATAATCCGCGGGGAAATTTTTCGGCACCTTACGAAAGCGGTCAAATTCGTCCCAAGAAAAAATTTCGCGTACTTTTTTACCTAAACTTTTTAACGCCTTACCCACATAATATTGGGTGACAAACTCCCGGTAGTTACCGATGTGGACACTGCCCGACGGGGAAATACCACTGGCGACCACGTATTCTTCACGGTCCGGATAACGCCGTAAAATCTCGTGGGCTAACTCAAAACTCCAATGCATAAGCCAGTATATAATTTTTTTTGCTTAATTGCAAATTATAAAGTTATGAGCAAACCCACCCCACCGCCGCAACGCAGTTTAACCGAACCACCGACCAGTCAAGTCTTGCTGGGCCCCCGCGAAGGTTTTGTCGAAGACATCAACACCAATCTGGCGCTAATCAAGAAGCGCATCAAAAGTAAAGACTTACGTTGCGAAGCAATGACCATTGGTCAATACACCCACACCAAAGTCGTGGTGGTTTATCTTAACAGTGTCGCCGACCCCGCCGTGGTCAAAGAAGTTCACACCCGCTTGGCCAAGGTAAAAGTGGACGGTATTATCGATGCGTCCTATCTCAGTGAATGCCTCAACCCCAATCGTTTATCATTGTACAAAGCCGCGTCTTCGGAAGAAAAACCCGATATTGTGGCGTCGCGGCTTTTAGAAGGTCGTGTAGCCGTGGTAGTGGACGGCAGTCCCGTCGTACTGGCCGTACCGCATCTGTTTTTAGAGAATATCCAAAACAGCAACGACTACTACGGGGGTAACACCGGGGTCACCTTGAAACGCGCTTTGCGCTTGATTGGCGGTTTTATTTCTGTACTGTTACCGGGTTTTTTCTTAGCGGTCGCTTTATACCACTTACCGATTATGCCCTTAAACACCTTGGCGTCGATTGCCAACAGCAGTAACAACAACCTATTTCCCCCGATTGTGGAAATGTTAGTAGTTTTAATCTTGTTTGAAATTATTTACGAAGCCACTTTAATCATGCCCAAGCACCTGGGCTCGGCCACCAGTATCATCGCCGTCTTAGTCGTAGGCGAAGTTGCCGCGTCAGTGGGGTTACTGTCCGCCCCCACGGTATTGGTGGTCGCTATTTCGGGGATTACCATGTACATTATTCCCAACATGATCAGCCAACTAAGTGTACTGCGTTTCGCTTTTTGTTTAATTGGTGGTTTCTTGGGTATTTATGGGTTAGTCGCCGCTTTTATGGTGTTGTTGGTTTACACCGCGGGCATTGACAATTACGGGTCGCCCTACTTAGCCCCCTTTGCCCCGTACATTGAATCCGACCAAAAGGACGCCATCACCAAGGTACCCTTTCCCGAAATGATTGAGCGTCCCAAAAGTATTCCTAACCGCAACCCAATTCGGCAAGTGCCAATGGAGGATCAATGAAACGTCACCAAAGTATCAATTTACGACAATTATGTATTGGCTATTTTTTGTACAGTACCAGCATTAAAATTTTAACCTTACCGTCCTTGTTAGCACAAGGGGCAGGCGGTTGGGCGTGGCTAAGTGCGGGATTGGGCGTACTGTTTGAAATTATCACCGTTGCCTTGGCCACTTTAATTTTGAAGTATAGTGACACCCAGCGACCATTTTTTCGTACATTGTGTTTTATCTTAGTACCCTGTATCGTGGTTGAATTGTGGTTAAACAGCCGACAAATTTACCATTTGGCTTACACGGATTTGTTTACTGATTTAAGTTTTACCATATTTATTATTACATTACTGTTACTCGGTTTTTTCTTTGTTACTCGCCAGCCCCGTGCCGTTTTCCGTACCGGCGAAATTGTCTGGATCATGTTCGCCATTGGCTTAGCTATTGCCATTATTCCTACCCTTTATAACCGGCAATGGGATTGGGGACAATTGGTTCAAGGCGATTGGCGTATGCTTTTTGCCACCGCTGGCGGACACTTACTGTTTTTTGAGTCAGCCAGTTTCGTGTTGGTTTTTGGCTCGGAAACTAAAAAATCCGCTCGCGAGTTGGGTAAAATTAACCTAACGGCACTGGTGTGTGGTCTTGGCTATTGGGTCTTTATGGTGCTGTTCGTGGTCTTATTTGGCACCATGGCTGTCCATAAAACCATGGGTTTAATTGACTTAACCAGCGCCGCCCAGTTTTTAACTACCACCGGCAATTTAGATTGGCTAATCACCATTGCTGTGTTGTCAGTCTTAGTGCTGAGATTTGGTGTGCAATTAGTCGCCATTGTGGCTTTAATTAAAAGGGGGTTAAACCGTAAATGATTAAGCGTACTTTACGTTACTTGTGGGGTAAAAAGACCTTGGTTTTGGTCGCCGCTTTGGTTGTGCTGTTACTGCCGAACATAATTTCCCGCGACTTGCAGGTTCGCACTACCCAAATTATTACTGCCTTAACCATTGAAGTTGGTGACACCTTACACATCACGGCCGAACAATTAAAACCCAACCCCGGAGGCAGCAGTATCGAATACGAAACGGTTACTTTTGCCGGTAACGACATCCGTGAGATTTTAAGCGACGTTTCCTTGGCTCACTGTGCCACCATTAATTTTATCGGTGAACCAGACTTGGGTATTTTGCACGACCTTTACCAGTACCAAAACTTACGAGCCAATACCCGCGTTAACGGGGAACGCACCATTGACGACTTACTTAAAAATCACGATTATTGTTATCCACAATCCGCGGCGTAATTAAGTTAATAAATCCCGCCACGATCATAATCACACTGGGCACCATGGCGTTGGAAAGATCAATAAAAAACCAACGCCAAATGGTAATCAACAATAACGCCGTAAACACAATTTGGTAAACAATAAACAAACGATCCGCTTTCCAAACTTGCTTTGTCTCGAAACGAATAATCATATTGGTAATGTAATAAACAATAAAGCAAATTGCTAACAAAAAAACGATAAGGAATACTAAGTTATACCACGGATTGCTGGGTGACCCCAACGGATAATCCGGGTCAAAGCCTAAGTCGCGCTTAAAAATATTCAAATTCAAAAAGAAAAATAAACAACACGAAAAAAACAAACTTAACGCGGAAAGCAACTTCATTAAGACGATGGCTTTGTTCGATAAACGAAATTTTTTAGTTGCCATACTTTATGGTACAACAATTAAGCGTTCGTGTACAGTAGAATAAATGAACTTCTGGCAACGATAATTGGGTAAGGCCGCCGCATACAGTTGTAATTGGGTACGATACTTCTTAACCAAAGCGTCCACGGGCAAACGCGTAGTTTTATAATCGACAATAATCGCATCTTGTCCCTTCACCGCCACCAAGTCCATAATTCCTTGCACTATCGTTTGCTTTTGCTGGTACAAAAACGGCATTTCGCGATAAACGGTGTACCCCGCTACTAACTGCGCGACCGTGGCGGGTAATTCTCCGTATTGCACTTGTTTATGGAAAGCCGTTCCGAAATCTTTACCCCCCGCGACTACATCGTCTGTAAACTGCACGGGCACCACCGTATCGGCAAACGCCTCCGCGTTAGTTGCCAAAGCCGTAACACTTTGTTTGGCTAAAACTGTACTTGGCTTAATGGGGGAAGTGATAGTTTTCGTGGGTATGGTCGTTAAATTATCGATTGGTTTAACCGGCGACGGCTGCACCGTGTCCCGCACCACTGCGTGCTGCGGGTTAATCAAATCCAGCATGCAGTTAGGTTGCCACCGGTACGCTTTGGGTTGCCAACTGCCGACGATATACAGGTACTCTTTGGGGCGGGTTAACGCCACGTACAGCAAACGTTGCTTTTCCGTCAGTAACGCTGCTTGCTGTTGCTTTTTAATGCCCAGGCGTAACACTGGACTTTTTTGCGTGTAAGTGGCCGTATCCACCGAAACCACACACAACCCCAAATTTTTATCCAAAGCGATTTTGGTTTCGTCATGGTGTTGTGACCATAACGCCCCCATATTGAACAAGATGACCATCGGGAATTCTAAGCCCTTGGCGTGGTGAATGGTCATAATCTTTACCGCGTTAGTCACGTTCGCCCCGACGTTTAAGTTAATCGTGACCAGTTGGTGTTCGATTAAGTATAAATACCGCGCCACCGTGTCAAAATCACTGACCCCGCGAATCGCGGACAAAAACGCCGTCACCGCGGGCACATTCAGCAGATTAAACTCGGTCGCCACCCGCGTTAACACTTCGTAAGTCGATAAGGTACGCGCCAAGGTGCGGTACTCGGCCAACTTCGCGTCAATTTCCGGCACCTGCTTTTTACCCAAACGAATTAACGCTAAATCGTCGTTCGAGCAATGGAATAGGTATTGCAAAGTTAAATAATAAGCCAATTCATTACTGGGGTTTAAAGCGGCAAACAAAAAGTTATTTAACAGCACAATGGCGGGTTCGGTGGCCGCGTCGCTGGCGCGGTCAATTACACTGGGCACGCCCCGTTCCGCTAAGTACTTTTGCAACGCGGCAAAATGACGCGTAGTTTCGGCCAAAATGACAATGTCACTCCACGGGCGGTGAGCGTTAATAATTTGTTGGTAAACCAATTCTTTTTGGGTATCCAGGTCGGGGGCTAATTCAATTTTGACCGCACTAACGTCCGTCGGTAAATGTGAACGCTGCTCCGCCAAGACAAAAGCGTGATCTGTTTGGTAATCGGGCATTAAAGGGGTAAAGACGTCGTTTACAAAGCGTAAAATTTGATCATTACTGCGGAAGTTTTTATTGAAGTGCAAGGTTTTAATCAATGCTTCGGTGGTCATCTTGGCGAATAACTCGGGTTCACAATCGCGGAAGCCGTAAATACTCTGCTTAACGTCACCCACGATGTAAAAGAACTTGTCGTCGCCACGCAGTAAATCAATAATCTTAAATTGCACGGGGTTAGTGTCCTGCCCTTCATCGACAAAGATGTATTTAAATTGCTGGCGAATGCCGGCAATGGCGTCAGGGTCGGCCAACACTTTCAACGCGTATTTTTCTAAGTCGGCAAAGTCCAGTTGTTTGAATTCGGCCTTCTTCGCGCTGTACGCCGCGTCAAATTGCTGGACCAAAAATAGCAACTGCTCGACAATCTGGCGATCGGCCGCAATATCGGCTTGAATCTGTGCGGGAGTAAAGGCAAACTGCTGGCTTAGCGGTTTTAACACTTGGTCACGAAAACTACTACGTAGTTCTTTGAAAGTGTCATAATCCACCCAGTCTTTCTCTGGTTTCAAGGTTGGGAAAGTGATGCCCGTTAATTTTTGCATAGCTGCATAAGTTTTGGCCGCCAAAATTTGATCACAAGTGGTTACGACCAAATCCACCGCTGGTGAAACATGGGCTAAGTCAATTACCGCTGCGCGGTATTGGGTCGCCAGTTGATGATAATAAGCAATCAACGCTTGCACCGCAGGATTATGGTTAAGATCGGAATTATAACAACGTAAGGCGGTGTCTTTAAGCCACGCCGTCACGTCCGCGCGCGTATTCAAAAATTCGTTAATTTGACTGATGACACTGCGCAAACCACTTAAAGTCCGAGTTGCTGCAAACAAATCAATGGCAGCGGTAGCCTGCGGGTAATTATCGACAATCACTTTTTCAAAAATTTGGGCTTGCAGTTTTTTACTGGCCACTTCGTCCAGCACAGTAAAACTGGGGCTGACCCCCGCCACCGTAAACCAAGCACGCACAATGTTGGCACAAAAACTGTGGAAAGTACCAATCGCCGCGGCTTGCAATTCAACTGCGGATAACTGGTCGCCCAATTTTTGTCGCAATTTTTTACGCATGTCTTTGGCGGATGCTTCGGTAAAAGTCAACACCAACAACTGGTCAATGGTAGTTCGTGGCTGTTGATGTTCGTCTTTCATTTGCAAGATACGGGCAATGCGTTCAATCATGGTGGTAGTTTTGCCACTGCCGGCACTGGCCGCGATGGCAATTTTTTGGTCATCCGCGTTAATGGCTTCCGTCTGGGCAGCGGTCGGTTGTTTAAGCATGTTCACCTCCACCAAAATCCTTAAAAGTTACTTTCACACCGGCACCACGACCATCACTCCCCGCCCGCGGACACAACAGACGGACTGGACAATAGGCACAGACGCTTGCGTCCACTGGATCGGCTTGAACCATTCCGGATACCAGGTGCTTAACGGCTTGATCAACTAAGTTTTGGGCGTGCCGACACAGATTAACAATAGTGGCAGGCTCTACATACTGCCGCGCTTGCAAATTCAGTACCCCTGGCGCAAACAAGTCAACGTAATCCTTAGCGATGAAACCCTTAATTTCGGGACGTTTAATTTCGGCAGCATAGCCACTGACCAATGGCAAGTACCCCGCCCCGGCAATATTCCCAACCTTACTAAGTGCCGCCGCGTACAAAGGTAATTGTAGTTTATTACCCAGATAAATACTTTTGGCAATACTGCTGGGCGGATTGCCCGTTTTGTAATCCAAGACCAACACCGCTTTTCCCCCGTCCGCTGTTGGTGCCACATCGATACGGTCAACCCGCCCCACCAAAGTGTAACCACTGGTTAATGGTACCGTAATTTTTTTTTCCAACGCGTAAATTTGGAACTTACCGTCGGCAAAGGCCTTGGTCAAATTGTCGATGATAAAGCGGATTTCCTTGGTCAAATTGACCACCAGTGGCGGGCTGTCGTAGGCTAACTCCTTGATACCGGCGGCAACGGCTTGTTCCACGGTTTGGCCACCGAAATAAACTTCCAACGCTTTGTGAATAGCCGAACCAATTTGGTTAGGCTTTAATTCGTAAAGGTCACGCGGGTGCAAGCGCAAACCATTTTCTAAAAAGTTCAAATGCGGGCAACTGTAAAATTTTTCCACCATGGTGGTTTTAAGCCGCCGCTCAGGCATAAACAATTCCGCCCCCACCGTAATCGGTTTTTGGTCGGTAAATAAATTAAGTTCCGCAACGGCGGGTTCGCTGGCCGGCAAAAAGTCTTCCCGCGGACCCGACAACAGCACCCCGTCAGTGGCTACTGTAAGTAACAACAACGCCCGCCGCTGATTACGTTCACGTTGTAATTTCGGCGTCGGGGTAATCAAGGTACCCGCCAAATCTGCTTCCTGTAAAATATCATCATCGGCTTGGCCTTGCGGAAAATTTTCTGCCGTACAGTTAGCAATAAAAAGATACCGCACTTGACTGGGTGCCCAATCATTAACGGGAGCAATCAAGATACGGTCCGCGTATTGCGGAATATTAGATACTTTGGTGGCACAACATAACGACCAAAATAAGGTGATTACTTCCCGCAACGACAGTCCCGCCAACTGCGGATAACTGGCAATTCGGGCTAAAATAGCTTGTAATTTTTCGTTAGTTGTAAAAGTAGCCAATTCTTGGCACAAAGCCACCCAATCTTTGGTAACGGTTAATTTTTTAATGGCGGGTAAATAACGAGCACGCAGGTTACCACGTAAAATTCGGTTTTCTAACTCCGGCAATTCCGCGTCCAAACCACTCGCTTGGTTATACATCACGGCAATGGTGTTTTCGGCGTTATCGTTTACGGCTAATTCTAACAAGTCCCGCAAATACTTGGCTTCGGCAGTGGTACTTAACTTCTGGCCGACGTCCAAATTAACCGGTAAATGATACTGGTCACACACTACCGCCCAAACTGGCGCCAAGGTTTCAAATTCGGTTAACAAAATCACGATATCCGTCGGTGCCACCCCTTGCTGTAACAAAGTCACTACCTTTTGCGCGACCACTTCCGCTTCTCCGCGTTCGGTTAAGGTACGGGCAGTATAAGTTTGGGGCGTAAAATTGGGGGTGTTTAACGTTTGTCGCGGATACTTCGCCAACTGCTGCAATAATTCCGTTTCACTGGCAGCAATCGTAACTTTTTTCGCGACGTGACATAACGCGTCTAAGACTTGTAAACGGGCGGGCGACAAACTGGCAAACCCACACACAAATACCGCCGTTTCGCGTAATTGAACACTTTCTCGCACGTGCGCCATTAAGTATTCCAACATGCCCGCCGAATCGGTACGCTCGGCCAAATTGGTACGGTATTGTTGGTAAATCAAGTTAATATCGTGGTATTTCTTACGCGCGACTGCCGTCTTGGCTTGTGCGGCCAAGGTGGTAAAATCCACACACGAACTGCGCATCTGGTTTAAAGTATTAAACAGCTTAGCGGCAAAATCGTAATGGTTAACGCTTTTTTTGAACCACAACAAGTCACCTTGCACTTGCTTAATCGCCGTCCACAAGTGTAAAATGGCGGTAGTTTTGTCCAAAATTTGGTCGGTTGGCATTCCGTGGTGTAATTCTTCGGCCACAATCTGGTACAGCATCGAAAAGGTAATCACGCGTGTGTTTAACAATTGCGGTTGAAAAGTTAACATGATCTGTTCAGCCTGTAAAGTAAAACGGTCGGGTACCAACACGAACACGGGCGACAAATCCGCCTTGACTGCGGCGGCTTTTAACACTGCAGCGTTAGTCAGTGCGAAGTTAGTTCCCTTTTGTACCGATACATTCACGAGTGTAGTATACCACAGCCACCACCATTCCGCAAAAGATAGTGACGATTGCCCCGCAGTACGTTATAATACCACTGATGAATAAAGTAGAATTATTAGCCCCCGCCGGCGATTATAACCGAGCCTTGACGGCCTTTAACTATGGTGCCGACGCTGTGTATTTGGGCAGTAAAGATTTCAGTTTACGCGCCCGCGCGGTCAATTTCAGCACCGCCGCGATCCGCGACATTGTTAAGTTTGCCCACTGCCAAGGCAAAAAAGTTTACGTAACGGTAAACATTTTTGCCCGTGATGATGATTTTACGCGTTTAACCGCCTACGCCAAACAACTGGCTAAATTAAGGGTGGATGCGGTGATTGTCGCCGACTTGGGCGTCATGCAAGTTTTTCGCGAACACACAAACATACCTATTCACGTATCTACTCAGGCCAACATCACCAATGCTCGCACCGCCCAAACCTACGTAAACTTGGGTGCCAGTCGGGTTATCTTAGCCCGCGAACTGAATCTAAAAGCCATTAAAACCATTGCCACCGCGTTACGCGGTCAAGCCGAAGTTGAAGTTTTTGTGCACGGTGCGATGTGCATGGCGTACAGTGGCCGTTGCTTGCTGTCGAATTTCCTAACCGGACGCGACGCTAACCGCGGTGATTGCGCCCAACCGTGCCGTTACCAATATACCTTACGCGAAGCCAAACGCCCGGGCGAAGCTTTCCCCATCAGCGAAGATCAACACGGCACTTACATCATGAACAGTCGCGACTTATGTTTAATTGACCATTTGTCAGAATTAATTGCGGCGGGCGTTACCAGTTTAAAAATTGAAGGTCGGATGAAAAGTGAATATTACGTTGCCGGTGTGGTACACGCTTACCGCCAAGCGTTAGACGGTATAAAAAAAGATTACCAACACGAATTGTTAAAAATTCCCCACCGCCCCTACACCACGGGCTTTACTTTGGGCGATACCAGCAGTAAACAATACGCTGACCGCGCCGCGTCGTTACAAACTTACGAATTTGTGGGTTTGGTTAAGTCGCCAACCGAATTAATAATCAAGAATAAAATTGTTCCCGGCGATACACTAGAAATTCTGTCCCCCCACGACTACGATGGGCAAACCTTTGTTTGGACGGACGCGGTCGCCAACGTCCCCGAAAGTGTAGTTACGTTCACTTGCCCGTACCCGTTACGACCTAACGATATATTAAGGAAGCCACTGCCTGGGGTACCGACAACTGCCCCGATTTGATTTGGTATTCTAAACTCAGCCCTTGTTGGTAACATTGCCGTACGTCCGCGGGCTTTTGCCCAAAGTCGCGACGACTGTATTTGACCGCGTACGGCGAGCAACCTAAGACTTTGCCCACCACGTTAATGTCCCCCGTCGTCGCCGTCGCGTAGTAAGCCCGGCGCAACTGGGACACGATGCCACCGAAGACCGCGTACTCGTTAATGTTACTACTTTGTAAAAACGCCCAGATGCGCGCCGCGGTAGCGACTTGCCGTTGTAAGATGGCTGACCCTAATTCGTAAACTTGGTAATCAATGGTTTTCGCCAAGTATGGTGCCAAGTGCTCGGTGGTAAAGGTTTTCACGTCGGGATAGAAAGCCAAAAACTTTTGTAACTCGTTATCAATGATGCCGTAACAGCCCCCCGTCGCGTCGATAAGGTACTGGGCGGCGTCGGGTGTAATCGTGTGGGGCTCTATTTGCTTAGCAATTAACGGCCGTAAAATATCCGCGGGCATGGGATTACAGTTAACCATGATGACGGTAGTTAAATTAAAAGTTGTTTTCTCGCGGTAGTCTAACAGTACCAATACACTGTCGGGGACGGGATGTTTTAAGTAGTCCCGCACCGCACTTAAATCCCCCTTTTCGGGTAATTGGTAAACCACCAAACGTTGCTTACTGAAAAAGCCACTGGTTGCCAACGCGGTAACTACGGTATCAGCGGGGGTGGTTTCGTCAAACTTATTAAACTCGGCAGTTGGTAACGCGGCACGTAACAAATCGACACCCTTATTGATCAAGAAATAATCCGTACCGTACAATAAATACACCGCTCCAAGGTTAGTTTTCAAACTGGTTTTCAGTTGTGCAAAGTCCATTACTCCATTAAACCACAAGCGTAACAAAATAACAAGCAATCAACACCGCGCCTAACGGATATTTAACCCGTTTAGGCAAGAAAACAAAGCGCGATAACAAAAATAACCCGACCAAATACAGACCAATGGCGGGAACTGACCCCGCGATAGGTAACGCAGCACCCGGCAAAGCCGCAATCACAGTACACAAACGCCGACACAAAGTTAACAGCGGTTCCATTAACCACAACAACCAACCCATTAGGTAAGTACTAACCGCTAACATACCGACGTAAAATGAAAGTATTAGCACCGGTACTAACACCAAATTAGTGATCACTCCGTAAATTGCCACGTAGCCGAAACAATAGATCACGAACGGCAAACTACCTATGGTAACGGCTAGGTACATGGCTAGCATTTTCCAGCGCACAATTTTCAATAAACTTTGATAAAACAAAATAATTCCAAATACACACGCAAAAGATAATATAAACGATGCCGCACGTAATGCGTAAGGGAACAGAATTAAAATCAGCGTTACCGCTATACTTAATGCCGTTAACGGATCAGCCGTTCTTTGGTAGTTGCGTGCTATTTCGTAAACTAAACACATGATAACCGCTCGCAAAATGGCGTACTGCCAGCCACACAGGTACGCATAAAACAGCAATAATGGAGCCAAACAATAAACGCGCGCCCGCCGTGGTACCCGCATTACTTTCAGCAACCACACTAATACCACCGCCAGTAGTCCCACGTGCAAACCAGATACCGCCAGCAAATGGGCAACGCCGGCTACCGAAAAATCTTGCCGCAACCACCACGGCAAGCCGGACTTATTGCCGAACATAATTGAAAACAGTAACTCTGCATTATCATCACTTAGATAACGGTGCAATCGTCCGTTGGCGTAACGCAACACAACCCCGCGCAAGCCCGCGTTAGCGTCGTAAGTGCGGTAGACTGGTTCAGGGTTAAACGCGGTGTGCAACAAGAAACTGGCAATGACAACCAGGTAAACCGTTACCAACACTACTTTAAACAATAGTGGTGTTTTAGACAATATCAGCACCAACCCCAAAGCCAACGCCAGCCCTACCGTCGCCCACGGAGAAACTAGGCACGACCACGCGGTCAATATAGCCAGCAAAGCAATTACCGCCAGCGGACGAAAATTAAGCAACTTCATTTACCGACTACGTTCAGTTTCACTATTCGTTGTTACTGTGGGTGTCTTAGTAAGAACAGTAACCGGTTTTTGGAAAGCATTTTTCAACTTCATGACCGAAGCCGCGACTTGTGAGGTTTTGCGTTGCTGTTGTGCCTGTTCTGCGGTTAAGTCCGGTGTGGGAGCCAAGCGTTTATCATCAACTATGGTGGGTGGTACGGGTAAGGGTGCCGCCACTTCGGTTTCTTCTTGTTGTAAATAAGGCGACATTTGCGGCGAGCGTTCCGCATAATATTCGGCGAACGCGGCCCGGCGCTGCGGGTCAAGTTCACCAACGCCTGCCCGGAGTTCCGTGCCAATGCGTTCTGCTGCGTTTTTAACTTTGGGCAAATTTAACGGTTGGGTTAACCATTTTTGGTTCTTATCATTTATTTTCGTGTCATAGTCAACAATAATTTTAGCCAATGTTTCGTCTTCTTTGGCAAAACGGGCAATAATTGCTACTTGGGATTGGTAGTAATCTTCTTTACCCAAACGCACAAACATCTTGGCTTCCTTGATTTCCTTTTGCCATTTTTGCGTCAGTTCAGCATTTTTAACTTGCTTATTGATGCGATTAAGCGTGCTGAGCGCGATCCGCTCGCATTCCCGTAATTGCTTCGCCCGTTGTTTAGCCTTGGCATCTTTGACCCGAGCCAAATATTCTAACCCCGCCCCGGTTTCATCATCGCCCAGAGTAAAATCGCCCAAGTTTATTAATACCGTATCTTGCACCAAACCACCAACTGAATAGACACTTTCCCGCAAGTACAACTTGCCGTGCTTTTCGACGTACCGAAAAGCCTTTTGGTCAAGTTTCGGAATACTGACGTATTCGGTAACCCCCAAATCAACCAGTTTATATTCGTTACAAATTTTTACTTTCTTCAAGTTACGTAAAATATTTTTGGCTTCTTCGTCTTCGTAAGTCAATAACTGAGGTAAGAACTTTGCCGCAATCGCCACGTCACACCTCGGTACGATTGCGCAACGCCGTGCCAATCGTCAGTTCGTCCGCGTATTCCAACGCTACCCCCATCGCAATCCCCGTAGCCAAACGTGAAACTTTTACGCCACAGGGTTTTATCAATGCGGCTAAGTAGTTAGCGGTGGCTTCTCCTTCCACGTCGGGTGACAAGGCTAAAATTACTTCGCGGATTTGGCCACCGGCCAAACGGGTTATTAACGATTTGATATTTAATTGTTCCGGGCCTTTTTTATTAAGCGGCGACAACACACCGTGTAAAACGTGGTAAGTTCCATTAAAAGCGTGACACCGCTCAATGACGGCAATCTCTTTCGGATAAGCCACCACACAAAGCGTGTCCCCCGTGCGCGTCGCACAAATACGGCATTGTTCCCCGGTAGTAAAGTTACCACAAGTACGACAAAACTTAACTTGGTCTTTGACCGCCATAATTGCGTTGGCAAAGTGACTGGCTTCGTCACGGGACATTTCCACCACACGGTATGCGTAACGTTCGGCGGTTTTGTAACCCACACCCGGTAATTTAGTAAAACAATTAAGCAACGCGTTAAGGCAATCCAAATCTTGCATATTTCACTATAACATCAAACCTATTTTCCGCAAATTACATTTTAATCAATTTGGCAACCGTCACCGTGCAATCGTCCGCGGGGTACTTGGCCGACCGTTTTAAGACTTCGCTGATAATTTGGTCGGCCAGTTGTTGCGGGTTATTGGCATTGCTGTTATTGATAAACCCCGCTAGGGCGATGCGTTCACCACCGAAAGCGTCCAGCACCCCGTCACTGGTTAACACAACCATATCCTCGGCGACTAAAACCGCCTTAGTAATTTTGGGTTCAATTTCGTCTAAAATACCTAACGGTAATGACCCGGCTTCTACTACCTCAACTTCACGGGCCCGTTTAATAAAGCCGTCCGCTGCCCCAACCTTAATAAAGTCCGTATCTCCCGTTGCCAAATCAAACACGCACATATCCAGTGCCGAAAAAACATCTTGTCCAGTAAAGGTCAACAACTGGTTAACTGACTGCATAATAATTTCATCGGGGAAGCCTGCTTTGTAAAAATTTTCGACCAAGGCCAACGCCAGAGTACTGGCCTTGGCAGCACGTTCCCCCGCCCCCATGCCATCACAGATTGCCATTAATGTTTTTTCGTTAGTCACTCGCAAAAAAGTATAATTATCCCCACTGGTTTGGTTAACCCCTTTGGTTACTCCTGCCGTGCCAAATAAGACGTTATACTTCGGCGCCGAACGCACCGACACAATAGCAAAACCTTTGGTATCCGCATCGACAATTTCATCTACAATCATTTTATGCCCACAAACTTGACTGACTACCTTTTCCACCCGTTTATTGTGGGCATCACCACGGGGAACCAAAACTGACACCACATATTCGTTACTGCTGGTCTTAGTGATTAAGCAATCTTCGGCATAGATGTTCCTAAACAGTAATTCTTCCTTAACCAACTCGCCCCGCGTGTTATCAAAAACTACGCTGCGGCACACGTCGCCCGCGAACTTAGTGCACAGTTGCGAAATACCTGCCAATAAATTAGCCATTAAAATTTTGCCACTGTCTAACCCAGCCAAAACTTGCTCTTTGCTTTGGTTATTAGCCACCAATTTGTTCATTGCCCCAACCAAAGTGTTTAACCGTGTACACTTAATCGCCAACGTATTGGGTACGTCCAATAATCCCACCGCTCCGTGTTGCAAACCCGTGCGCGCCAAGGTGGTAATTCCGTCTTCCACGTCACGGGTTGCGTTAGTTGTTTTACGGCACAAACCTTTGTGTGGACAATTACCGCAAATGTTAGTAGTGATCTCGGTACACAACAACGTAGCAGTGGCTTGCGGCGGCAAAGCTTCTCGCGTTAGGCTGCGGTAAGTATTTTGCATTTCGTTAAACACCGCCGCCAAAGAACGCATGCGGATGGCAATCCCCGCGGTATTGCGGTTGATCGTATTTTTGGACACCAAAAAGCCACCGAGCCCGTTACTACCAAAAGTAAAGTAGCGAGCCACCGCTGGCGGAATACACAAAAATACGACAATGGCCACCGCTAACGGTAACAGGCTCCACCAGCTATAAACGCCATAGGCGTTAAAGTAAATGCCTAACACTAAATCTGTCAACACTAAGGCGACGATACTAAACACCCGATTTTTGCTTTTGAAAATAACCACAGCGATGCACAGCAACACCATGATGCCGACGTAAACTATATCCGTGACAGCAAATGCTCTGCCTAAACCCAACGCGGCTGCCAACAATACGGTTGACCGCGGGTTAACATAAAATACACCCCATAAAATAATTAACAAACTGCAAAATTTGTGCACGTCAAAATACGGATTGGCAAAACCGCACCACCCCAAGGCCACAATGGTTACCACCGTCATCAAGCACACAATTTGATCAATCGTCCACGGGAACATAAATTTTTTTTGGGTAATAGCTTTGATGCACCCTAAACACGCACCCAAGAAAATGACCCCTACGATTACGCTAATTAAGGCTTTAATCAATTGTCCCGTTTGCCGACTGGCAAAGTAAACGTTGAAACCTTCGGCCAATAAATACCCCAGCCATAACAAGGGCCAAAACCAACGTTTTTTCCCTTTAAACAAGCGGTTAAGCAGGGCTACCATGACGAACAAAACGCAAGCCCACAAAGTTGCCAACATATTTAATTGTTGCGGACACCGCCACAATTCTACCAAGACCAACGCCCCCACGGGTAACAATTGCCAAAGGGGAGCCACCGCCAAAGCGAACAAGAATGCTACGGCAAATGGCCGTATCCCGTCGGCGATGTCCGCATACACCAACATTATCATTAAAATACAGACTAAAAACGACAGCAACGTTTTTTTCATCAAGTTATTTTGACAAAAAACTCGGCTGTCGTGATGACGATTATGGTCGAGATTGGTCGTATTCTGTCGCTTAATAAGCGTGTTCCGGCAGGCTCATACCGTTTTTCAAACCAGTTACGAACTGCGGTTTAGGGTGAGTCAGTAATGATGCGTTAAAGTAAGTACTGTTATGTAAATTATCCATAAATTCGTTATTCAAAAATTTGCCCAAGGAGTAGCGACTTATGTCAAGTTCTTCCCCCCGTGCTCCCGCATAATTAGCCGCAAAGTAAGTTTCTAATTGATCAAATGCCCCCGCCAACAAAGCAACTTTGGGCAATACTTTACCGCACTCCGTTTTATCCACTTGTACCGGATCACAACTAAACCAAAGCACTTGCTCAGCACTTACGCGAACGCGGACGTAGATTTTACCCTCAAATTCCAAGCACTGGTCTACTGGGCGTTGGTATTTTTGTTGTGCGTAATCATACCGTACCGGACGGGTATAACCACCAACCAGTTTCATCCTTTGGTCGTCCTTGGTTTTATAAACTTCACCGTCAGCAGTAAACCATAAATTACCGTATGCCGTCTCACAACGGCTACTGGTCATCGCATCTAATAAGTCTTGCGGATAAAAAACAACTTTATCGTTTATCGTTAACAATAACTTGCCGTCAACTGAGCCGACACCCACCCCTTTGGCACCAACCTTGAAACAAGGTACCACCGCCACGTGCGGCGACACGGCTACTCGCGAATGCACCCGTGTTGCAAATTTAGTGGTTCCGCCAACCGCATCCATAGCAGGAGTAATAATTCGCCAAGTCGCCGTTTGCACTTCCCCAGTTGTTTCCCCGGGCGTGCATAACCATACTTCGCCAAAATTGCAATTTTGGTCACTGCCAGTGGCCACTATGTCACCACTTTCCATATTAGCGGTATGCACACTCCGCGCGCCCATCACACGGGCGTAGTCCGTTAACGGGCGTGGTTTATCACACAACATAGCCGCGGTGGGTAAGGTTACTTGCTTTATTGATTCCATAATTATCTCCTTGTTCTTGTTATTTACCTTGTTTCGACGATTACATCAGGCGTATGTATTTGGTCATTAACTGTGTAACAAAAATTACGTAGTTTAGTTTTCCAATCACGCGGTTCAAACCAACATTGTCGTCGTTTCACTGCTCGCTCCCGACAATAGCGGTTACAATTAACACTGTTCATTAAATCGTCGCCGAATCTTGATTGTAAAAACTGCGGCAAACTTGCTATAAAGCCTGATCGTTTGCTCCAACCCGTAGCCGGTTCGTCATAACGCGCCGCGAATAAAGCATTACACAGTCGTATCGTTGCTTGTTCTGGTTCCGCAATCACCCGCACTGGTTCACAAAGATACCAGTGATCGTTACCTAAGTGATCGACAAAATTAACGTAGCAATTGCCGTCATAAACGTAACAAATACTGTGGCAATTCACCCAACGGTTGCCTTTCCGCGGAGTAGCATACTCCCCGATGGCCAGCAGTCTGGCATCATTACGCAATTTAGTTAACGTTTTGGCTAATTTCTGGTCAACCGCGCGTTGTGGATAGTAAGTTAAACGCCCACGGTACGTTAAGCACTGGCCATAAGTTTTGGTTTCCGCCACATCAAACCCCACCGCGCCTGGGTTATTGATTATTGGCGCCACTCCGATCCACGCAGTTTGTTTGGCCATATTTTGGGGCACTATCTCATTATCTTGCCAACCGCCAACCAACTGCGTTGACGCATCGGTGCCGGGATCTTGCGTCCAGACCAAGCCTACCCGATTGTTAGTATCGTCATTTGCCGCAATAGTCGTCAGTACCTTGGCACCAGTCATAACCGCAAAATCGGTTACTGCCGGTGGATTAAGACCAATGTCCGTCAAACTCGGTAAAGTAAAGTTTATGGTTAAGGCCATTGCACCCGTCTCCGTAAATTTAGCGAACTAACTGTGCAGTCTGTGCCGCAGTTTGACTTTTTAAGCCCGCTTGAAAAACGTCTTGGGTATGAGTTAGTTTACATTCTTGACTTAAATATGTACTCAACGCCAAGTCAACAATTAACTCGTGATTCAAAAAATTCGACAAAGCGGTATCCGCTACTGTGGTTTTACCCGCGTTAACGTTGCTGGCAAAATGGTACTTTTCGTCATATGGTGCGTCAATAATTATTTCTTGCAATTGGATACGATCATCAGCAGTGTCCGCCAGTACACGTACCGGTTCACAACGATACCAATCATCGCGTTTTGTCAGCAGATCTTTACAATTGACGTAGCATTGACCACGGTAAGTATAGCAAATGTCAACATCACACTTTATCGTCGGCAAAGTTTGATCGTCCATAATGGGGTTACAGTAGCGTGGACGATGGAAAGCCCCCACAACGGTTAACTCATTATTTTCACGCGCATTCAACAATGTAGATTGCAACGTTCCAGTTACTTGTGTGCGAGGATAAATACTGAGTTTATTTTCCTTGGTTAAGGCCGTAGTGCCGTCCGGTAACATTGTTTTACCCCATTGTCCCGCGGCTGCGTTTTCTAAACAAACAATAATGCCGATGCCTTTGGTTTCTGGTGCCCGTTCAAATCGGCGCGAATTAGGGAATACCCAACGACAAGTATCAGCCCCTAAACCCCCGTTTTGTGCCGAACTCAACCAACATTCACCATAATTAGTCTCTGTTTGACCGGTAGTTGCGGCGGTTAAACCCGAATTCAGCTTTTCACGGTATTGTATTGCCGCCCCGTTATGCATAGCATAATCAGTCAAGACTAACGGCAAATCCCTAACCCGAGCAAACTCAGGCACAGTTACCAACGTTTGGTTCAAAGTCTTGTTTTGTTCCATAATAATGACTCCTTTATTCGCTAATAATTATACCGAATTGCACCCCGCAAAGTCAAGACCCCGCCACAAGATATTTATTGTTTTTTACGGCTTTCTTGTATATAATGTGGTTATGGGTTTATTTGCCAGTGACAACACACGTTCCTTAAAACGCTTACAACGTATCGCCGACATGGTTATCGCGTTAGACGAAGATTACGCCGCTTTAACTGACCAAGCCTTGGTGGCCAAAACAGCCGCATTCAAACAACGCTTAGCTAATGGCGAAACTTTGGACGATATTTTGCCCGAAGCCTTTGCCACAGTGCGGGAGGCCGCCTACCGAGTATTGGGACAAAAGGCGTATTATGTGCAAGTTCTGGGAGCGATTGCCTTACACCAAGGCCGTATTGCGGAAATGAAAACTGGCGAAGGCAAAACCTTGGTCTCCACTATGCCCGCCTATTTGAACGCTTTAACGGGCAAAGGGGTTCATATTATTGAAGTTAACGAATATTTGGCCAAACGTAACAGCGAATGGATGGGTAAAGTCCACCGGTTTTTGGGTCTAACCGTAGGATTAAGTTTATCCCACGCCCAACCCGCAGCCAAAAAAGCCGCCTACGCCCAAGACATTACTTACGTCACCAGCAGCGAAGTTGGCTTTGATTACCTCCGCGACAATGTCGCCCACCACCAAGAACAACGTGTTTTACGGGGCTTGAATTTTGCAATTATTGACGAAATTGACAGTATCCTTATCGACGAAAGCCGTACTCCATTAATCATGTCTGCCCCGACCAAGGACAACAGCGACCTGTATAAAGTTGCCGATAAATTTATCCGCACTTTAACCGATCAAGATTACGTTATTGATTTGAAAGAACGAGCGGTGCGCTTAACCGAAAGCGGTATTACCAAAGCCGAGCGGGCATTTAAAATTGAGAACATCAGTGACGCCAATAATATGGAATTAAACCACTTTTTGGATAACGCGTTAAAAGCACACCATTTGTTTAATATTAACGATGACTACATAATTAACCAAAAGAATGAAATTATTATTATTGACCAAAACACGGGTCGAGCCATGGTTGGGCGCCGTTACAGCAATGGTTTGCACCAAGCGATTGAGGCCAAAGAAGGTGTGCCAATTAAAAACGAAGATAAAACCGTCGCCACGATTACGATTCAAAATTTGTTCAAGCTGTACCGTAAGTTATCCGGTATGACGGGTACGGCCAAAACCGAAGAAGACGAGTTCAAAAAAATTTACGGTGTTGATGTGGTGGCCATTCCCACCAATAACCCGATTCGCCGGGAAGATGCTCCCGACGTGATTTTCCAAAACATGGACAACAAATTGGCGGCCATTTACGAAGATGTACTCTACCGCTACGAACGTAAACAACCCGTATTAATCGGGACAACGACCATTGAAAACAGCGAAATCATTGCTCAATACTTAAAAAAGAAAAAAATTCCCCACGTGGTGTTAAACGCGAAAAATCACGAAAAAGAAGCCGAAATTGTGGCGGACGCCGGCCGTTTAGGCAGTGTTACTATTGCCACTAACATGGCCGGACGAGGTACGGACATTTTACTTGGCGGTAACCCCGAACACTTAGCCACGCAACAACTAAAAAAGGATGGTTTATCACCCGAAGAAATTTACAACGCCACTGCCTACTTTGAAACCCAAGACCCGACCATTTTGGCTCACCGCCAAAAGTTCAAACAATACTTAACTGCTTTCAAAAAACAAACTGAGGCCGAAAAAGAACAGGTGTTAGCTCTCGGTGGCTTACACATTATTGGCACCGAACGCCATGACAGTCGCCGTATTGACAACCAATTACGTGGTCGGGCGGGACGCCAAGGGGATCCCGGCAGTTCGATTTTTTACATTTCTTGCGACGACACCATTATTCAACGTTTTGGTAAAGATGTTATTGGTAATACCATGCGTTTCTTAAATTTAGACGACGTCCAAAGCAAATGGATTACGAAACTGTTTGAACGGGTGCAAAAACGCGTCGAAGGTTATTACTTTGACAGTCGTCGTGCCACGTTCGAATTTGACAATGTACTGAATGACCAACGCGAATTGATTTACCGCGAACGCAACAAAATACTGGACGGGGAAAACGTACACGACCAAATTTTAAAGTCTTTCCCTGACTTGGTTTACGGGGTTGTCAGCCAAGCTATTAACCAAGGCCAACATTACAGTGAATGGGATCTAGACCAAGCCAACAAAATTTTGTCTGAGAAGTTATTTGGCACCGCAACTGCTTACTTGGATGCAGAAAATACCAACAAGGCCAACTTTAACGATGTTTACGAAATGGTTTTGGACGCGGTTAACGAACAATACGAAGCCAAAATTAAAAAATTACGTGACGACGGCTTTAACTTTGACGCCTTCGAACGGGACGTGTTGTTGTCAATAGTTGACAAAAAATGGGTAGAACATATTGACGCTATGGTTAATTTACGCAATGGCATCGGTTTGCGTGGTTACAGTGGCAAAGATCCGTTGGTGGAATACCGTCGCGAGGCCATCGGTATGTTTAACGACATGATCGAAAGCATCAGCAACGAAAGTGCTTTGTTTTTGTTTAAAGTACACATTGAACGACAAACATTGGCCAAACCCGCGCCACAAACCCCAATCATGAGTAATGTTAATTTAAAGAAAGTTGGGCGCAACGACCCCTGCCCGTGTGGCAGTGGCAAAAAATATAAACAATGCCACGGCAAGATTGCTTAATTGCTGGCTTTTTAATTTGTGTAACGGTTATAATATTCGCCTTTTTTACGCATCAATTCGGCGTGCGTACCGGCTTCCACAATGCGGCCACCCTTGCAGACGTAGATTTTGTCCACGTTTTGAATGGTCATAATCTGCTTGGTCACCAAGATGCGGGTGCGCCCCGTCAGTTTCTTAATGATGATGTCGTTGTACTTCTTTTCGCTAAACGAGTCGAAATTAGTTAACGCGTTGTTCAAAATCAACACATCGGGTGCGTGCAAAATTGTACGCGACAAGTTCACCGCTTGCTGTTCCGCGTTGGTTAAAAACACGGTATTTTCGGTCAAGCGGGTGTTGTAACTGTCGGGCAAGGTACGAATAAAATTATCAAAACCGAACAAACTGGTCACTTCAATTACGTTTTCGGGTAAAGTCTTACCTATACCATACATAATATTTTCGGCAATACTGCCGTCAATCAAGAACGGACGGTCAAAACAAACGCCCACCCGTTCGTAGAAGGCTTTACTGCGAATACGGGCTAAATCTATGTTATCAACTTTAATTTGGCCACTTTGCGGTAACGCCAACTTGGTCATCAGTTCCACAATCTCCGCGCCGGTGCCGTTGTCTTCTTCCAAAAATGCGACCGTACTGCCGAACGGAATCTCGAAAGAGATGTCCTTTACTTTATCGTCACTAACTTTATCGAAAACGATACTGCCATTAATGCGTTTAATGTTTGTGTCTTCGTCCGCGGTCACGTCGTCGGGGCAATCCAAAATACCAAAGAACACTTGGGCAGAACTTTCGGTTGGCTGGATAATGTTGGTCGCGGTGGTAATAATTTTCGCGTTAGTTAAGAACCGGTTCGCGTACAACAAGAACGCCGGTAAAATAGCAAAGTTCACCGACGCTGGGTCGTTAATTGCCATGATGCCAAACACTACGGTAACCGCTAAGTACATAAAATTGGTAATGAAATTAATGTAGGTTTCGTTTAAACCAACTACCGTATCCACGCCAACTGCCCCCTTGGTTTGGTTAATTGCTTTAAATTCGTCGGTACCCTTCAAACCATTAGCATTAAAAAATCCGTGCAAAGTTGAACGTTCTTCGGCAAAGTTGTAGACCGCACCTTCAATAGCTTCATTACGCGTGTAATACTTTTGCGTACGTTTAATAACCAGACGGGCAATCACTAAGGTCACGGGCAAAGACAGCACAACGACAATGGCCAAAGTTACGTTCAGTGACACCATCATTATCGTACACAAGATAAAGAAAAATACCGTCCGAGCAATATCGTAAAACATCGCCAAACACTGTTGGAACATTTTCCGCCCAACCGAAATTTGGTGGGTAGTTTTGCCAATTTCAAACTTATCAATAAAAGACAACGGCACAACATCTAACTTACGACGAGCAGCATTTAAAATTTCCACCGTGGTTTTAACTTCGTAATTGATAATTAAAGATTTGCAAACCAAAGTAAATATTTCCGCAAACACGCATAAAATCAAGTACAAAATAATCGGCTTTAACACCCCACCCAGTCCCGCAGTGGCAATCAGCGGAAACGCGTCTAAACTCTGCGAAATAAAGTCAGGCGTAATCGAGTACAACGCAATACCGACAATACCGCACAAAATAACTGATAAAATACGCCACCGCAATGGCTTGAAATAAGTCATCACGCGCATAAAAATGGAACGTTTTCTCGGTTGTTTTTTCATGCTTGTTTCGCCTCCATTTGTTCCGCTTTCATAAAGAAAGTCGCGTAATCTTGGTTATTGGCAAACAATTCAGCATGCGTACCTTTTTCGTAAGTATGATCGTTTTTCGCAAAATAAACCTCATCACTCCCGGCACAGACCTTAGCGCTGTACGTAGTGAAAAGGCAAGACTTATTATCGTGTCGTATTTTTTGCATAATATTGGCCACAATTTCGTTTGGCAGTTGCGAAAGGCTGCGGTCGAAAATATAAAACTGGGCGGGTTTCAAAAGGCAACGCACGACATTGATTATATTTTTCATGTATTGTGGCATCTTCGAACGTACCGAAATGTGGGTATCTAAGAATGATGGTAAAGTTGCCATGCTGGTTGCCCCGATCTCGTTAAAGGTTGCTAAGATCTGTTCATCGGTCGCTGTGGGACTTAATAACTGAATATTTTGACGCACTGTCCCGGGAACAAATTCGGGATAAGTTGGACAATATGACACCATTTGCGAACGATAATAACGTTTGTTAATGTCCTTAATGTTCACCCCGTTTAATAAAATAACGCCTTCGGTTGGATCGATATAACGCAACAACATTTTAACCAAGGTGGTCTTACCACCCCCCACTTCCCCACACACGGCAATAACTTTACCGGCAGTCAATTCCAGTGACAAATTAGTAATCGTTTTACGACCATTCCAAAAGCGGTGACTGACGCGGTACAGTACCAACGATGAGCCATAATCAGTATTGATTTGTTGCGTACCACTGTCCATATCTTCTTCGGGTAAGTTCATAAATTGGTCAATGCGCGCGTAAGACACTTTGCCGCGGGTCATAGGGTTAATAATGTTTTTGAAAATGTCGGTAATGGCTTTCGTCACCAAGGTGATATACTGAATAATTGTATTGATTATCACCAGTTGCTCGGCAATGTGGTTATTGTCCAAAGTTAACGCGGCAAACAAGACGATCGCAAAAGTTACCACTGCGAACACAATATTGTTAATGGTTTCAAACGAGTGTTTAGCGTGGTCAATGGCAAAAACTTCTTCAACTAATTTACCGTTTTGTTTGGCCGCCGCTGCGGTTCGCGCGGGCAGTTTACCCAAGATACGAATATCGCGAGCACCCGCAATACTTTCCCGCGTCGAAGTAAAAGACTGGTCAAAAGCGTTTACCGCAGCGGGCATACGACGGTAAACATGACGATAAAACAACGCTAAAATACCCACATCGACCAAGACCGCTCCCAATAAGAATAGTACGTAAATCGGGGACAATGTCATAATCATCACACAACTGCCCAGTACGGTCACGACAAAGTACACTCCCGCTTGTAAATATTGTTCGTTGCGGTATTTAACCAAAGTGGTATCGGTGGATATAATCGACAAGAATTTACCCGTACCAAATTCATACAATACGTTAGTCGGCACACGGTTCATTTTTTGGTATAAATCATCACGAGCATTGGCCCGGCAACCCGCGCCAAAGACACTAACCCGATTACGGGCAAATAATGACACGAAGAACATAACGATCAAATACAACAAAACAATCCCCGCGCTAATTAAGAACTGGCTCATCGACGGCAAGGTTCCGCTGTCGTTTTGAATCATATTTGTCGTATTTTTCAAGACCAATGGGTACGCAATGGACAAAATTTCTTGCAACGAAAAAAAGATTACCGCGATGGTAAAAGCTTTACCTAGGCCACGATGAAAGTTGTAATTACGTATCTTACGCATTTATTTTTAATATACATAGCAATGCGATATTTTGCAATCAGTTTATGTTTGTTGGTGGTCGGTTGCGCCGCTTTTTTTGACTTTAACCTTGCACCAACCGTAACAACCTCGCCCCAATTTCACGTAGTCTTAGATGCAGGTCACGGTGGTCGTGATAACGGTGCTTGTGTCGCGGGGGTCAGCGAAGCCCAAATCAATTTGCAAATCGTGCAGGTACTGGCGCAAGAATTAACCGCACAAGGTTGCCGCGTGTCCTTAACCCGGGTCGACGCCGAAAGTTTGAATTCGCCTTATGCCAGTAACAAAAAAGTAGACGACATGAATAAACGACGCGCCAAGATTCGCGAACTTAATCCCGATTTAGTAATTGCCATTCACCAAAACACCTACCCGCTAACGTCAGTCAGTGGTTTACAATGTTTTTACGCCAACGAGACGGCCGGCAGTCGCGAATACGCTACCGCCATTCAAGACCAATTTAACCACAGTGCGTTACCTATGTACAAAACCGTTAAGCCAACCGATTTTAACTTAGTAGAGCATTCGCCTTGTCCCGCGGTGTTAATCGAGTGCGGTTTTCTAACCAATCCGCGCGAACGACAGTTGTTGCAGACTGCCGCTTACCAACAAGTTTTGGCTTTTAACATTTCTACCGCGGTCGTGCGTATGATGAAGCAGGGAGGTAACGAAAGATGTGCAAATGTCCAACCATTGGCGATGTGTTCTGTGCTTTCTTGAACTGTTTCCATTGCGAACCGAAATGTGAACGCAAGTGTGAACCAAAATGCGAACCAAAGTGCGAGCCCAAATGCGAAGAACACAAACCAGAACCACGCTGCGAACAGCGTTTTGAATGCGTTTGCCGTATGTCGAAAGACGAACGTCCTGACGACAACGACAAGCCAGAAAGACCGTGCTGCTGTCAATCTTGTCATGTTAAATAAGTAATTGTATAGTTTGCCACTAACCCACGCATAATACGTCAGTTAGGAGGCAAAAATGCAAAACTTTACCACACAAGAACACCCACGTCATCATTCCACAGTGGTGGAAAACCCCGGCAAAACCATTGCTAACCTGCGGGAAAAACAACGCAACCGTAACCTGGTTAACGGTGTCATAATCGCTACCATGGCCATGGCCGTCGTTGTAACTGGCAGTGTACTGGGGTCCACTGTGGCACATAACCAACAATTAAAAGGGCAATTGGGTGATTTAACCACCCAAAACCAAGCCTTAAACCAACAAATAACGGAACTAAGTACCGATAACGAAATAACCGACATTGACGAAATACCCACCGCTACGTATTACGACTATCCGGGTACCCGCATTGTTAACCGTGCCACTTTGGCGCCGCACTTTACCAGTAATAACACCACCCCGACGACAACTACCAGCACCGTTAACCAGCGCACTGCGGATTGCCCCGATTGTGTGACTGACGACGCCGACACGCAACCTACTGCCACGACGGCAACAGTTAATCCGCCCGTTATGGCCGAACCAGTCGTCCCCACCGCCGTTGAGTCAAACGCACCGACACCACGTCAGCATCATCGCAACTTGCTGCGTCCCGCAGACGATGAACCGACACCGATGCCACGCGTTCCCAACGCTCGGCACGCCCGTTGGTGGTAATTACAACACAAACTTGTCGGTCATACTGTGTTCCCGCAAGTCAATAATCCGCGTCGCCACGGTGTTAATAATTTCTTCGTCACTGGTATAAAATAACATTACCGCCTTACTTTTAATCATGCCTTGATTCAAGGCGGTAATGCTCTCCAAATCCAAATGATTGGTTGGCTCATTCAAAATCAATAAGTTACCTTGTTCTAACATGGTTTTGGCGAACATGCACCGCACGCGTTCGCCCCCCGACAAGACACTGGCTTTTTTTAAGGCTTCTTCCCCCGAAAATAACATGCGCCCTAACCAACTGCGGATAAAGGTTTCGTTTGTATCGGCAGAATACTGTTTCAGCCAGTCCAACAAATTCAAATCAACCCCTTCAAAGTACGCACGATAATCGGCGGGCAGATAGGACGGTGTAATGGTTTTACCCATTTGCACGCGGCCACTGTCCGCTTTTTCTTTGCCCATAATCACGTTAAACAACTTGTCAATGCGCACACTTTTATCCGTCAAAAACGCAATTTTTTCGCCCTTGTTTACGCGAAACGACACGTTTTCAAAATAACCTTTCACCGTCAAATTTTCGACCGCTAAAATTTCGTTACCCGGTTCGCGCGCCACTTCAAAATTGATATAAGGGTACTTGCGCGACGAGGGTTTCAAATCCGCGATCGTCAGTTTTTCCAATTCTTTTTTACGGCTGGTGGCTTGGCGTGATTTGCTGGCGTTGGCCGAAAAGCGAGCAATAAAGTCTTTTAACTCTTGAGCCCGGGCTTCCGCTTTTTTATTGGCTTCCTTTTGCTGTTTCAGCAATAACTGACTGGTTTCGTACCAAAAATCGTAATTACCGACAAACATGTTAATTTGGTTATAGTCAACATCGCAAATATGCGTACACACTTGGTTCAAAAAGTGACGGTTGTGCGATACAATGATGGTAATATTTTTGAACTCCATTAAGAACTCTTCCAACCAACGGGTGCCGGCCAAGTCCAAATTGTTGGTCGGTTCGTCCAAAATCAAAATGTCGGGGTTACCGAATAGCGCGCGCGCCAACAACACTTTAACCTTAATTTTGGCGTCTAAATCCCGCATTGGTTGGTCGTGATACTCTTCATCGACCCCCAACCCCGCCAACATAATACGGGCGTTACTGTCGGCGTCCCAACCGTCCAGTTCCGCAAATTCAGCCTCCAAGTCGCCTAACTCGTTACCTTGTTGTTCGGTTAATTCCGGCAACGCGTAATATTTTTCTTTCAAGGCAATAATTTCGGCCAAGCGTTGGTGGCCACCGATCACTGTGTTAATCGCGGTTAACTCGTCAAATGCGTTTTGGTTTTGTGCCAAAGTGGATATGCGTTCGTTTTTGCCGACAATAACTTCGCCTTTGTTCGGGGTAATTTCCCCCGCCAATATTTTCAAAAACGTGGACTTGCCCGCTCCATTGGCGCCAATAATGCCGTAGCATTCGTTGGGCAGGAACTTCAAGTTCACGTCTTTAAATAAAACTCTTTTACCAAATTGTAAGGAAACGTTAACAACTTGCATCATAATGGCTTAGTGTACCATTATTTTTGGTCGTCGCCAACCTTAATTCGCCTGGTTACCGGCTTGACCTTCGGCTTTGTCGCGACGGGCTTTGGCCACGACCGCGATAATCACCAAGATTACCCCAATTATTCCCAGTACACAGATTATGATAAAGAACACTTTCATCATGTCATCGGTAAACCAACCGCCCTTGCTGCCGTTGCCGTCACCGTAGTCCTTCAAACTCAGGTGGATGGCCGGGCGAACACCGTGTGCTTGGTCAACATTAGTCTTAAAGAACGATTGGGCTTGCGTGGCGGTAACTCCCGCGTCGGTGATGGTCGGGGCACAGCCAATCAACTGCGCCATTGAACTGTCATTATCAACCGGAGTACGCAACCAACACACGTTGTCCACGGTACGAATCTGGTAATTACGTTGCGTGTTGTTTAACTTCCAATAACCACTGTCACGCACTTCTTCGGTCGAAGGCAACCACAAACGATCATCGGCACCTAAGGTATAGTCCGCAACCATCGTTTGTGCCGGACTGGTGACTTCGTAAAGAGTGGTTGTACCCTGTTCAGCGTGATAAACATGGCTAATTGACATTTTAGCGTTTTGTTCTTGGTTTTCCATATTGGATCCAGCCACATAACCGGCGACCACTTTGTTTTTATAATTTTTGTAACTGTTGTTATCAATGATTTGCGCAGCAATTTGGTGCATTTCATTTTTCAAGTTGCTGTTACCTAAATGGACATCATTGTTCCAAATAGTGTCGGTATAACCATTACCCCACAAAGTTTTACCTTCCCAAAATAAATCTGTATCCGTGGTTGCCGATTGCGTCGGTTTATTAAACACGTAGCGGTAAGATTGATCACTGCCGTAAGGATTGACCATCCAGAAGGTAGCCACTTCGGCTTCGTTGTTGATGTTTACCAAGTACCAGTCATAACCAAAGAAATTGAAAACTTTACCTTTACTGTTGTTCAAGGTGTTACGTTCGACCGCGTAGTTACCTTGATCATTAAATAACTTAGTTGACTCACTGGCCGCGGCCACTTGCAACGCGACCCCTTGGGCTTGGGCAAAGGTGGCACACATACTGCCTAACCCCACCAAGACCGCCAGCGCGATGAAGGTTAAAGTCAAAAATAAATTTCTTTTTTTCATTTTCTTATATACTCCCCTCGCAACACTCTTAGTGTGTCGCTTTTTTCGAGTATTATGTTAGCACAACCCATAAAAAAAATCAAGACCCCTGCTTGATTTTTTTCAACATTTTTTGTTCGGCCTTGGTCAAGCCCGTTTTATCGTCCGCACGCTTAGCCTTAACGGGTAAGACACCTTTACCTTTGGCTACCGCCATTTTCGCGGGTTGTTGGGCAAAAGCCGATTGCGTAGCCGTAATGTTTTGGGTGTCTTGCGGGTTGCCAAACGCCTTTTGCACTAAGGTATCCAATAATTCGTCTGAACTTAAAGTGTCCATAGCCACGGCAAATTCCGTGGGAACTTTACTACCAGCAGTTACCGGTCGTGAGGCTAATAAGTATTCCTTAGCGGCTTGCTTCATAGCAAAATTTTCTTCTTCGTTAGCAATACGTTTTTCCAATTTATCCGCAGCCGCCCGCCGGGCATCGTCACTAGCCTTGATATGCGTCACTAACTTTTCCAGTCCCATAATGATTAGCCACAATGCACCCAGTCCCAATAAGGAAACCAACAGCCATAACCATTCCATACGCTATAACCTTAAACTAAAACGGGAACTTTGGCAACTTAAATTATTCAGCCACAGTAGTTTTGGTTGCAACTGTTTTTTTACTTTTAGTGTTTTTCGTTACCTTAGCCGGTAACGTTTTAGTTGTATTGACTACTGGGGTAACTGGTTCTGCATTTACCGCTGCATTGGTAGCAGTAGTAACGGTTCCGTTCGTGTTGGTAACTGGTGTCGCGGTAGTGGGAACCAAGTCACCCGTTACGGTTGCTGGTTTAGTTTTAACCTTTTTGTCACGACAGAAAATCGCGTAAAACGCCGGCACCACCAACAAAGTGGTCACCGTACCGAACAACAAACCACCAATTGAAACTACGGCTAACGGTTGCATCATGGTAGCACTGCTGCTACTGTTGAAAATTGACCAACCAAACGCCATCGGCACCATTGCCAAAATAGTGGTTAATGCCGTCATAAAGATAGGTCGCATCCGCGTGTGCATTGCGGCGACTAAGGCTTCTTTAACGCTTAAACCATCACGGCGCGCTTGGTTAGTGTAATCGACCGCCAAGATACCGTTGTTAATAACCACGCCCATTAAAATCAAGAAACCGATTAGCGCGGGCATTGATAATGGCATACCACAGATTGCCAAGCCTAAGAACGCCCCCGTGAAACCCAACGGCACACAAATCAAGATAATGAACGGCAGCAAGAACGATTGGAAAATTGCCACCATGACCAAATAAATCAATAAGAAACCAACCAACAACGCCATACCCATTGAAGTATACGTATCAGCCATTTGTTGTGCCATACCCGTATCCAAAATCGCCAAATCATAGGTTTTGAACTCGTCACTATGCATTAACTCTTTAACCAACGCGTCCAACCGACTTTGAATTTTGTTGGTGTCCGCATCGGCATACGCCTTAATGGTAAAGTCTGTTTTATATTTACCATTATATTTGATAATCTTTTGTCCCAGTGTTTGATTTGCCATCACACTTTTAATTTTCAAATCCGCACGCAAAGCATCATCAAACTTGGCCGTTAACGCTGTCCCAAATTGATCCAAAATTTGTCCCGCGGTCTCGGCATCGGCTGCGTCGATCGTCATTGTTACCGAAACGTCACTGGCCACTAGACCTTGAGTCATGGAAGAAGAAGCAACTTCAATGTCGGCAAAGAAAGGTTGCTTTGCCTCGTTCGTGTATTCCTTTTGGTAGGTTAATAACGCTTTATACACTTTATCGGCCGCCATGTCAGTAGCCACTTTACGATTGTCTTTTAATTGGACATCCACGGTAATCGATTCACCACCGCCCAGCAAAACTGACATTGCTCCGCTGCCCGAATTGTATGACACAACGCATTTATCAAGGTCACTGCCGAGCAGTTCGGCAATTTTTTGGTAAATCGGTTCCGCCAAAACGGTTTTTTTATCTTCGGCACTAACCGCGTGCCCCGCTGTATCCAAAGTTGCGGTTACGGTAAAATTACCCGCGTCAGTTGACGGCATGATGATAAAACCATTAACCAACAACAAGCACGCCGAACCAATAAAGATCACTAGTGCCAGTGCCACGGTCAACCACTTTTGGTTAATACAGAAACGTAAAACCCGGTCAAAAACTTTGTTCGCCCCCGCGGTAAAGCGTTGCCACCATGATGGTTTTTTGTCAGTATTAACCGCTTTCGTTTGTTTAACGTCAATTTTAAAAGTCGCCACAATCGCGGGTAAGAACATCACCGCCACCACGAACGAACAAAGCAAGGACAAGATAACTACCCACACCAAGTCGGTAAAGACTTCCATAATCATGCCGTCTAAGAAAAACATCGGGAAAAACACGCAAATTGTAGTTAACGAAGACGCTAACATCGCCATCATAATCTGCGACGCTCCTTTGATACACGCGTCTTTAATCGGCAGACCTTTTTTGCGTAAGCGGTAAATGTTTTCCAAAACCACTACCGAGTTATCCACCAACATACCGACCGCCAAAGCCAACCCCGACATGGACACAATATTCAAACCAATGCCCATAAAGTACATAATTACGAACGTACCGACCAAAGCCAACGGAATTGAAATGCCAATCGCCAAAGTCATACGCACCGAACGTAAGAACAAGAATAAAATGACTAACGCCAGCAAGCCACCAATAATCAAGTTTTCACCCACCGAACCAATACTTTCGTTGATATATTCGGCTTGACTGCTGGTTACGCTGTAATTAAATTGGACTTTACCGTCCGCAGCCAAGTTATCCTGCTTAATCTTTTCCAAAGTTTTAATTACGTTAGCTGCCACTTCGGTAGTAACCGCGTTACTGTTCTTTTGAATTGATAGACTGTAAGTTTTAACTAAACCATCCGCAGTACTTTCCCAAGCTTGGTCAAGATTAACACTGCCTTCCGTGGCAATATTGGTCGAAACGGAACCTACGCCCACCGTGGTCTCAATTTTTTGCACCACTTGTTTATTAAACCACGCTTCGTCTTTACCCGCGTAAGACACGGTTACATTCATCACCGGCATTAACGATGGATCAATCTGCATAATAGTTTTATTGAAACGCAAGTCGTAATTAAATTCGTTATTCAACCCCACCCTATCCAACGCGATTAACAAGTCCGCGGTGTTAACGGTGGCGTCACTGTCGTATTCCAAAGCCAACATCACCATGCCCGTTTGCAACATGGTAGCACTTTGCGTATTGTTAATGCCGTTGACACTGGACAAAGCGGTTAACAAGTCATTGGTCAATTTTTCCATTTTGCCGGTCGACGGGAAACAGGCCAACAGCATACGTTGTTGGCAATTTTCACTGGTAACCACAGCCAAGTATTTGACCGCGACCTTGTTGCCTTGCATCGCGGCTTGTTGCACGGCCGCCATTTTTAATTCGTCGGCACTGTGGTCTTCGGTGGGTGTATAATTGGCATTCAGTATATTACGTAACTTAGTTTCATCAGTGGCTATCTGTTCGGCATCGTCTTCCCCCGTAAGTTCCGCCTTGGCATCACTGACCGCCAAGCCTAGCATGATTTTAGTAGCATTATTTTTCACATAGTCGGTTAAATACGCCGCATCGGGCGTCACGATTACCATCGCGTACGGCATATTCATCGACGGGAACAGGTCAACGGTCATCGACGAAAAAGCGAAGATACCTAAAATGATAATCGCGACAATACACACGAAAACCGTGTACGGCTTTTGTACCCCAATGCGCGAGAACCAATTTTCTTTAATGTTTTGGTCTAACTGTTCCTGTTCGTTATTCATAATAAACTTTATTATGAACCTTTGACGAAATTTGTCAAGGGGTTGTTTTTCACAACACCCACTGCGTATAATGAAGTATTATGGATAATATTTTTTTAACTCCCGAACAAGAAGCGTATTTACACGCCGACGTTACCCCTGACGAACTGCGCCGCCATGAACATCCCGCCAAGAAATTAAGCAAGTTGGCAATTGATACTGCGAACCCCCAACTATTGAAGAAAACCTTGGACGTAGTAGCATCAAGACCAACCAAATAATGCTTATTTTACTTGCGTATAAAGATGATGACAGGCTTTACAAGTAACTTTCAATTCATAATTGCTAACTTTGTTGGCTAAAATTGTGATTAACGGGGACTGATCTGCGGGACAACAAAATCTGTTTTTAACAATGGTCAATTGCTCACGACACTCTTGCCCTTTTTGGCTATCGATGAAATCCAAGGTCACACTGCCATGGCTGCCACATTTACATTGATATTTCAAAACTAATTGGTCATAGGTTGCATAGCACAAATAGCCAATATTGGTTTGGCATTGTTCACAATACATCCAGCCACCGTAATTGGTTGCCAATCTGGTATTGATTAATTCTTTATTTTTTAAACTTCTTGCCATAACTTTAATCCTTTTACTACTTTTTTCTTTTTCTTAAACCAGTAAATTATAACAAAAATAAAACCAATTACAAGTTATTTAACATTACCAACCAACATTAAAAAAGAACCTAAACCTTAATAAGGGTTTAGGTTACTTTTTGATTTTGTTAACTGTCCAAGTAAGTTAGACTGGACACCAATTGTTACTTAGTTTTAGCAGTTGTTTTGGTCTTGGCCGGTTTATCTCCCGCCAAAGTTTCTTTCATCGTGGTAAACAAAGTCGCTACATTCGCCAAATCGTTCGGGACAATAATTTTGGTTGCCGAACCATCGGCCATAGCCTTTAACGCTTCGTAACCTTGTAAAGTTAAATACGCAGCGTCGGGTTTGGCCGACATAATTTTTTGAATCGCTTGGGCTTGTCCTTCGGCTTCGGTCAATAACGCAATTTTACGGGCTTCGGCCTGTAACACTTCGGCTTCCTTCTCACCTTCGGCAATCAAGATTTTGCTACGCTTTTCGCCTTCGGCTAACAAGATGTTTTCGCGACGTTCACGTTCTGCCCGCATTTGCTTTTCCATACTTTCTTGAATCGCGGCCGGCGGCAAAATGTTTTTCAGTTCAACACGGTTAACTTTAATACCCCACGGGTCAGTGGCAGTATCAATGATTTCGCGCATTTTGCTGTTAACGGTATCACGACTGCTTAATGTTTCGTCCAATTCCAATTCGCCAACAATATTACGTAAAGTTGTTGCCGTCAAGTTTTCAATCGCCGACATTGGTCGTTCAATACCGTAAGTATATAATTTCGGATCAACAATTTGGAAGAAGACAACGCTGTCTATTTGCATAGTAACGTTATCCTTGGTAATAACCGGTTGCGGTTTGAAGTCGGCAACTTGTTCCTTCAAACTAATCGGGTGCAAAGCCCGATCCAACAACGGGATCACAAATTTCAAACCCGTCCCCAAAGTCTTGTGGTATTTACCCAAACGTTCAACGATAACCGCCGTACCTTGTTTAACGATACGAATCGACATTGCCACGATAAGTAATAACGCTACCCCAATGACAATAATTGCAATCAACCACGGTGCCATACTTTATTTTGCTCCTTTTACAATTAGTTTATTACCACTTGGTTGCTCAATGGTCACCAAATCACCCGCCTTTAAGGCATCAGCGCAGACCACCGTCCAAACGACATCATTAATTTTGACCGTTGATTTACCGTCAACCACGTCCGCCAGTAATTTAGTAGTTGTACCTAAATACTGATCAAGATTGGTTGGAATAGTTTTTTTAATAAATAGTTTTTTTAAGAAAGGTCGTGCACCAAACAACGCCACCAAAGTAATCACAATGAATACCGGGATTTGCCAGTACAAATTAACGTTACAAGCCGCCAAGATCAGCGCCACAATTCCGCCCAAAGAGAAACAGCAAGCGAAAAAATCAGTAGTAAAAAATTCAAATAATAAGGTCGCGGCTACCAGTACTGCCCAAATAATAATCATCGTTGTTTGCATTACCTATAATATATACTATTGCTTACGTTTTTGTCTACTATTTTTTTGATTGATACGTTCGCGATACTGGATTGCTAATTCAAAGTTTAAGGCTTGGCTGGCGGCGTTCATCAATTCCGTCAATTCCGCCACTGACAAGTCGTCTGCTTTGGTGTCAGATTTGGCTTTTTGGGTAATGTATAGTGAATTTTTAATTGCGCTGTACACAGTGCGCGGGGTAATGTTGTGCTCTTGATTATAGGCCATTTGAATTTGGCGACGCCGTGCCGTTTCGTCCATCGCCGCCCGCATGCTGGGTGTAACGGTGTTAGCGTACAAGATAACCCGCGCCTTAGCGTTACGTGCCGCCCGGCCAATAGTCTGGATTAACGACCGTGTGGAACGAAACAGGCCCTCTTTATCCGCATCAAGGATGGCCACCAACTCCACTTCGGGCAAATCCAACCCCTCCCTTAATAAATTGATACCCACAATCACGTCAAACACGTCTTGACGAAAAGCCGTTAAGATTTCGGTACGTTCCAAAGTATCAATTTCGCTATGCAAATAACGCACTCGCACATTATTCTCGGTTAAAAACGCCGTCAAATCTTCCGCCATTTTTTTAGTCAAAGTAGTAATCAAAACTTTACCTTTACCTTGCACTACTTGGCGGATTTCGGTCAGCACGTCAGGGACTTGATGATCCTTACCGCGCACAATTACTTCGGGGTCCAGCAAGCCTGTCGGGCGAATAATTTGCTCGACCACTTGACCATCTGCCCGTTCAAGTTCGTATTGTTCGGGCGTAGCCGAAACGTAAATACATTGTCCCAAACGTTGGTTAAATTCGGTAAAGTTCAAGGGGCGGTTGTCGTAAGCTGACGGCAAACGGAATCCGAAATCTACCAACACTTTTTTACGTGCACGATCGCCATTATACATACCCCGAATTTGTGGAATAGTAATGTGCGACTCGTCAATAAAGACCAAATAATCTTTGGGGAAATAAGACATTAACGTGTATGGCGGTTCACCCGGTTGCCGTCCGTCAAAGTAACGCGAGTAATTTTCAATGCCCTTAACGAATCCCAGTTCCGCCAGCATTTCTAAGTCGTAATTGGTGCGTTGTGTTATTCGGTGACTTTCTACCACCATATTGTTGTCGTCAAAGAACTTTTTTTGTACGGCCAAGTCCGCACGAATTTTTTCAATAGCCTCGTGCAAGCGTGCCGAACCGACTGCGAAGTGCGACGCGGGGAAAATGGCGATGTGTGACAAGGACGACAACTTGACGCCCGTCAAAGCGTCAACTTCAAAAATACCTTCAATTTCGTCACCCCAAAATTGTACTCGTACCGCTACATTGGCGGCGTAAGACGGAATAATGTCAACCACGTCCCCGTTAACACGAAAACTGCCCCGCACAAAATCCACGTCCGCTCGTTTATATTGACTGTCAACCAAACGGGTCACCAAGTCCCGCCGGTTAAGTGCCATACCGGGGCGTAACGAAATCGCCATCTTAGCGTATTCTTTGGGTTCACCCAAACCATAAATACACGATACTGACGCTACAATAATGGTATCATTCCGTTCGCACAACGACGACGTGGCCGCGTGACGCAACTTATCAATCTCGTCGTTAATCGCCATGTCCTTTTCAATGTAAGTATCGGTCGCGGGTAAGTAGGCCTCGGGCTGATAATAATCGTAATAACTGACAAAATATTCCACCCGATTTTCGGGGAAGAATTCGCGAAACTCATTACACAGTTGCGCCGCCAAAGTTTTATTATGAGCAATAACCAAGGTCGGTCGCCCCACATTTTTAATCACGTTAGCCATGGTAAAAGTTTTACCGCTGCCGGTAACACCCAGTAGAACTTGGTGACGACGTCCCGCTTTCACTCCTTCCGTTAGGCGAGCAATCGCGGTTGGTTGATCTCCCGTTGGTTGATAAGGCGCGACCAGTTTAAAATCCATATTAAGAATTATTTACCAACCAAGCGATTCAGCATCAAGCCAATTAAAAAAGCTAATACTGCCCCGCCAACGGTCAAGGCGACTTTCCACAAAATCGATTGAATACGTGATTTTTTTTGCGATTGGCGCTCACGAGCAAAAGCAGCCCCGCGCATAGTTAAGGACACCACAAAATACGTCTTACCGTCCTTATCGCCCTTTTCCATTTCAATGTAGTCATCTAAAACCAAGTTGCTCATAATCACGTCTAATTGCTTAGCAGTAATTTCAATTTTTGGCATCAATGCGGTCAGCAATTCTTTGGGGGTCAGCAACACCTTGCTTTCGCCTTTACATTTGGCAAAGATGTAAGACATGACCTTAGTTTCCGTCTTATTTAACATCTTCCTTTTGGTCCTTTAATTTTTTGTTGGGCTTTTCTTTTTTTACCTTGGGGGCTTTGGGAGCATCCAAGAAACGGGTTTCACGAGCCGTCTTAACGAAATAGAAGATTACCCCCGCCAGTAAGCCTACCGACAAAACCACCAAGATTACGCCCCAAACCGTACTTAAATTAACGTTTTTGTTGGTAGCGTTAATGTCAATCGTAAACTCGAACGATTGAGTTACCGTTTGGTTAACGTAGGGGTTAAACAAATTTACGTTAACCGTATAAGTACCACTGTCACTGAGATTGAATTGGTAAGTGAACGCGTCTTCGTCTTTCTTACCGTCCCAACCTCCCGTGCTCACCAAAGTAACACCTTCGTAAGTGACGCTGACGCTAGCTTTTTGCCACATATATTCTTCACTGCGATCGTCGCCAGCAGGTTCATTATCACCCGCATTTGGTCCCTTGGCCATCGCATTCATTAACGCATTATTACCAACATAATTAACTTTTTTCATGTTAATTGTCACCACACGGTTACCGTCACTGTTTTTATCAATTACCGGTGTTGTACCGCGTTCGATACTTTTTTTGCCGTTGTCGTAGGTTAAGAAACCGTCATCGAAAGTCAATTCGCCTTTCACTGGATCACCAATGGTTACGTTAAAAGTTAAACTGGTCGATTTAGTCTTATAAGTAATGACGTAAACAGCACTAACACTGCTGTCGCCACTGGCCAAGAAATCAGCACCATTATTTTTGAATTTACCTTCGGGACGGAACACGTAGTAACCGGCCATCATGTCAATCAAACTGTTTTTACCATTGGCTAAGGCCACTTTACTGGAAACCAGTTTTTCGGTGTAACCCGATTTTTGTACGGTAATTTCCACATCTTCCAAGTTGCCACCGCTAATTAAATTCGGCATTGGGATAGCAATGGCTGGATACAAGTATTGGTAGGTGTCGCCGTCAGCAGCGTCAGCGATCTTTTCCAAATTTTGACGCAACATATCGTGACTAACGATAAAGTTTGTAGTACCACCCAAGTTGGACAACATAAATTGTGGCAAAGTAATTGCGTATTTCGGCGAAGTAGCGTTACCGGCGTTCGCTTCCTTACTGATACCGGGCACTGTTTCCTTAGTGCCGTCGGCCATGGTACGCTCAAATTTTAAGGCGCCGTAAGCCGTATCCAATTTAATAGCACTGGTCGTAGTATCACCATCGTTGGTTACTTCAACTACATAGTCCACACTGGACAAGCGATGATTGTCTTGTCTGAAATAGTCAATCGTGAAAGTGTAGGTACCCGCTTGGCTGGGGACAAAACGTTCACCAGTTAAGCATTCAGGATCGCAAATACCCTTAACGGTAATGGTATAATATCCGGCTTCCGTGGTATAGGCTTGATCAGTTTCATTATAAGTGTAAAGTTTACGGTTATTCGCCAAATATTCGTCCTTGGTGCTGCCTTCGTAACGTAAGTTTGGAACCAGCACGCGACCGGTTGTTCCCACTGCCAAAGTGTCATCGGGAGCGGCATCAGCTTGCGCCGTCACGCTGCGCGCCGACGGAACTAAACCACCGTCAGGATCAACAACTATGGTCGTCACCTTACCTTTAAGGACGCTGCTGGCGTTATCTTTGGCGGTAACCACAACTTGGTATTTACCGCCCACACGGGGGGTAAAATACCAATCTTTAATTTCGTAACTGGTTTTACGGAAAGCCACCGTCGATACGTTTTCGTTTTGGTTAGCATCTTTTTCGTTGCCATCTACCACGTTAACCGCCACCCGACTGCCGTCTTGTTTTATTTGATAAACGGCGACACTGATGCGACCATCCGTTTCTGGTCCCTGCCAATCTACTTTGGCACTGGCAATATGCACTGCCTTACCCGCAACAAATTCGTTACCATCAACCTCATCTTGATTATCTTTGATTACGACGGACACTTTACCGTTTGTATTAGTCGTGGCAGCGTGCATAATAAACGGCACTTTCAAGAAGGTAATACCATTTTCAACCTTACCCGATTCGGGTAACGATTTCAGCAAATCGGCCACGGAAACGTAGTTACCTTGCTTAATTGTATTCCATTCGTGTTGCAAATAAGTGAAGTTACGGGCGGTCGCGTACAGTGCCACCTTGCTGGTGTTTTGACTAAATTCTGTCCATTCGGTTTCGTCCAGCAAAGTCGCTAAATCGACATACATACGACCATTAACTATATCATCGTTGTCCAAGGGGAAGATTTGTTTACTTGTTTCGTTAACTAAGAAATAATCCATTGCTAAATTAGCGGTTGGCGTATTAGTGTCACTGTAAGTTGGTACCGCAAAGTCAAAAGTTTTACCTTCCCATAAATAAACGTCACTAACTTGGAACTGATCAATCGTAGGCGAATTGCTTGCCTCGCTTAAATCGCTATCCTTGTATTTGAAATACATATAGCGTTGCGTAGTGCGACCACTGACAGTGCTGGTCGCGTCCGTGTTATTATCGTATTTCGGTGCTGTGTCTTGGATACTGATAGTCATTAAATATAATCCGGCACTGGCTTTCAGTTGCAGATGATTATCGACTGGTTTCGCCGGTTCGGTATTGACAAAATTGACTTGCAAAGGCTTATTTGGAGCATAAGCGGCATCAGAGTGCAAAGTTTGATTATAATAAACAGCTTGTGTATTATCACCCCTGACGTCCACCCCGTTGTCGTCTTTAATTTGGGCAACGGTAATGGTCATTTTCAAATCAGTACTGGGAGTAAAATTATCAGTGGCGAAGATTGCGGGCAAGGTTAAACCCGTTTTACCCACCAAAACTTTTTGTTCATCAGCTGCTGGCTCGCTGCTGTTGGTAGTTAACGGATAACGGTCACTATATTCGTCAACCAAATCGGCGAAAGCAACACCATTTAAACTATCACCGTCCACCTGCGTCGTAGCATATTCGGCAACAAACTTGAATTCAGGGCTACGGCCATCACTTTTAATGTGTACAGCATCACTCCAATATTCACCGTCGGTTTCGTTATCATTAGCCGAATTGTTGCCGAACAACGTATCCGTGCGGAACAAGAATTTATACCAACCCAATTTCTTGGTGGTAACTTTCAAACCATCAATAGCAACGCGGTCGTCACCGGTTAAGACACCGGATTCACATTTAATGGTGTCAATTTTATCCCAATTGCTGGGTTGGGTGGAACTGCCCACGAACTTAAAGCCAATGATTTTGGTCGTGGCTTCAACGTTAAAGGTAGTATCTTCGTATTTGGCGCTGTTGGCGGTTGGGGCGGTCAAGGTTACTTCTTGGCCGAAAGATAAACTTTGCACGCTGGGAGCACTGGGGTTACTGCTGAATGTGACTTTATCTTTCAGTACATTTTTGATTTCAATATCATTAAGCACCTTGGCAACTAAATGGCGACCACTCACGGCGTCTTGTAAAATGTAAGTTACTTGCAACGTACCCACGCGCTTATCCATATCGCCACCTAAGTCAACCGTTACATTTTCACGACCAGCTGTCGCCGTTAATTCACGATCACCCAAAGTAGCCTTAACGGTCAACTGGTACTGGTCACCTAATTTAATTTCCTCATCGTCCGCGGTCAATTTATCGGGCAATGGTAAAACTAATTTACCATCGGTTAAATCTTTGGGCGCCACGGTCGGCACGACACTGGGCATAGTAATTACGTAAGTGGGTTGTGTTACCCAAACGGTGTGCGTCGCAATCAGTTGTTCTTTGGTGCTATCCGCATAGAAACGCCATTCGTATTGACCTTCTTCGCTGTAAGTATAATTATCACTGACAGTTTGTTCCCGGTTAGCGTGCCAAACCACCACTGTACCACTATCGATACTGGGTAAAGTCTCACCCTTAACCAGGGTTTCACCAACTTCGGCATAACGTGCGGGCAGATGAGTAATTGTAAAATCCTGATCACTTTTAGTACCCGCATTAACGCTGACGGCACCCATTAAAGACGCTACTGGGGCGGCCACCGCCATTACGACAACCAAAAATAACACCGCCAAGGGGGTTAATAGACGACGCATTTTGCACTTGAAATTATTCATAATCCTTATTATAAAGCCAATTTCACAACTTGGCAATAAAATATTGTTTGTAACTTGCATTGACTTTATTTATCAAATTGGCGTACAATCGCGGTATGACTAACGTATTGTTGTACCGTGATGGTAAGTACGTCAAAGACGATAGTTTAAGTTTGTTGCACTTACCCACCAACGAACGGGTTTGGGTGCAATTGACCAACCCCAACGAAATCGAAGTTAAACGCGTTATTGACGAACTGAACATTCCCGAAGATTTTGTACGTTCAGCTTTGGACGACGAAGAAGGACCCCGTCTTGACTTAGACGACGACACCGGTTACCGCTTAATCGTTTTTGACATTCCCGTTACCCAAGTGCAAAACGAAGACAGCGATGCCCCCTACACTACTATGCCATTGTCGATTATCCAAAAAGGAAACTTGACCGTAACCGTCTGCCTTAACGACAGCAGCAAATTTAACGACATTAAACACGGTAATTTACGGGCTAACGTACTGTTGGACAGTCCCAAAATTTTGTACCAATTTTTACTATCTTTCCACAGTTTGTACGAAATTTATTTGCGCGCAATTGATAAGTCCAGTACCAAGATTGAAAGCCAATTGTTACGCAATAACAAAACCGATGCGATTTTGGTTGAGTTTATGCGTTTGAAAAACGCTTTAATTTACTTTGCGTCCTCGTTACGCCAAAACATTTTGGTGGTTGATAAATTATTAGTACAACGTGCAGGCTTAACCGAAGATGACATTGAGACCTTGGACAATATTCACGTCGAAATCAAACAGGCGTTCGCCACCTGCAATCTGCAACGCGAACTGATGAGCGAAACCATGGATACTTACGCCGCAATTGTTAACAACCGCCTGGCCGAGCGTATGCGTTTTTTAACTATCGTTACCATTATTTTGGCGATACCAACCTTAATTGCCGGTATTTACGGCATGAATTTGGACAATTTACCCTTAGCCCGCATGGGTGGTTTTTGGTCATTTATTATCATTTGTGCCGTGATTGTGCTGGCTTGCGTGTTAGTGTTGCTGTGGTTAATTCCCGACCACAAAACTTACCACCAACCGAAAAAGCCCCACCACCGTAAACGTAGATAAATCACCGCTGACTGTGCAACAACGCTGCCGCATGAGCCAGTGCCGTGGTACCACCACCAATAATACGGGCCACTTCTTGGACGCGTTCCTCCGGGTTCAAGGGGTACACGTTGGTCACCGTCTTTTGGTTGGAAATATTTTTTTGAATTAAGTAATGTTTGTCCGCTGCGGCCGCAATCGCCGCCAAGTGTGTAACCACAATAATTTGGGTGTGTTTGGCCAATGCAGTCAACTTATCGGCCACCGCCAAGCCCATATTACCCGACAAGCCCGTATCAATTTCGTCAAAAATTAACGTCTTACCCGGTTCGGTATTGGCTACCGTTTTAATGGCCAACATCACGCGGCTCATTTCCCCACCAGAAATAATTTGTGCCAACGGCCGTAACGCCTCACCTAAGTTCGCCGAGAAGTAGAACTCGACGTCGTCCGCCCCGTGACTGTTTGGTGTTACCGCAGTAAAACGCACCTCAAATTGGGCGTGTGGCATACCCAAGTCCGCCAAATGCTGGCCTAACTGGGTCGTCAGCTGTGCGGCAGCCGCTTGTCGAGCCGCGGTCACTTGGGCGGCCGCTTGCTTGACCCGCGCCGTTTGCTCGGCAATCCGGGCGTTAAGTTCCGCGATAGTGTCCCCCGCGTTTAGTAAACGTTGGTATGCGACCTGCGTTTGCTCTAAGTAGGTTAAAATGTCGGCCACGGTGGCACCGTATTTGCGTTTCAAGTTTTTAATTACGTCCAAGCGGTCGTAGACGGCTTCCAAACTGCCGGCACTGAAATCCGCCCGGTCAACGTAATCCCGAAGCTCTAATAAGATGTCGGTCAATTCACCGGCCGTGCCACTTAACCGGTCAGCCAACGGCGACAACTGCGCATCGCACGGCACCAAACCGAGTAGTTTCTTATTTGCCCGTCCCGTAGCTGTGTCCGCCGTATCCAACTGGGTAATGATTTCGTCCAAACCCGTGGTTAGTTTCTCGGCGTTGCGCAAGACAATGGCTTTATTGTTCAGTTCGTATTCTTCGTCAGGATTCAGGTGGGCGTTGGCAATTTCGTTAATTTGGTATTGGTATAAATCCAGCAAACGTTCACGTTCGGCCGGATTGTCACCGTAACTGCTTAATTCTTTCTTTAGCGTCTGCAATTGGTTATATTCCGCTTGGTAAGTGGCCAAAGCGGTATGGCCAAAGCCGTCCAAAATCGCCAAGTGATTTTTCGGCGTCAGCAACTTCTCCGTGTCGTGTTGCCCGTGAATGGCTAGCAGTTCGCTGGCCACCGCACGCAGACCTTTTAAAGTTACGGGCTCGTCATTCACCCGAATTTCACTTTTCCCATCAGTGCGCAAAGTACGGGTAATTATGGTATCGTCAAACACGGCGGTCACGCGTGCGAAATCAGCTCCGGCGCGGATAACGTTAGTTGACAGTTTATCGCCAAAAATAAAATTAAGGCTACCGATGATAATTGACTTACCCGCCCCGGTTTCTCCCGTCAGCACGTTAAAGGCTGGCCCGAAGTTGATTTCTACCGCGGGAATTAACGCCATGTTTTGAATGCGTAACGTCGTCAGCATTTACTCCTCCCACAGTTTTTCGACGCCGTCGATCACGGCGTACACTTGCCCTTCCTTTTCGTCCAATTCATTAAGAATTTTTTTCACCAATTGTGTCCCCGCAATAAAATTATCGAGCGCCACATCAATGTTTTTCTCTTGCTCGATCGACTTAGTCAAAGTTGTTAACTGTTTAATTTCGTTATCCATCAACGGTTACTCCTATTTTACCATCACTAAAACAAATTTGCAATTTATCCTTAGGTTTAACTTGTTTAGCACTTTTCACTACCTGCCCGTTTTTCGCCACCGCCACAAAGTCTTTGGGGAAAATATGCAAAAAGTTTTGGGCCACACCCCGTGCCACCGTCAAGCGACTGGTAATTAGGTAACGTAATTGTGACCACAGTTGGCGTACTTGATCCTTACGTGACAATAACTCGGGCACCACTAATTCCGCCGCTGCCGACGGCGTAGCTGCCCGTACATCCGCGACGTAATCAACCAAGGTTACATCCGTTTCGTGCCCCACTGCGGTTACGACCGGCAACCGGCAATTTGCCACCGCCCGTGCCACACTTTCGGTATTAAAAACAGACAAGTCTTCACTGCTACCGCCACCGCGAGCCAAAATTACCACGTCTACCGTTTGGTGGTTACTGAAATATTCTATCCCCGCCACCAATTCGCGCGCGGCACCTTCGCCTTGTACCGTCGCGGGATACAACACAATATCAACGCTGGGGTTGCGACGCTTGGCAACCGTGATAATATCGTGAATAACCGCCCCGTATGGGGAAGACACCACGCCGAGACGCTTAACCTTGGTTGGTAACGTCCGCTTGCGATCAAATAAACCCTCCGCCTTTAATTTATCAGTTAACGCTTTTAACTGGGCTAATAAGTCACCAGTCCCCGTTTTCACCAACGCGTGCACGTTAAAATTGATTTTGCCTGCTTTTTGCCAGTAATCTACCGAACCGCGAACCGTAACTTTGTCCCCGTCTTTGACTGGGCAACGGGACGCTTCCCAACAAACGCACGGCACTGCCGCGTCATGGTCGCGCATGGTAAACCAAACACCATTATTGCGTATCGACACGCCGGACACTTCGCCCGTTAACAATACATTATGGAGCATCTCTTCCGCAACGAACACGGACTTAATGTAATTATTCAGTTGCGTTACCGACAGTTCCATACTCACTCCGTGATTTTAGCCAAGATACCGTTCACAAACGCGCCACTGTTTTGGTCGCCGTACTTTTTCGCCAGGTTAACCGCTTCGTTAATTATTACTGGCAATGGTACCGTTCCTTGTTCAATTTCACCTAACGCCAAGCGCAACGCCGCCAAGTCTGTCCGGCGCAGACGGTCAAGAGTCCACCCTTGCAAATGGGCGGCAATCTTTTGGTCAATAGTGGCCAAGTTAGTTTGCACCGTGGTTACTACTCCTTGTAAATACTTCAATTCGGGTTCGGGGGCGAACTTATCCCCCAAGGCTAAACTTAATGCGTCATCGCTACCGTCGCTTGCAAAAACCAGCCGGTAAGCGACTTCACGGGCTTCACTTCTGCTTAACGCTTGCCCCATACTTCGCCCCCCGTACGTAAACATTGACACGGTTAATTTTACTGGTTGTCAGCTGGGCAGCACTGTTGATCACGGCTTCTTGCACGCGGTAAGCCACATCGGGCACCGCATAACCGTTCAACACCACTAAATTGACATCAATAATCAAATCTTTACTGTCTTTACAGCGATGAATTTGGATTCCTTTCTGGTGATCAACACTGGCCACGCCCCGCACTTCCTTAACCCCTAAGGTTAACGATTCTTCTAACAAACTGGGCGCAAATTTAGTTTGTCCTAAGTACTTGCCATTTTCCGTATGCACGATTGTTTCCATTGCTTACAGTTTAATATATTTGACCATGATGTCAATGGTTTGTTCCAACGTCAAGCCCGTATTATCCACCACAATCGCGTCAGCCGCCTGTTTTAATGGGGCAACCGCACGCTTCGCATCAAGTTCGTCACGTTGTTTAATTTGGGCCATAACTTCCAATAAAGGGACATCTTCACTTTTATTGGCCAAATCCAATTTGCGTCGTTTCGCCCGCTCTACTAAGTCTGCGGTCAAGAAAAATTTGTAACGCGCGTTCGGTAAAACCACTGTACCAATATCCCGCCCTTCCAAAATAAAGTTACCTTGACTGGCAACCACGGCAATTTGTCGGTTAACGTAATCCCGCACACCGGGATACGCCGCCACAATGGGAGTAGCCGCACTGATGGCGTTATCCCGCAAGCGTGCCGATACATCGTGATTACGCACAAACACCCGCATAATATTATTGTCGGCGGTAAAAACTTGCAAGTTAGTTTTATTCAAAGCAAATAAGACCGCTTTTTCGTCGTGAAGGTCAATATTATGATCTAATAAGTCCACTGTCACCGCCCGGTACATAGCTCCCGTATCTAGTGCCGGAATACCCAGGCGTGCCGATAACGCCTTGGTTACCGTACCTTTGCCACTGGCCACGGGGCCGTCAATGGCAATGTTGATAAACTCGCTCATAACTTAATCCCCGCTTTTTGTAAATCTGCCACCGCTTCCCCTTTCAATAGGTCCAACTTTAACGGAGTAATGGTAATGTAACCTTGTTTTAGCCAATAAAGGTCACCTTGCTGACCATACGCTTCTAAACCAAACTCCATTAACGGGCTTTTCAACCACGCATAAGTTGACCCGAACGGATTGACTTCAATTTCGTAATCGTTTTCCAACAGACCGTCCGTCAGTTTAGTCGGCATAATTTTATTACCTTTGAATTTAGGTGGGAAATTAACGTTTAGCACGCCAAAATCAGGTGTGTTTTCCACCAAGTAACGCAGTTTACGTGCCACCCATTTGGCGTAGGGTCGGTACAACTTTTCTTTTTTATCCTCGGCAACCGGCGCACTGATAGCGATGCTTTTTATGCCCTGAATCGCCCCCTCCAACGCGGCCGAAACCACCCCACTGGTGTAAATCATGTTACCACGGTTATTGACCGGGTCAATGCCGGAAATAACCAAGTCGGGTTTGTCCAGTAACAATTTATCTAACGCCAACGCCACACAGTCGCACGGTGTACCGTCCACCGACCACATTTTAACACTGTCCAACACGAACCATTGTTGTGCATGTAAAGGCCGTTGGTCGGTGGTTAGCGAATGTCCCGCGCCACTCAACCGGTTTAATGGTGCCACCACGCACACGCGGTGATCTTTGGCTAATTCCTTAGCCAGTGCCACTAGTCCCGGATGAAAACAACCCGCTTCGTTGGTAATTAAGATTTTCATTGGACACCCCCTTTCGTCATCGCTGCTAGCCGGGTGTAATCGGTGCAATCGTAAGTTAACGGCGACATGATAATGTAGTTCTTTTGGAAATACGACATACCGGCGGTTGGTGCTAACGGTGCGTTCTTTGCACTTTCTCGGGTTACTTTTTCCGTCCAGTAGTAAGTATTACCCTTGCAATCCACCTTTTGCACATAACGGGTCATCTTGGTCAAATTATCCATCGACGAGATGCCTACCCCTTGGTAATCTTCGTATTTTTTTACCAAAGGGAAAGAAATGTTTAAAAAAGTATCCGTCGGCAACTTCATCTTGGCCAACTTCTCAATATTTTTTGCTAAGAATTGTGCTACCGGCAACAATTCGGCTTCACTGTGTCCACCCACTTGCATTGGCATACCTACCGCAAGACACGGGACGTTGGCAAACGCCGCCTGCATTGCCATGCCCACGTTGGACGAACAAAACACGTCCGTACCTAACGAGATACCGTTACTGATGCCACAAATCACAATTTGCGGTTTGCGGTGACGCATAATGTTTCCTAACATAATTGACATCATGTCGGCGGGCGTGCCTTGGAATTTATAAGCCGGGATCTTTTCGCCGTTAATTTGGTAACTGGTAATTTGTTTAAATTTAATCGGAAAACCACTGTACGAAAAGGCATTACCTTTTTGACGACTGGGTAAATCCATGGAACAAACCGTCACCCGGTGGCGCTTAGCCAATTCCCCAGCCAACACCCGGGTTTCCGGGGCTTCCAAATTACGGACATTAGCAATTAGGATATTCATCACTTCTATGATATACTTTTTTTGTATGCGAGTAAACAAATATCTTGCTTTATGCGGCTTAGGCAGTCGGCGCCACGTCGAAAGTTTAATTATCGCTGGTCGCGTTAAACTTAACGGGCAAATCATTACTAATTTAGCCACCACCATTCCAACCGACGCCACGGTGACCGTGAACGGCCGTCCGGTTACCCCGCCTACCGACAAAGTTTATATCTTATTGAACAAACCTGACGGTGTGGTTTCGACCACCTACGACCCACAAGGTCGGCGCACCGTACTAGACGTACTGCGGGACAACCCTAAGCAGTACCAAAAGCTTTTGCAAACGGTGCGTTTGTATCCCGTCGGCCGTCTGGATTACCACACGACCGGTTTACTGTTGCTAACTAACGATGGTGATTTAACCAAAAAGTTAACCCACCCGTCCACCCACGTGGACAAGGTTTATTTGGCCACCGTTGACCGCCCCGTAACTAAACAAGAACTGGACACCTTATCCCGCGGGGTCAGCATTGACGGCGTGATGACCGCCCCCGCCCTGTTCGAGTACGTCAAACACGACCGTACCCATATCCAAGTTACCATCCACGAAGGGCGCAACCGCCAAGTGCGGAAAATGTTTGCCACCCAAGACCTAAACGTCGTGACCTTAACCCGGGTGCAAGAAGGCAAACTGCGCCTTGGTAACTTAGCCTTAGGCGATTGGCAATTCGTGCGCAAAAGCCAGATTATTTGAACACAGCCTTACGGAACAATTCGGCCGGCACCATGGACAAAGCCAACACTCCCGCCCAAACCACGTACAGCCAACTAATCGGTACGGTACGGAACACGGCGCCACCCCAATAAATAATTGCGAACTGTGCCACAATGATTAACGCCATAATCACGATAAACGCTTTGTTTTTCAATAAGCCGGTAAAAATATTAACCCCGTCCGCCCGTGCGTTAAACGCGTTACAAATGTTTAAGAACATAAAGAAGGTGAAAAATACTGTCGCGAAGGTGGCTTGGTCACCAACAACTTTTTGCACGTAAGGCGACAATAAGAACCACAAGCACACCACCGATCCAAAGATACTGCCCCAAACAATTTGCCACCACATTGCCCGCGTAATTAAACTTTCGTCCCGCCGCTTGGGTGGCTGGCGCAGATACTTTGCGCGCGGTTTTTCGCCACCAAAGGCCAAACCAGCCAAAGTATCCATGACCAAGTTAATCCACAACATTTGGATTACGGTAATCGGGGACGCCACGCCCACTAACGGGGCAATAATACAAATTGCCATCGCAATAAAATTAATTGTTAACTTAAACACCAAAAATTTGCGGATACTTTCAAATAAAGTGCGCCCAAACGAAACGGCCTTGGTAATGGACTTAATGTTGTCGTCAACAATGATGATGTCGCCCGCGGCTTTGGCCACTTCCGTACCACTACCCATCGCAAAACCCAGTTCCGCCCGTTTCAAGGCCGGTGCGTCGTTTACCCCGTCCCCGGTCATGCCAACAACTAAGTTTAGCGACTGCGCTACCTTAACCAACCGACTTTTGTCTTGTGGGTACGCGCGCGCGACTACCCGCAACCGCGGTAACACCGCCGCCAACTCCGGATCGGTCAAACGGTTCAATTCGTCACTGGTTAAGACCACCCCGTCGTCGTCCAAGATACCCACTTCCTTAGCCACTGCCACTGCCGTTTCGCGGGCGTCACCGGTAACCAACACCACTTGGATTTGCGCGGTATGCAGGGTGTCAATGCTGGCTTTGGCTTCGGGGCGCACGGCATCACGCAAAGCGATAAAGCCTAACAACACGTCACCTTCGGCCACACAAATTACCCGAATGGCCTGTTGATTCAAGGCCACTACTTGTTGCTGTAATTTAGTTTTTTCCGCCATGGTCAATTGGCAATGTGGCAACAACACCTCAGTCGCACCCTTAAAGTACAACGAGCCGTCCGCAGTTTCGGTTGACATGTACTTGGTCGCCGAAGAAAAGGGAACGCTGTTAACTTTGGTTACGGTGGGGGTGACCCCGCCTAATAATTGATAACCAAATTCCGCCAACACACGGTCGGTAATGTTGCCACCAATAAACCCGTCTACTGTCCGTTCGGCTTCGTTGTTCACCACTAAGGCAGTACCTAAAATCTTACCAAAGCCCCCCAGTTGCGTCCGGAAGTTATCGGTCACGTACTGTCCGTTAGGCAACAACACCCCACAAACGGATAACTGCCCCGCTGTAATCGTGCCCGTTTTGTCGGTAAATAAGATGTTCAAACTGCCCGCCGTTTCTACCGCACTTAATTTGCGTACTAACAGATTGTCTTTCATCATCGCACGCATGTTCGACGACAACACCACCGTAATCATCATTGGCAAGCCTTCGGGCACCGCCATCACGATCACCGACACCACCAAGGTAATCGCGTTCAAAATCTCGTTAAAGGTAAACCCGTCCCGCCCCACGCTGATTAAATAAGTAATGGCCGCGATGAACGCGCCGATGTAGCCAATCAAAGAAACTAACCCTGCCAACTTGGACAATTTGACTTTTAACGGACTGGTCGGGGCTTCTTCGGTTAAACCCTTGGCAATTTGCCCGTATTCGGTTTGGTCGCCCACCGCCGTCACGCGAAACAGACCACTGCCTCCCGTGACAATGGTACCGGAAAACACGTGAGCGGACGACAAAAAGTCGGCTTTTTCCGGCACGTTGCCCGCCCGTTTGTGGCACTCCGCACTTTCCCCGTTTAGGATACTTTGGTCGACGGACAATTCCCCACTAACCATCACCCCGTCGGCCGGCACTTTGTCGCCACTGCCTAACAACACGATATCGCCCACTACAACGTCCACCGCCGAAATTAACATGGTTTTACCATTGCGTTTCACCCGCGAGTTAACTTCTGCGGTCATTTTTTCCAGTTTCTTAAACGCGCTTTCACTGCCCAGTTCACTGAGCGTACTGACCGTCACGGCAATAATAATTGACGCGACAATGCCAAAGGTCTCTAAAAAATTATGGGAATAAAACAAAAAAGCCAGGTTGATCGCGGTCACAAACATCAAAATCTTCATAATTGGGTCGCCCAGATTGCCCAATAAGATCGTCCAAAAACTACGTGCTTTGGGTGGCGTTAAAACGTTGCGCCCGTATTGTTTACGGGCGACGTCCACTTCGTGAGTACTTAGTCCATAAAGGTCAGGCATGACCTATATATATAGGCTTGCGGTACAAAATTTGCTTGCAAATCACGGTGCCCCACGCTATCCTTTATATTATGTTGGCGGAAACTTTACAATTGATTAACCAAGCCGAAACCAAGGCGGATAATCTAATCGCCAAAGCGAACCAAACCGTCCACGAAATCGAAGAACGTACCTATCGTCAAATTGAAACCTTAAATACTCAAACCGAAGCAGCCATCGCTGCGGCGGTGGCCGCTTTACCAACCCCCGTACCGGCTCCGACCCCCACCGTAGAATATCAAGTTCCCGAACAAACCATGACCGCCGCTGTCAAGCAGATTGTGCAGGCGTTTTACGGAGATTAACCCATGCTAACCAAAATGCAGAAAGTGACGTTAGTCGGGGAAAAAGCCAACTTAAAAAAAGTGATCGACACCTTGAAAGCCACGGGTAATTTTCAAATTACCTTTTATAAAACTACCGGCAACGAATTACCCCCCGACGCCGCAATTCGCAAAACCCAACTGACCCAAGACTTAAATACAGTTAGTGCCTTACTTAATTATTTAAAAGCCGACACCAAGCCGTTGACCATGACCTACACGGCTTTGCAACGGGTTACCAAACAACAAAAGAAAATTGACCAGTTAATCACCCGTCTTACTGCCACCAAAAATACCGTGGCTGAACTGAACCGCCAAATGCAAGTTAACCAAACGGCAATTGAACGGCTACAACCGTTTGCGGAGTTGCCGATTGCGGCGTCGTTGTTGCACCACACACGCAGTGTCTTTGTCTTAGCGGGCAGTATGACCGCGCGCGATTTTCCCCGTTTTCAAAACGATATTGGCACCCAGAACTTTTTGTGCGAAACTTACCCCGCCCGACACCAAAAATTGTTGGTGGTCTTAACCGGCGACCAAGAAAATTTACCGCTGGCCACCGCGATTAATGATTACGGCTGGCTTCCTTTTCCCGAACACCAAACTTTTAATTGTACTCCGGCCGAGCAAATTGCCTACTTAACGCAGACCAACCAAACGTTAACGCAACAAATTAAAACCTTACAAGATAAAAACCGACCGACTGCTGCCCAAATCAATTGGTTAAAAACTTACCATGATTACTTATTGAACGAATTGGATACCTTGGCGATTTTAACCGCGACGATTCAAACTAAAACTTGTTTCGTGGTGCACGGCTGGTTACCCGCCAAACTAGGTACAACTTTTACTGAACTGATTCATAAAACTGATCGACACGTCGTTGTTGAATTAAAAGACGCCACCGCCACCGATAACCCACCCGCCTTAATGCGCAATACCCCATGGGTCACCCCGTACCAGTCGATTACCGCAATGTATGGCTTACCCGGTCGCACCGACTTTGACCCCAACCCGTTTGTCGCGTTGTTTTACTTCTTGTTTTTCGGTATGATGTTTGGCGACGTAGCGTACGGTTTGTTGCTGTCCATTATTACGGCTGGCATCTTAATTTTCAAGCGCCCCCGCGGTGGCACGCGCCAAATGATGGCGTTGTTTTTTATGGGTGGTTTATCCGCCGCTTTGTGGGGACTGGTCTTTAACAGTTGGTTTGGGTTACAATTGCCCAGTTTCATCATGCCCCGCACTTTAATCAACCCCCTTGGCAACGACGCAATTTTATTCTTTGCCTTATCGCTGTACTTAGGTGTAATCCAACTGTTAAGCGGTGCGTTCCTTAACGTGATTAATTTGCTGCGCCAAAAAATGTGGCTGGACAGTTTGTGCCGCGGTTTACCGCCGTTTGTTTTCTTCACTGGGCTAACCTTGGCTTTCCCCAGTTTAATCAGTATGATTATCACCTTAAACTACCCGTTTATGGCGTGGTTTAAGCCGTTAATGTTACCTGGCGTAATTACTTTGGCCGTTGGCTTTGCGGGCTTAGTTTTACTTAATGGCGTGGGGAAAAAACTGGGTGGCTACTTAATGGGTTGGTTTACGGGTGCTTACAAAGTAGTAAATTATTTTAGCGATATTCTATCCTACGCCCGCTTATTCGGCGTGGGCTTAGTTGGTTGCGTCATTGCTTACGTAGCCAATTACTTATTCGGCATGTTCGCGGGACTGGGCTGGTTCGGGTTAATTATCGGTGCCGTGGTTGCCGTAATTTTCCACGCGTTAAACATTGCCCTGGGCTTACTGTCAACCTATATCCATAATGCCCGCCTGCAATTTGTCGAGTTTTTCGGTAAGTTTTACGCCGGCGACGGAGTGCCATTTACTCCGCTCGGCAGTCAATTACGTTATATCCGCCTGCAAGGTAACGGCGCGGTATAAATAAAAGGAGGAAAGAATTATGGGAGGAAATGCATTTGCTTTAATCGGGGCGGCACTGGCGGTTGGTTTATGCTGTACGGGTTCCGCGTTCGGGATGTTGGCCGTCCAAAAAGCCAGTTGTGGCGTAATTGCCGAAAAGCCCGAAAAGTACAGTAAAACGCTGGTGTTACAGTTAATTCCGTCGTCCAGTGCTTTGTACGGCTTCATCGTGGCGTTTTTGGTGCTGACCAAAGTCGTTTTAAACAATAGCGCTGCGTACACCTTGGATCAAGGTTTAATGGTCTTGGGTGGTTGTCTGGCGGTCGCGATTGCGGGTTGCACCGCGGCGATTGCCCAAGGTAAAGTCTGTGCCGCCGCGACGGTAATGGTGGGCAAACGGGACGAAGCGTTAGGTCGTGCCATTACCATGTCGGTGTTCAGTGAATTATTCGCCTTGTTTGGATTGATTATTTCTATTCTGTGTGTACTGTTAATCCCTGCGGGTGTATAAGGAGTACGCGATGACCGAACAACAACTGACCCAAAAAATTATCAAGAACGCCAAACAGCAGGCGGCCGCCTTGGTGGCGACAGCAGAAAGTCAAGCCCGCACAAAATTAACCGCCGCGGAACAACAAGCCGCTGCTCGCCAAGACCAAGCGATCGCCGCCGCTAAACAGCGTTGGGCCGACCGTCAAACTCAACAAGCCCGTGCTGACGAAGTGACTTTAATTAAAGCCCGGATTAATGCGCAACAAGCCGTGTTGGACACCGTGTTTAAGCAAGCGCGTGAACAAATTATTAACGCGCCGGCTGACCAAACCCAAGCACTGGTCAACGACTGGCTACAACAATACGCCCAAACTGGTGACCAAATTGCGGTCGCAACCGAATGGGCAGCGCTGTTCCCCGACTACCCGACTACCACGGCCGTCAGTTACGGCATTGTGATTGCCAATAATGTGTACCGTATTGAGTTAACCGTTGATGAGCAACTGCACGAACTGCGTGAGCAAATGGCTTTATCGGTTGCCCAACAATTGGGAGTACTGTAATGGCAGATTTGGTTTACAGCAACGCCAATATTATGATGCAAAGCGAGTCCCGTTTGCTGACCCGCCGTCGCATTCGTGAGTTAGTCACCGCCCCCGACCGCGCGGGCGTACTGGCGATTTTGGCGGACTGTGGTTACCAAACCGACCTACCTGACGATACTGCCCTATTGCACGCGGAACGCGTTAAAACTTTGCAAACCTTTACTGAACTTTGTCCCGATCCGTACTTGAATACCGCAATTACGGCTTGGGACGGTTTAACCGAAAGTAACGCCTTAACCAATTTCGCCACCATCGCCAACGCCGTACCGCACATTAAGAACGCAGCCTTGCGGGAATTTTTCACCACCTTGGCGGACTTAACTAACGTGCGCACCTATTACAAAGGTGGTCACCAGGTGGTCGCCGGGGGCACGTTAACCGCGTACGACATCTTTCCTGACCACGACGCGGACGCCGTGCAGACCGCGATCGACGCACGCTTAAACACTTTGGCCGCCGTCGACAAGAACGACATTTTCCAGCCTAACCCACTGTTTTGGTGGTACTACCAAAAACAAAAAGAATTTACCGTCGTCAAAACCATTCTTGCGGGCAAACGGTTTGGTTACGACGCGGCGACCATGCGTGCCAGTTTAAGGGGGTTATATGAACAATTCCAATAACCTGATTGCCGTTATCGGTGAAGCCACCATTGCAAAAGTTTTTACGGCTTTGGGTTTTACTGTTTTTTATGATACCGAGCGTGACGCGATTATTGCCCGTTGCGACCAAGTGACCGCCGACGGTTACCGTATTATTTTAATTCTTGAACACGAAGCCGCTTTAATCGCGGATTATTTGGATGCCCATGCCAGCGACATTTACCCAATTATCATGCCCATTCCCGATACCCTAGCCGGTGATCACTACGGCATGAACCGTTTACAAGCCAATTTGGCCAAGGCCATTGGCCGTCAAGAAGGAGGAAACTTATGAATCAAGGTAAAATCAGTAAAGTCAGTGGCCCGTTGATTGTTGCCACTGGCATGGCCGATGCTAATCTATTTGACGTTGTTTACGTCGGTCACCAGCGTTTGGTTGGGGAAATTATCGAACTGCGTGGTACCCACGCCAGTGTGCAAGTCTACGAGGAAACCAGTGGTCTAAAAATTGGCGATCCGGTAGTTAACACCAATGCCCCGCTGTCGATGGCCTTGGCCCCAGGGCTGCTGTCAGGTATCTTTGACGGGATTGGGCGTCCGTTGTTAAAAATTCGCGAACAAGTAGGCGATCGCATTACCACCGGTTTAGCCATTAACCAACTGGACCACGAACGTCTTTGGGACTTTGTCCCCACCAAAAAAGTTGGTGACACCGTCCAAACGGGCGACATATTGGGCACCGTACAAGAAACGACGGTCATTGTACACCGCATTATGGTACCGCACGGTGTTCACGGTAAAATTACTAAAATTACGGCGGGTCAATTTAACATTGTTACCCCAATTGCCGAAATTGATGGTCGCCCAATAACAATGTTACAAAAGTGGCCAGTACGTCGCCCACGGCCTTACGTTAAAAAATTAGCCTCAACGGTACCCTTGATTACGGGACAACGCAATATTGACACTTTTTTCCCGATTGCTAAGGGTGGCGTCGCGGCGATTCCGGGACCATTCGGTTCGGGGAAAACAGTTTGCCAACACCAAATTGCTAAATGGTCAGACGCCCAAGTCGTGGTCTACATTGGTTGTGGCGAACGGGGGAACGAAATGACCGATGTTTTGAACGAATTTCCCGCCCTGCACGATACGCGTACGGGTCAACCGTTAATGAAGCGTACCGTACTGATTGCTAACACCAGTGATATGCCCGTGGCTGCCCGCGAAGCCAGTATTTACACGGGTATCACCATTGCCGAATACTTCCGCGACATGGGTTACGACGTTGCCATTATGGCCGACAGCACCAGCCGTTGGGCGGAAGCCTTACGCGAAATGAGTGGTCGCCTGGAAGAACTGCCTGGGGAAGAAGGCTACCCCGCCTATTTAAGCAGCCGTATTGCCGAATTTTACGAACGTGCCGGTCGCGTGCAAGTACTGGGTAGCACGGAACAGGTTGGTTCGGTCACGGCTATCGGGGCAGTATCACCGCCCGGTGGTGATTTAAGTGAACCCGTCGCCCAAGCCACCTTGCGCATTGTCAAAGTGTTCTGGGGTCTGTCCGCGGCGTTAGCCTACCGGCGTCACTTCCCCGCGATTGACTGGCTAGTGTCTTACTCTTTGTACGCGGCTAACTTGGCACCATGGTACGCCGAACACGTCAGTCCTGCTTACCAAGGCTACCGTGAACACGCCATGCAGTTATTACAAGTAGCAGCCAATTTAGCAGAAGTCGTGCGCTTGGTCGGCGAAGAATCATTGTCCGATCATGACCGTTTGATTTTGTATACCGCGCATTCTTTGCAAGAAAATTACTTAATGCAAGACGCGTTCAGCGATACTGATACTTACGCTTCCCCGCAGAAGCAGTTCTTAATGTTGCAAGCGATTATGACTTACCACGACCAAGCCGACCAAGCCTTACGGCGTGGTGTACGTTTTGCCGACGTAATGATTCCCACCTTGCAAGAAGAGATTTCTCGTTTCCGTTACCTAACTAACGAGCAAACCGACACTATCACCGCGTTAATCAGTCGCATTAAATACGAATTAGGGGGTAAACAAGCATGAGTAAATATTACCAAACTATTGCCAGTGCGGTCGGTCCCTTACTGGTGGTGACTAACACCACGGGCGTGGCCTATAACGAGTTTGTCGAAATCAAGTCACAAAATGGTGATGTTCGCTACGGTAAAGTGTTGGAAGTCAACGGCGACAACGCGATTGTACAAATGTTCACGTCGGGGCAAGGCTTAGGCCTACACGACAGTGCCGTCAAGTTCACCGGGCACAGTTTAGAAGTTGCCGTATCGCCGGCCATTTTAGGGCGCGTGCTGGACGGATTGGGCAACCCAATCGACGGTGCCGCCCCGTTAATTCCCACCGCTAAATTGGACATCAATGGTACACCCATTAACCCAACCGCCCGTGATTACCCACAGGATTTTATTCAAACCGGTATTTCCGCGATTGACGGACTGAACACCTTGGTGCGCGGACAAAAGTTACCCATCTTTTCCATGTCGGGCATGCCCCACGCCGAATTGGCAACGCAAATCGCCCGGCAAGCCACGGTACCCGCGAACGACGCCAAGTTCGCTATTGTTTTCGCAGCGATTGGGATCACCCACGACGAAGCCGAATACTTTCGCCAATCTTTTGCCGCAACCGGAGCCTTAGCACGCTCGGTAATGCTGTTAAACTTAGCTAACGACCCAGCCTTGGAACGCATCGCTACCCCACGCGTGGCTTTAACTATTGCCGAATACTTAGCGTTCACTTTGGACTACCACGTGTTGGTGATTATGACCGACATGACCAATTACGCCGAAGCCCTGCGCGAAGTTTCCGCTGCCCGCAAAGAAATTCCCGGCCGTCGCGGCTATCCAGGTTACTTGTACACCGATTTGGCGTCACTGTACGAACGAGCAGGCTGCATTAAAGGCAAAACTGGCTCGATTACCCAAATTCCCATTTTAACCATGCCCGAAGACGACAAAACCCACCCGATTCCCGACCTAACTGGCTACATTACCGAAGGGCAAATTATAATTGCTCGCGAATTGTCAAAACGCGGCATTACGCCCCCGATCGACGTATTAACCTCCTTATCCCGTTTGAAAGACAAAGGCATTGGGGCTGGCAAAACACGTGCCGACCACAAAGGGGTACTGAATCAACTGTTTGCGTGTTACGCCAAAGGCAAAGATAGCAAAGAATTAGCGCAAATTTTGGGCGAATCCGCTTTGTCCAAAACCGACCGCTTATACAGTCAGTTTGCTACCGAATTTGAAAATCGCTTTATAAACCAAGGCTTCCAAACCAACCGCACCATTGCCGAAACGTTGAATTTGGGTTGGGAACTGTTACGCATTTTACCAAAAGTCGAATTGACCCGCATTAACCAAAAGATTTTGGACGAATATTATGACCAGCAGTAATTTTACTCCCACCCGCATGGAACGTTTGCGTCAACGCGGCCGATTGCAAACCGCCACCCACGCCCACAAATTATTAAAAGATAAAAGCGACGAAATGTTGCGCACTTTTATGCAGTTAATTAAGCAAAACCAAACTTTACGCGAACGCAGTGAAAAAGACTTAACGGCCGCCTTGCATTTGTTCATGACCGCCAGTGCTAGATTGTCAACGGCGGCCATTGATGACGCCTTAGCCGCCGCTACCCGTACCGTCACGGTCACTTATGACACTCGTAATATTATGGGCTTAGTTGTCCCCTACGTCGAAGTCCAGCCCGACCCGCACGCCGTCACTCCCGTGTTAATTACGACACCAACCACCTTTGACAGTGCCTTAAACAGACTACAAAATTTGACCGCTACGCTGTTAGAACTGGCAAATATTGAAAAAACGTGCAGTATGTTGGCAGAGGAAATTCAGAAAGTGCGTCGTCGCATTAACAGTTTAGAATACAACATGATTCCGGAAATTGAAAGCAACATCAAATTTATCACCATGAAACTGGATGAAACTCAACGCGAAGCCCAAGTCCGGACCATGAAAGTTAAAGATTTACAAAACGCAGGACAGTAAGTCATTACCAAAGGACACAAAGTTTAGCTTTCTTGCAAGACCAAAGCCATTTGGGGACAGAAATCGGCACATTTGCCACATTTTATACATTTATTATGATCAACTACTGGTGCACCAAACCCAGTTTGGGACAAAGCCCCTACGGGGCAAACCCGCACGGACGGGCACGGATGATTTTGCGGACATTTGTCGGCCACAACCACTAATTTTTTAGGCATTTTTCCTCCATTAATTCCTAAAATTAAGAACTATTTACAGTATACTTACTTTACTAAAATGCGCAAATATTTGTGTCAATGCAGTAACTTTACACAAGCAGTTAAGCAATTTTATGGCGGTTTACGTCAAATTTAATAAAAACCACGGGGGGGTTACTCAATTCAAGAGCATTAGTGTTTTTTATACAAACGGCGACCAATCAAAAGTCGCCACCACATCATTAGTTTTAATTTGTCCATAATCGTAAGTTGTCAACCCAACAACCAAAGCAGCAACCACTAACAACACCGCAGCAACTGATTCATTTTTTTGTATCTTCATTTCCCCAGCCAGCATGTAACATAAACCACTGCTCTACACCATAGCCCGATAAATTACCCGCGTATAAGCATTATTTCAATACTACATCACGCTGGTTTGACGAGAACAATTATACTAATGTCTTTTGTTAAGTTTTCTTATTAATTCGTGGTATGGTATAATGCAAAGCCTAGCCGACCACGACGCGGAACTGTTCTAGTTCCCTATTAATTCGTGGTATGGTATAATATCTTGGCAAAGCCAGACTTAAAAAGTAACGTTCTAGTTCCCTATTAATTCGTGGTATGGTATAATAACCCTCGGACGGAACACCAGGTAACCAAGTTCTAGTTCCCTATTAATTCGTGGTATGGTATAATTGCGAAGTTTGAGCCACCTTCGCAATAGTAGTTCTAGTTCCCTATTAATTCGTGGTATGGTATAATAGGTTACTAAAAGAACGAAAGTTGTGCCGCCTTAACTGGCGCTTCTTTTTTATGGGAAACTCCTACCAAAATTCGCATATTGGTGTATTGTTTCTCGGTAATGATTAAAGAACGTACCGATCCAACCGCTGGCAAGTGCAAAATTACCTTTTCTTCGTGCGATTGAGCCGCTTCAATCGTATTGCAAACTCGACCATATAAACTAAATTGCAGCATATAAAAGCCGTCTTTTAATAAAAAATTACGAAATTGCGTGGCTTGACGACGCTCTTTTTTCGTTTTTACCGGTAAATCAAAAAATACTAATAGCCGCATAAAATTACTCATATTGATGAATTTCTAAACCTTGAAGCGTAATTGGCATTAAGCAGTTCGACTTTTCTTTGGCACTTTTAATAAAATTTTGTACCAATAACTCGATCGCATAATCAAGCGAATATCGTGCACGTCCAACACTAACTTCAACATTCATTAAGTTATACAGTTCGGCTTTAACCGCTGGCGTTAATTCGATAACAGCACTTAGTTTTTGCTTAACAAATAAATCCACTACCGGACGAAATACTTCCATAAGGTCATCGGCCAAATTAAAATTATTTAATTGATTAGCATGGTGAATACCGAGAAATGGTAATAAACCATGCGCAGTAATACTGCGAGCCATAAAGCCACGAATAATTGCATAACCATAATTCAAGCAAGCATTAATTACGTTGTCGTCGCGACGAACAAATTGGTTACCAAACAGGGCTTTGAAATAGACTAAACTGGCTTTGGCTTCTACATTCGTTGAATCGTCGCTTAACACAGCGCCAATTAAAGGTTTTAATTCATCATAACCACCGCACAAATTTAACACCTGATTTTGGTTAGCAATTTTATTTTTAACTAATGCTTGCCAAAGTTGTTTTTGCAAAGGTTTAGGCATCTTCATTTGTAAATTATACTGAGTTAAAGTTTGATAATAACTGTTATATGGTAGCACCACACCATTCGGTAAGTGCGTTTCATCGCAAATAAAAACCAAAATATTATATGTTGCTAACTTAGAAAGTGCGTAAATCGAGATACTACTTTCGCGATTTTCTAACATAACACTGCTGACGTCCGCCAAAGGATAGTCTATTTGTTTTTGTTCATTAGTTAAAACCAGTTGTTCATTTTTCACTGATACATGGGCTTTACTACTGGCAAAAATATTAATGTATCCCAAATTAAATCTCCTGTCGTGGGGCATACGGCGCCGAATAAACCTGTCCCAAAATATCTACGTAACATTTTTCCAGACTTAATAATGTTTTAACACCCAAACTTGGTTGTGTATAACATCGATCGTGAGACTTAATACCAATACAAGCAGTAGCAATTCCGGTTCCATTATAATAAACTAAAAATTCTTTACCGGTAATTACTTGCGGCTTTTTCGATTTTTGGTTTTGATGATTTGAATCTTTACTCAACTTAATGTCGTTTTTACTTTTGATACGCACTAAATCATTTTGATACAAACTAAACGCAAATTGGTAACTATCATCAATCGTCAACCAATCTTTACCAATTGCAATCACTTGGTTTGGTAATTGGTGGCGATAGACATCTGCCCAGTAAATGGGACACAAATAATATTTACCTTCTTTCGTAAATAGGTCAACGCGATACATGCCGTCATTTGCCGCCATGCCATTGGGCAACATTACGGCACGACTGCACTTTTCGTACATTTTCACCGCTTTTACGCTGGGCCCGGGCGTTCCGTCGTGACGCGGTTTATGAAAATTCTTAGCCACCGTTTCATCAATTTTATTATTGTGTTCTAACAAATACTTTTTCAACGCCAAATACAGCAAACGGTCACTACTGGGGTCATAATAATTTTCAATACTACGTGCCGGGCAGGGATCGTCTTTCAATAGTTTTGGTTCCGGCTTGTCACTTAATTTAATGTCTGTCAAACTTACACTTTTAATTAACCGTTTGGTCACAGCGTATTCTCGCCCACTCATAATGGTTTCTTTATGAATTGCCCCCGTAGTTTTAACATTTTTCATGCGACTAACAAACACTGGGCGGGCGGACGCCATTTCTGATTCACTATAACCTAATTTTCGTAATGCGGTTTTTTCTTCAGGTGTAAAATCATTTCGATCGTATTTAATAGCGCTACGGATTTTGACTTCATCGCGGAATGTTGGCCAGGGTAATGGTAAGCGTTTTGACAGTAAATCAATTTGTTGTTGATCATATTCAGCCTTTTCATCAGCAGTCATTACTTTCCGTGTTATGCCGTTTACCAAGCGACCGTCTTTGTGATAAAATCTTTCTTGTAATTGATTAAATTTTGCAATATTAGCAATCCGCTGATGGGTAATCGTCGCAATAACAACCGCATCAACCGCATGGTGGCAATCACCATCTTCGCGAATTTTAACTAATCCCCAACATTTACGCAAATAATCAGTGGCTCAACCATTGACGCTACGCACCTGTCCTTTTGTCTTATATTTTTTACTAGGTGCCAACAGTAGATGATCTTGACATAAATTCAACAGCACACGCGACAAATATTGCGTATCATGCAAATTACGTGCAATCCATTCCTTAGATTGTTCTTCACCAAAGTTTTCTTTTAATAAATTAGCACGTTTCTTAGGGTTTCTCAAAAAAGCGACTTGTTGAGTAAACGCCACCCAACGTTGCGTATCAGAACCAAAATATTCATACGGAGTGCGGTTTCCTTTATTTTGGTTTTCGCTGGCATAAACTAAGGCTTTGTTATTAAAACTGTCGTCCATACTACGGCTGAATGGCAAAATATGGTCAATTTGCGCATAGGTAGGGTCATGTAGAACTTGGTACAAAACTAGTGGCTTACCACTATACAAGCATTTGCCCGCTTGTTCTTCGTACAATTTATATTTCAAAATATCAACACCGCGTGGTTGCAAAACCCCAAATTCTTTTTGCAGTTTTTCGGCAACTGCTTGATTATTTTCTGCGTTTGCGATTTGTTGTTTTTCAATCTTGCGACGTTCTTGATAATCGCGAGCCAGTTCACGCCCCAGTTCAAGCGCCACAAATTGTGGCGAACCATAACGTTTAATAATGGCATTAATCACCCGTACGGACTGGTTGACCGCCCGTTTTACGACTGGTGAAGTAATATTGGCCATAACTTCATCAACAGCTGACCCGGTTAAATATTTAGTTTTATACCCCATTCTATTGTCCGCAAAGCCGGCCAAGTGACACGCCTCGTCGTAGCGTTTCCCCGCTTGTAAATAGGGAATTATCCGTTGCATAGCCCGGATCGATAAATGACCAAATTTATCAAAGTTCAACTTTTTAACCGCCGTTTTTTGTTCTACGGTCAAGGTTGATAACTCAGAATGGTTCGCTATATATTCATCGATACGTTTATCGCTTTTACAGATTGATAAACACCACGCCACCGCATCGATAACAGCAGAATGGTTAGCAGCATCAAGATATCCCAACGCTTGGCGGATTTTATAACTATTCGCCATGGTCAAAAAAACGGTTTTTTCTGATGTGGCGATCAGATCCGGAATAGTCAAGGTGGCTGACACTTCACCTACTTTAACTTTTTGCCTACATTCGTAATGGCAGAGATTAAAACGTTAGTCAGCAGCTACGCCCAATAATTTGCGAATTTGTGCAAAAGTTACTTTTTCTTTGGGCAATGCATAATTGGCAATTTGTCGTTGCTGTTCAATGGTTAATAGTTGATCGTTGATCCGTAATTTGGTAATTTTATCCCATGCCCGAAATAATTCAAAAGTATAACTGGCTTTGGGGGCCCGTTTTTCTTTGGGAATAAAAGTACATTGTCCAACAGGAAACTGATCTTGATGATACGGACTGGGTTGGCTGGGGCCCTCATCAAAGGTTCGTTGTTCACAAAATAATGAGCACACCTGAGTCACAAAATCAGCGGTAACGCCTGAATTACCTAAGGTTTGTTGCTGTTGTAAAATCATTTGCAATTCAGACAATAATTCTTCCCGTTGAAAACAGTTGTGATAGTCCCCCGTATGGTTACGAATGTTATAAATTGTGCGACCACAGTTTTCCGCATGATAACGTTGATCACGATACAATGCTTCACCAATCGTGCGGTAGCCATGGGCTTGAATATATTCAGTATTCGCCTTTAAGGCTTGTAATAACTTACCTACGTCTCCCGTTTTGTCAGTTTGACGATTACTTTGAAAACCACGCCGTTTGAACAAGTGCAGAATTACCTTAGCAAGTTGATTATTGGTTAATTTTTGCTCAATTCCCCGCATCCGTAAGCATAAATATCTTCCGGAATAGAAGTTTGATACAGTTATGGATAAGTAATCCCTAAACTTTTGGTCAATAATTTAATCAAACGTTCTTTACGAAATTGACGCCGACGGGTGCGACGCCGCATACCGCGAGCTTCACGACGTGCCTTAGCGGTACTTTCCCCAGTTTTTGATACTTCATTAGTAGCAAATGTTCGCACGCCCATCGTCTCTATCCGACAAGGTTGTTCTTGCTCATTATTGGCTAAAACTGCCCAACCAACGCTGCCAACACCAATATCCAACCCAAGCTGTAATCTTTGGTCATAAAATATGATATCATATCTTAGGTAATTAATCAAAAAAAGACTACCCATTTGGGTAGTCACTTACTGGATAACTCTTGCGAGTTACCATTATTCCAGTAACCTATGTGTGGTATGGTATAAGTTACTTTTATAAGTAAATATGACCTTACTTAGTTGTCAAGGGAAAACATACCCGCTGTTTACGCCAATTTGACCGACACAATTTTCGAGATGCCTTTTTCTTCCATAGTAATTCCGTACAAGCGGTCGGCCAACTCCATGGTCGGTTTGCGGTGGGTAATCACAATAAATTGGGTTTCGCTTGAGAAGTTATGCAAGTAACTGGCAAAGCGACCAACATTCGCGTCGTCCAAAGCCGCTTCAATTTCGTCCAGCAGGCAGAACGGCATCGCTTTGTATTGCAAAATTGCAAACAAGATGGCGATTGCGGTCAGGGCCTTTTCCCCACCCGACAGCAACATAATGTTGGACAACTTTTTGCCTGGTGGTTCGGCGATAATGTCAATACCGCAGTCCAAAAAGTTTTCCGCGTCAGTCAAAACTAACTGTGCTTTGCCACCGCCGAACAATTCCTTAAAGGTCTTGCCGAAGTTGGTATTGATTTGCTCGAACGCGGTCTTAAAGTTTTTCTCCATTTGCGTTGACAAATCACGCATCACCGTTTCTAAATCTTGCTTGGCGGCAAATAAATCGTCACTTTGGGTTTTGTAACTTTCGTAACGTTCGCTGTCGGTTTTAACTTGCTCAATCGCGTCCAAGTTCACGTTGCCCAAATGTTGCAAAGAACGGCGCAATTCTTCAATGCGAGGCGCGGCCGCCGCCGGGTCAAAGTCGGGATCGCGTTGGTTGTAACAAGCACTGTAATTCAAGCCGTACTCTTCGCTGACCCGTTGACTTAGGTTTTCAATTTCCGCGTCCATTTTGGTCATTAAGTTTTCTGCGTAGTAGTATTTGACTTGTAATTCGTTAATTTGTTCGCTTAGTTCGGTACGCCCCGAAACCGAAGTACCGGTCAAGTAATGCAAGTTATCCCGTTCAGCAAGCGCCTTGGCCAGTTCGTCTTTTAACACCTCCAACTGGCTGGGCGTTTTGGCCGTCGCCGTCGCGTTGGGTTGTAACGATTTTAACTTGGCTTGTAACTCGGCAATGTTGGTTTCGACCGCGGTTAAGTCCTTGGCAATCTGTTGCAAATTGTTCGTGTGCCAAACGGTGTTGGCCACCGCGTTTTTGCTGCCGCCCGTGATACTGCCCCGCGTTTCAATGATGTCACCGTCCAAGGTTACCACCTTGAACGCGTAATGACATTGTCGCGATAACGCAATCGCCGAGTCCAAGTTATCACAAACGATGACCCGCCCGAGCAAGTTCGACACCACGCCGGCTATCGCCGGTTGGTAGGTGACTAACTCGCTGGCGACACCCAACACCCGGTTACCCATGCCCTTTAAGATTTGTCGTTCCGCCGCGGTAATTTCGCGGGGCTTAACCGACGTAATCGGCAAAAAGGTTGCCCGACCTAAATTTTTAGACGCCAACAAATGGACTAACTTTTTCGCGTCTTCTTCGTCGTGAGTAATCACGTTTTGCGCGGCCGCCCCCAACGCCATTTCCATCGCGGTTTCTAATTCTTTCGGCACGGACAATTCTTGCGAAACCACACCGACGATCGCCCGGGCGACTTCGCCATTGTGACTGCGTTCCGCCAACAATTTTTTCACGCTATATTTAAAGCCTTCACCCGAATCAATCAAGTTCTTAATCATTTGTTGCTTGGACAGCAACTGCGCCTTTTGCATTTCGGCTTGGTGCAGTCCGTCCGCGGTGGCTTGGTACAATAATTGCTCGCCGCTTTGGCGTTCGTTATCAATCGACAAGGCCAGAATCTGGTCGCGCAAGGTCGCCACCTTTTTGTCTAAGGCCGACAACTCTTGCATACCGTTGGCACTGGCCGCGTCCATGGTCGCCAATTCGCTTTGCAATTTTTTCAATTCGGCCCCCAAGGTGTCCACCTGCGTTTGTACCTTGGCCTTTTCTTCTGCCACGTGGTCGTATTTATAAATAAACAAATTGATTTCTAACTTCTTTAATTCTTCCTTTAACGCCAAATACTTTTGGGCTTTTTCCGCTTGCTTCATTAACGGGCCCAGGTTGCGCTCGATTTCCGCCAACACGTCACCAACGCGCACTAACTCTTGACTGGTGCGTTCCAACTTACGGGCGGCTTCGTCTTTGCGTGCGCGGAACTTGGCAATGCCCGCCGCTTCTTCAAAAATACCCCGGCGGTTTTCGGGCTTGGCGGCCACCAAGTCCGCCACCTGACCTTGGCTGATAATCGTTAAGCCGTCGCGGTCAATACCGCTGTCGTGTAATAAGTTGTTAATATCTTTCAAACGGGTCGGTTGCCCGTTAATCGCGTATTCGCTTTCGCCGTCACGATACAATTTACGGGACAAGGTTACTTCGCTTTCGTCAATGTCAAAAACTTTACTGCGGTTGTCGAACACCAAACTGACTTCGGCGTAAGATTGCATTTTGCGGGTTTCCGTACCCTTGAAAATTACGTCTTGCATGGAGCCACCACGCACGGCCTTGTAACTCTGCTCCCCCAGTACCCATTTGATCGCATCACTGACGTTACTTTTGCCGCAACCGTTCGGTCCTACAATCGCGGTAATACCGCCGCCAAAATTGATGTCGATTTTGTCGGCAAAGGATTTGAACCCGTTCATAGTGATACGTTTGAGAACCACAATAAGACTGTACACGCAATCGCCAATTTTGACAAACAAAAAAGGACGGTCGCTCCGTCCTTTTCATTATCGTTAATAATTCCCGATTACATTTCGCGACCGTTGTCGGTTGTTTGTTCGTTCGCTTTCTGCGCCGCGAGCAATTGGTTAACGTCAATCATCATTCCACCAATGTCTTCTAATTCTTCGTTACCATAACGCAGATGGTTCAACATAGCCTCCAAAGTTGTTTTTTGGTACCCCGCCTCGCGATCGGCTTTACTGCGCGTATACCATACTTTAAGCGGCGTAGACATATCTAACTTACAAAAATTTGACCTTTCACGTTCGGCCGGTGCTGCTGCATTTTGCTTACCGACGGCGGGATCCTCTTCCATAACCAGTAATTGTTTAAGTTCTTCGTCCGTCAACAATTCCTTGTCCGTTGTTTCTACGTTTTGCAACAAGCGGTCAACGTCTGCGGGTGCTAAATAATCATTTTTCCCGTAATCCATAGATTCGTCAGCAAATTTACCAATCGTCGATTTAGATAATTTTCTGTTGTCCATATGGTATTATGGCACCCACCCACACGATAGTCAATACCAAAATGGCGGTTGTGCCACTTTATAGCCATGCCCTAATTGCCAAATTGACAAAGTGCTTCGTTTGGGGTAGACTGCCCACAGATTTGCGAGCGTGGCGGAACTGGCATACGCGTGCGTCTCAGAAGCGCATTTTTGGAGGTTCAAATCCTCTCGTTCGCACCATTTTGGGCGGGATAACCGACCACATAACCAAATACTATTTTTAAGACAATAATTTGTCCCGCCCAAAATGGTACGCTTTCGTCGCTTCACTCCTCGACGCACCATCGCACTAACTTAGCCGAAAAAAATTTTGCCGTTTTTGCCTATGGTAGGTTAAAATACACCATGTGCAAGCAACGCGTAAGCAGATACGTTACCCGACCCGATTTGACTTTTAATTTAGATAAATTTGGTACGACCGATAATGTAATTTTTGTTACCGGGCTTTATGGTGCCGGCAAAACTTATACCGCCGAGCGTTTGGCTCAACAACACCACGCCCTACACCTGCGGCAAGATTGGCTGTGTTGGTCGGAACAATACGACAGCCCCGAGTCCAAATTCTTTGTTGAGCTTTTCCAAAAACTCCACCCCGAAACGCAGGTTTATTTTACCAAGCAACAGTGGCGCACGCACGTTGACCACGCCACCATGCAAAAATACCGCCGCGCCTACGACCAGATGATGCTTGATTATATCGCGGCCAACCCCCAGCAATTATTTATCTATGAAGGCTCGGAACTGTTTACCCGCATCGACAATTTACAATTTTTACAAAGTCGTCCGCTGATTATCAAACGCACCAGTGTCCACCAAAGTTTCTTAAACTTAAAACAACGCGACAAAGGGTCTATTGGACGACCGGAATCCCGGCGTTTATGGCAACAGTACCGTCCTTATTACTTAAAGCACCAGAAAATTATTAATCAGTTTATCACCACGCTTACCGCCAAGCATTAACCCGTTACCAATCTCATTTTAAGTATTGCCTTATGCCGTAGCGTGTGGTATGCTAAATATTAAAATTTAATAAAAGGAGTAATTATTAATATGAAAAAAGAAAATTGGTTCCAAACCACCTACCAAAATTTCAAAAAGGAACAACACGTCAAGGCCGAATTGAAAAAATTACATAAATTGGCCATGCAAAACAACCCCGCCTACCTAAAAGAACAAGCACGCGAACGCGTGGTTAATGACGTTAACCTTGACCGCGAAAGGTAAACTATTAACCAACTTTACGCATAATAAAACCCATGGCGATCTTTAACAACCATGGGTTTTTTAGTAATAAGTCACCGAGCCCTACCGACGCGAAATTTGACGAAATTTGGGGAAAACTATTGACAGCGGTCAATGGAAAAGAGTAAGCTAAAATAGATTATGTTGTTCGACTTGGCACATTGGCTTTACATGATCAGTGCAACGGTAATTACCGCGGGACTGTTAGTAATTTGTGGCTTAACCATTAAGCAACAAAATCGAAAAAACTTAATTTTACAAATTGCCGCGGTTGTCACCGTGGCTTTGCATTTCAGCAGTCTTTACGTAGACTACTTCACTACCGGCAGTGCCGAAGTTGCCAGCCCCATGTTATTGCCTATTTTCCCCTGTAACATAATTATGTGGACACTGTTGATCGTCGCGTTTGCTCGCAAGCGAGAATCCGTAGTCTACCGGATTCTGGTCGAAGCCACCTTTTATTTAGGCATTGTCGGGGGCGCGATTGGCATTATCTTAAACGAACGTTACGGTCGAGTACCTGACTTAGCCGATTGGGAAACGTTAAAAGGTTTACTGTCGCATTCCACAATGATCTTTGGTTGTCTTTATTTATTAGTCGGTGGCTACCTTAAAATTCGTGTGTTTAATACGCTCAGTGTTTTTACCGGGTTGTGTTTTTTCTTGATCGACGGCGGTTTAATCATCGGCTTGTACCGCCTTTGTCGTATGGACCCACCAAACACCATGTTCTTGTTAGAACCACCCCTTCCCGCTTGCCCGTGGTTTAATACTTTGTTCATGGGGCTTTTAGGCACACTGTTGGTTTTCGCGTTGACGGCGTTATACGAACGTTGCGCCCTACCGCGGGAAGACCGGTGGTACGTGCAGGTGAAAAACTGGCGCTGGCCATGGCAAAAAACAAATAAAGGAGTTGAACAATGAAAAAATTTTTAAGTGACATATTAGGCAATACGGACGGACCCATCGAAATTACCTGCTTTTCAATTTGGCATTTTCTGTACATCTTTTTGATTGCGGGCGCAATTATCGGCGCGGCCTTTTGGTTGAAAGGCAAAAGCGACGCCACCAAACATAAAACTTTAAAGATTTTAGCACTGGTTACGTTTGGCTTTTACGTAGTTGATTTCTTTTTACAACCTTTTGTCCGTTCATCGTTTACCCTAAACATCGATAAATTGCCATTCCACATTTGTACCTTAATGGGCGTAATGGCGATTTTCGTAGCGAACAGTAAACACGATTGGTTCAAAGAAATCATTGTGGCGTTGGCCACAACCGGGGCTTTCATGTATTTAGTCTACCCGGGCAGTGCCTTAGGCGACAACACACCATGGTGCTACAAAGTGGTACAAACCATGCTTTACCACGGTTTGTTACTGGCGTGGGGTATTTTGTCCCTGACCACCGGCCAAGTCAAACTGCACATTAAAAAGCTTTGGTTACCTTTGGTCGGCATGGTTTGTGTCGCGCTATGGGCGACCATTGGCAACGTTTGCTATAACACCAATTACGCCGGTGGCAGTGGTCATTACGATTGGTTTTTCTTAACCGGCAGTACGTTCGGTATGTCTCCCTACTTAATGCCCTTTCTAACCTTGGCCGCGTTTTACTCCGTCACCGCGTGCATCTATGGCATTTACTGGTTGTCCACGTACTTAATGGCCAAACACGCCGCCAAACGCACCGCCGCGAATAATTAACTTGACGCGAACAGGCAACTTAACTATAACGCTCTCGAAAAATCGGGGGCGTTTTTTACGAAAAGTATTGTCAATTTGTCACGGCTTATGGTATAGTGCTGTCAATAAAAAAGGAGAAAATTATGAACAACTCAACACCCCAACCCAGCAAAAAAAAGCGCATTTTCAAAGCCACCGCTTTTGCGGTCGGGCTTACGGCGGCCGTGGTCGGTAGCGTTAAGCATGTAGAAAGCGTCGATTGGGACGCGCACAACCGTCGCGTTGCCGAAGGGCAAATCGCCAAGGCCGAACGCACCTTAGAATATATCGCGAACTGCCCTTACTGCCGCATACCGGAAGATTGGTGGACCGCTAAGAATTTACGTGACCATAAGGCCATGCACGCACTTAACAAACAATGGGCCGAACGCACCATTAAAGAGATGCAAGAGTTTTTGTCGACCGACGCCAACACCGACGCGACCAACACTACCCCCGCCGACCGCGAGCAGTAAGTTTTTACTACCGTTAAAAAAGCACGCCGGTTAACAACGTGCTTTTTTTATTGGTAATATTCCCATTCGTCGACTTGGGCGGGTGCCGGTTCCGGGGCGGACGTCAGCAAGTCATCGGCGTAAATTAACGACCCGCAGTCTTCACACCGCCCGATAACCACCGTTGCTGGATCCGCAGTACGCAAACCGTTATCAGTAATCAGTGACCGTAACCGCCGTTTTAACCCCCGCGTAACCACCACTTGACAGGTGGTAAGTTTAAGGTTTTTCGTTGGTTGTACCATATTGTTTCTCCATATTTAATTTAACATACTACGTAACTTATTTCAAGTAGCAATTGCTAAATTAAGCAGCAATTTCACGGGCGTTAGCACCGGGGCTGCCATCACCGATATTAACCGCATAACCGGTATAAATAACCTTACCTTCAAACTTGATGGTCACGGTATTACCGACCAAGGTAATGTCCAATTCCGCCAATTCAGCGTCAGTTAACGGGTACGCGAAATCTGCCAAGGCGATACCCATGGTACCGTCGGTCGCCGTGAAAATTTCTTCTTTCTCTAAAATTACTTTATTGTGGTACAAACGATCCGCGTCACGCAACAGTTGCGCCGTTTCGGGGAACATGGGCCCACAGTTTAACACTACACAAACAATTTTTTGCCCATCAACTTCGCGTGCCCCAACGAACGAACGACCGGTTTTTTTGGTATACCCCGTTTTAACGCCGATACAGCCATCCAAACTTTTCAGCAATTTATTTTTATTCTGTAACACTCGCGGATAGTCTACACCATCGATCCGCTTTTCCACGGCCGAACAAATTTCGACAAAAGTTGGATTTTTTAACGCGGCGGCACTGATTTTGGCTAAATCGCGCGCTGTTGTGTAATGAGCGGGGTCGTCTAAGCCGTGGGGGTTAGTAAAATGTGACTTAGTTGCACCGTACTTGCTTGCCGTCTGGTTCATCAAAGTTGCGAAGTCAGCAATACTGCCGGCCACGGTTAAGGCCAACGCCACCGCCGCGTCGTTTCCTGACCGCAACATTAACCCGTATAACAATTCACGCACAGTTAGTTGTTCGCCTTTTTGCAAATAGATACTACTGCCCTCAATGCCGACTGCCGCGTCGGGAATGGTGACTTTGGTATCCAAATCAGCATAATTTTCTAACACAGTCAAAGCCGTAACGACTTTCGTAGTCGACGCCATGCCCATGGTTTGATCCGCATTATGGGCAAACAATACCCGTCCCGTCGCTACGTCCATGGTGCACATACCGTGGGCAGAAGTTTCCCCTACCGCACCTAAGGTTACCTGGGCCGGAACACGACTTAGCAAACTGACTCCCGCCATGAAACCCGCTAAGATTACCATGGCTAACAGCCACGCTCCCACCCGCCAAAAAATTTGTCTTTTACTTACCTTCATTGTCGTAGTATGTGCGTGCACACAAAAATTATTTACCGCATAAATAAAGCCATTAAAGGAGGTAGAAACCCATGAACCGAGTCGTCATTTCGGTACCCCGCGTGTTAGATAGTGCCTTAGAAGTCAGCAGCGCTACTAATCTAGTTATCGACACCGGCACCATTCCCGGTACCGTTACTGCACCCTTCACGATGCAACGCATTACCGCTACGCCCACCGAAACACAAATGTTAAACCTAACCACCACCCCGCTGGGGCCTAACCACTGCACCCGTGTTACCGCTGACGTTGTCATTCCTGTCACCCTTTATTTAACGGACGCCAATAACACCGCGTTTCAAACGCACAGTACAATTACCCGCCCGATTGATCTTGTACTATATTTACCCAGCGACGCCGCTTTCCCGTACACCATTACCAGTGAAGCCACCCTGGAAGCCACCGGCTTTACTAATGATGGTGCCACTACCACCCTGCGTAACGTTACTTTCAAAATTTTGGTACGCGTAAGTGCCGTTACTGACCTATTGGTGCCGGTTTACGGCTACGCCCCAATTAACCGTGCCGAACATTATCACCAAAGCGCCGATAACAGTTTCTTAAACCAACCACTATTCCCCGTTGGCAAAATTTATTAAAAAGGAGTAACATCATTTATGTTTAATACGAATTTAGTTTTACCATTGTTGGCCTTGGGTTTATACAGTCATTGTCACAACATCAACCTGGCCAATAACACGTCACTGCTGATTATTGTTTTAGCTTTGGCCTTGCAACAAAGAGAAATAAACAAAATCGAAGATGGCATCACCAGCGACAACACTAATGTTTACCGCCGCACAACCAACACCACTTATAATAACCTAAATGGCCAAACTACCTACACCACGGCCAGCAACTTCCCCAACGCTTCGTTTCCCTACACGGTTAACTGTGCCAACGGGAATTGCGGCTATAATTATAGCACTTGCTATAATAATGGCTGCGGCGGCAATTGCTGCCAAACTTACAATGTACCGTACCAAGGTCACTGCTACGCAACACCCTGCTGCGGCAATAATGTTGTTTACTAAATTGCGGTAATTACTTGTCAAAGCCACGGAACTGTGCTATATTAAGGCATTCGGTGCCGTGGTCAATCGGTTAAGACACCGCCCTTTCACGGCGGTATGGCGGGTTCGACTCCCGCCGGCACTACCAAAAACGCGGGTTTTGTTTGTTACCCGCGTTTTTTAATGTCGAAAAGTCTTTGGTTCTATTTCTTTAGTAATACATAATGCTGGCGTAGCCGTTATTACAACTATTGCAACGACAACTGTTGCAACCACAGTTGCCACTACCGTTGGTATAGGCGTAAACGTTGTTATTGCAACCGCAGTTACCGCACGAATTGTTGTAGGTTGTGTAACCAGTATACCAGTTGTTACAACCATTACAGCCACAACGTCCGGTATTATAAGTGTAATAATAGGTTGGGTAATAATAATGGTACCACATCTTGTTTTTCCTCCTTGTTACCCCGTAAAGCAGGGCTACTTCATTCTATGCGGTTAACATGAACTCGGGCACTTTGCCAACGATAATACTATCGGCAAACAACATTTGTACCGCAATTTGAGTACGGCGTTGTCCCAAAGGTAAGATTACGTCAACAACTGCGTCCAAAGACAAAATTACTTTGTGTTGCGTTTGGTTAATCCCCGCCGACGCCAAAGTGGAATCAAAACGACAATTTACTGCCCCGACCAAGTTTACCTTGACCATAACCGGCCAGCCTTTGCCCACTAAAATGGGTAAGCCCGAAAAAGTACCCACCGGAATCGGTACGCCGGTGTTACCCATCGCGATCAAATGCTTTTGGGCGGCGGTTGATACTTGGGCAGCAATACGGTTCATGGCGATAGCGTCCGCGGTAATACTGGTGATTACGCCTTGGTTATCGCGACGAACATCGGTCAGTTGCGGATAAGTTTCCGTGGTTACTACGTCGGCGACCCCGGCGTTTAACGCTTGCACGGTAATCGCGTCTAACTGGGCGCTAGCATAAGCAAAGACCACGGGATTAACCAAGGTTACGATACCCACGATTAAGGCGATGACTACCGCCAACACCCCCCACCCCCATTTTGCCAAGCGCCGCATAGTTATGTATACTTTCGGCTTGCGTCGGTCATGATTGGTGTGTTATACTACTGCATTGTCCGCTGGTGTAGCACAGTTGGTAGTGCGACGCATTCGTAATGCGTAGGTCGCGAGTTCAAGTCTCGCCACCAGCTCCAAATAAAACTAACTAAGCAGTCTTATGGGGAGAAAGAAAACGCATGTTCAATAATAAGAGTATGATTACAGTTGCTGATACAAAAAACAAATATATATTTTGGGATATAGACGGGACTTTAGCAGCTTATAGATTTAATGATCATGTCGGCGATCCCAAGGGCACCAATAATGGCATGTCTGTTGAAGAAATTGAGCAGGGAATTTTTCTTGAAAGACTTCCTTCAAAATTTATGCAGAGTGTGATTGCTACTTGTCGATCCAAACAAAATATAATAATGTCCCATTGTCAGATTCAAAAAGAAATGGATGATAAAAATATTTGGCTTAATAATTATTATCCAATGATAACTGAAAGAATTTTAACTTTTGAAAATATTCCCAAATATAAAAGCATTATCTCTTGGTGTAATGAGCATTCGGTTGCCTTGAATGATTGCCTTTTCGTTGATGATACCCTATCCCACTTAAGAGAAGCTGAAAAGCATGGGATCAAATCATATCACATAACAAGTTTTTTGGATTGGAAATTTGTTAACGAGAAAGATAATTTTTGATTCCCGTAAAATCAAAATTAATAATCGAAAACGAACATTATGGAGTGCAAGCCCACCTAAATTAACTCCTTATGCCACTGGCCTAAATTGCGTAAAAATCTTGACTTTTTGCCGCGACAAGTGGTATCTTGTAACCAAGAAAAGGAGAGCCCTATGAAACGCAAAAATTGCATCATCGACCCCGCCAGCCACAGTTTGAAAAAGCCTTGGGAGAACCGCTTTGTCCAGTCCGTGGCCGACGATTGCTACTTTACCCCGAAACAAATCTTGGCTTGCGAAACGATGGACGACTTCAAACAATTAAAATTTTTGGCGCGTCAAATGCAAGAAGTTCAAGAATACGCTAACGAAATTGCCCGTTAATTACCACCTTACCTTAGGTGGTATTTTTTGGCCAAAATTTCGGCAACTTTTTTGGGTTACCCTATTGCATTTAACCTAACGTTTGTGCTACTTTGCGAATGAGAAAAAAATTCGTCAAACAACGTTAAAAGGGGGTTAATACCAATGATTCAAATTGAAAGTATCAAACGCTACCAAGGAGTCTTGCCCCCGTATTTGTACCACCGTTTAATCGACCAACTGTACGACCAAACCGCCTACCTGAAAGAGGACTACCCCAATTATCGCGAATGGTTTTACGACGTCCAAGTGGCGGATTTAGTCACTCCGCAACGCGATATTTTGTTAGCACACGCGGACAACAGTCCTTACAACGTGATTGGTATGGCCTGCTTAAAAAACACCCCAGCCGAACGCAAACTTTGCTCGTTGGTCATTAACAACGGCTACCGTTCTTTGGGCATTGGCGAAAAGATGGTGACCGCCGCGATTAGCGAACTGGGCACCGACCGACCGTTTTTCACCGTTCCCGATTACAAATTAGGCATGTTCCAACCCTTAATTAACCGCCACGCTTGGCAGTTAGAACAACGCTTGCACGGGTACTACAACGACCGACACAGCGAACTGTGTTTTAACGGGAAGTTAATGGTGACACCCGACACGGTTCCCACCACTACGCCCCGTAAAAAAACCACTTGCACCCTTACCACCGCCACGGAAGTTACGCCGAGCACCGACGCTTTCCTTACCAGGGAATAAAAGTTAACCATAAAATTACTTAAAAACAGTTTTCAAAACAAGTAATTTGTGCCATATACATAGTATGGATTTACAAACTTGGCAATTAACTAATAAAGTCGCAATCGTGACGGGCTCCTCGTCGGGATTAGGTGCAGTAATCGCTGAACAATTTGCCGCGGCGGGCTGTAATTTGGTACTGGCCTCCCACGGTAAGGCGAAGTTAGAACAAGTCGCAAAGCAAATTCGCCAAAACTACCCCGTGACCGTTTTGGCAATCGAAACCGACATCAGCAACGACACAGCGGTTAAGACCATGGTAGCGACGGCAATTAAGCAATTTGGCCGTATCGACATTTTAGTCAACAACGCAGGGGTTTTGGATACGGGCCTGCGTTCGGCCGCCAATTATTTAGACAGCGACTTGGAACGCGTGGTCGCGGTCAACCAACGCGGCACAATGCAAGTTACCCGGGCAGTCTTACCCCAAATGGAAAAACAAGGCGGCGGCAGCATTGTTAACATTGCGTCGGTTACCGGCTTACGTGGTTGCGGCGGTGCGGTCTACTCGGCGACCAAAGGTGCGTTAGTCGCCTTTACCAAGCACGTGGCTTTGCGTTACGCCGGAACCCCGACGTATATCCGTTGCAATGTGGTTTGCCCCGGTTCGATCATTACCCCGATGACCACAGGCATGGATATTAAACAGACGGAACAAGCCATGTTCGCGCAAATGGCGCAACACGCGGATTTACGTAACTGCCGTCCTTGCCAACCGGCCGAAGTTGCCAATACCGTTCTGTTCTTAGCCAGTGACGCCGCTACCCCGATTACCGGTCAAGTTCTGGTCACCGACTTTGGCGCCTATTTGTAATAATTACCTATAATTTTTGCGCGATTGCTGGTATACTGGTAACGTGCAACCAAAGCAGAAGGTTAAATTCACCTACGTACCTTTCCGGTACTTACTGTCGATCAGTTTGATGCTGGCCGAGTACGTTACGATTTTGGCCGTAGTCATTTGGCTGACGATTTACCTGCCCTATTTCTATATTGCCGTAGTGATCACCCAAATGGTTTGCACCGTCGGCATCATTAACGCCAAAGACAACCCCGATTACAAAGTACCGTGGCTGTTTTTCGTGATGTTAATTCCCATCATTGGTTTCATGACCTACTTCCTGTTTTACAACCGCAATATTTCCAAACGCCAACAAAAGGGCTTACAAAAAATTCAAGATTTGCAATGTGACCAAGACGATAGTGTTGACTTAGCCACTTTACAGCAACAAAACCCGGTCGCCTACGCCCAAGCCACCGCTTTAAAGAATTTATCGCGATCCAAACTGTACACTAACACCGCGGTCGAATACTTCCCCAGTGGCGAAGCCATGCACGAACGACTGCTGGCGGATTTGCGGACGGCCAAGGAATTCATTTTTCTGGATTACTTCATCATTGAACAAGGCGTTTTTTGGCAAAGTATTCTTGACATCTTAAAAGATAAGGTCGCTGCGCACGTCGAAGTGCGGGTGGTTTACGACGACATTGGTTGCATGACTAAGTTACCCGGCAACTATGATAAACGCTTACGAAAAATGGGCATCAAAGCGGTCACCTTTGGCAAATTAAAAGGCCAAGCCAATAACGAATTTAATAACCGTTGCCACCGCAAAATGACCATTATTGACGGCCAAATCGCCTACACCGGTGGCATCAATTTAGCCGATGAATACATTAACCGCGTGCCACGGTTTGGCTACTGGAAAGACGTTGCGATTCGCTTAACGGGCGCCGCCGTAGACGAAATGACCCGTTTGTTTTTGGTAGACTATTGCCTTAACGACCATAAAAACACCTTACCATTCGCTACCTATTACCGCCACCACCAAGTTGCCAGTACGGGCTATTGCTTACCGTTCGGCGACGGGCCCAAACCACTGTTTCCCCGCCGTGTCGCCAAAACCGCGATTATGAACATGTTGAACTCCGCCCAGCAGTACGTCTACATTACCACCCCGTACTTAATCATCGACGGCGAACTGACCGCTGCGTTGGAAAATACCGCCCTGCGCGGGGTCGACGTGCGCATTATTACCCCGCACATTCCCGACAAGAAAGCCGTCTTCATGATGACCCGCAACAGTTACGACCGCTTACTGGCCGCCGGTGTCAAAATCTTTGAATACGCCCCGGGCTTTATCCACGCCAAAACCTATCTCAGCGACGACCAATTCGCGATAGTCGGTACCATCAACTTGGATTACCGCAGTTTAGTGCACCACTACGAAAATGGCGTCTGGCTCTATAATCACCCGGTTATCGCCACCATCAAAGACGACTTTTTGCGTTCGCAACAACAATCACTACCCATTACCCAAGGCGATATCAAAGACAATTTACTGAAAAAACTTTTCCGCTCGATTATCAACATCTTTGCGCCGTTGCTGTAAAGCCGACTGCAAAATATTTGTCCAAAAGGCAATTACCCACTACAATAGCACCATGCAACACCAAATTAAACCTAAAATTGCGACCTTGTTACTGGCAATAACCTTAACCGTAATCGCAGTGTGGTTGTTTTTCCTTGATGCATCTTTGGCTTGGGGCGTAAACAAGGTTTGTTCTTGCGTTGTTGTCAGCATTTGGGTGTTCTTTTTACCACCAACCTTATTGTATTATTTTTATAAGATACGGAATTCGACACTGGTTTACAGTGTTAAACTAGGACTGGCACTCGGACTTGGTAGTGGTTTAGGTTTGTTGCTTGCCCCGTATTACGGAGCGAAAGCCTATTTTATCGATTTACGCACTTTGCAATGGCACGGCGAAATTGTTTGGTAAGTAATGTCCAGTAATGATGACTTGCCAAGTAAAAAATAGTGTGTTATAGTAATTTATTCCGCGGGTGTAGTTCAATGGTAGAACTCCAGCCTTCCAAGCTGATAGCGTCGGTTCGATTCCGATCACCCGCTCCATTTTTACGCAGTAAAAATGAGTGGGTGCACGAGCGCCAGCGAGTATCACCCGCTCCACACCACCAACACACCATGTCGCGGCTGTTATTCTCACCTGCACCAAACATTCCCTTGACAAAAACTGCATTCTGAACGATAATACAAATGAGCGAGGTTAGAGTTGGCATTTTCAAGTTTAGCAGACAAGTTCAAGCACATTTTTGCGAAGTTGACCCGCAGTGGTAAACTGACGGAATTAGAAATTAAAGCTGCCATGCGTGAAATTAAGTTGGCTTTGTTAGAAGCCGACGTTAATATTGCCGTGGTTAAAAACTTCATTGCCGAAACATCCGCCAAATGCACGGGCGAAAGCGTCATGCAGTCCTTAACTCCCGGCCAACAGATTATTAAGATTGTTCACGAACAGATGACTGAACTGCTGGGCGGTGGTAACGAAAAGTTGGCGGTCGCCCCGCAACCACCGACCATAATTATGATGGCCGGGCTGCAAGGTGCGGGCAAAACCACTTTCTGTGGCAAGTTAGGTCAGTTATTAAAAGGTCAAGGCAAACGCGTGTTGCTGGTAGCCGACGATATTTACCGCCCCGCTGCGATTGAACAGTTGCAAATTGTGGCGAAAAACGCCGGCGTGGCTTTCTACGAAGGTGGTAAAAAGGATCCGGTCAAAATCGCCCAAGATGGTATTAAGCACGCTTTGGCGAACAATTTAGACACAGTCATAATTGATACCGCCGGGCGTTTACATATCGACCAAAATTTAATGCAAGAATTATGCGCGATTAAGAAAGCGGTTAAACCCACCGAAATTTTGCTGACCGTGGACGCAATGACCGGGCAAGACGCGGTAAACGTGGCTACCGAATTTAACAACACTTTGGACATTACTGGTGTATTGTTGACCAAGTTAGACGGCGACACCCGTGGCGGAGCCGCGATGTCCATTCGCTACGTAACGGGCAAACCGATTAAATTTTGCGGTACGGGTGAAAAGTTAGGCGACATTGAAGTGTTCCACCCCGACCGCATTGCGCGTCGTATTTTGGGTATGGGTGACGTGTTAACCGTAATTGAGAAGGCTCAAACCGTGGTTAACGAGCAAGAAATGAAACGCCTGCAAGATGTTTTCCGGCGTAACGCGTTTACTTTGGAAGACTTTTTAGTGCAATTTGATAACGTCAAAAAAATGGGCAACTTAGACGAAATGCTCGAAAGTTTAGGCGGTGCGATGGGAGGCAAGGTAAAATTTGGTAAACTGGACGAAGCCGCGATGGCGCGCAACAAAGCAATTATCCAATCCATGACCAGCGAAGAACGTGCCAACCCCGAAATTTTGAAATCCAGTCGCAAGCAACGCATTGCTACTGGCAGTGGTACTACGATTCAAGAAGTTAATCAGTTGCTTAAACAATTTGAACAAAGTAAACTGTTAATGAAACAAGTCAACAAAGGTGGTAAGTTAAAATTACGTTAAAGTTTGGGCGTTCACCACAGTGATGTAAGTCCCAACGCAATAAATTTAACAAAAGGAGGAGCAAAGCAACGAATGGCAGTAAAGATACGACTGACAAGACTGGGTGACAAAGGTAACCCGTTTTATCGTGTAGTGGCTACCGACAGCCGGTCACCACGTGACGGTAAATTCTTGGAAGTTATCGGAACTTACAATCCCTTGGTTGAACCAGCAGCAGTAAAGGTCGATCAAGAATTGGCGCAAAGTTGGCTGAATAAAGGCGCTACCCCGACCCCGACCGCAAAAAAAGTGTTGGAACTGGCTGGCGTAATCAAGCCGACTAAGTATACGCCAACAAGAAAAAAAGAAGTAAAAACAACAAAAAAAGCAACAAAAAAGGAATAATTAAAAAGAAATGAAACAAGTTATTGAACTGATTGTAAAAAGTTTAGTAGAAAAACCCGAAGCCGTAGTTTTGGAGGACATCGTTGATGGTGACAATATTACGGTCAAGGTTAAAGTTGCCGACGGCGACATGGGTCGTGTCATCGGCAAAGGCGGTGCCACAGTTACCGCGATTCGCACGATTTTGAAAAACTGCAACAGCCGTGACGGCAAACGTTACTTTATCCAAATTGGTGACGAAGCCCGTGCACCCCGTAAAGAATTTACGGACGCAAGTTACTAAGCTATCGTGCATATAAATAAAATACAAAAGGAGAAAATTAAAATGGCAAAAAGCAATAAAGACTATTTCGGACTGGGTTACCTGGTTAGCGTAATTTTGGCGATCATTCCGATCACCGCGTTAATTTGCGGTGTGGTAACCCGTATTCAGGAAGGCAAAATTGTCGCCGGTATCCTGCGTCTGTTGTTAGGTTGGAACATCATTTGGATCATTGACTTGGTCTTGATGATCTTAAACGGCCGCATTATGCGTTTATTGAACATCTAATTGTTCATCGCTAATAGCCAAAAAAGAGCCACCCTGCCGGTGGCTTTTTTTGTTTCGTGGTTAGTTTTTGGGTGTTACGTCACTGCCGTCACCTACGGTCGTTTGTTTCTTTTTATTTTGCTTAGTTCTCTTTTCCTTGGCCGGTTTGGGGGTGCGGTCGTGACTGCGCACCACCAGCCCAATGCCCACCAATGCCCCAATGAACGCCGCTACCGCGATCACAATAATGATCA